>NZ_CP014142.1 GCF_001535545.1 Thermus parvatiensis | reverse complement strand
TCTCCCTCGGGGGCGGTGAAGAGGTCCGAGTAGCGGAAGGTGAAGGGCTCGTAGTAGTCGTCCAGGGAAGGGAGGGCGGGGTTAAAGAAGAGACGGAAAAGTCCCTGGGCCCGGGAGTGGAGGCGGAGGTTCAGGTGGCCGTCCTTGTACTCCCAGCCGCCCCGGAAGCGCTCCTGGTCCTCCCAACCCGTGGGGTACCCGGTACCGGGCCGGGTTTCCACGTTGTTCCACCACATGTACTCCGCACCTTTGCGGTCGGTCCACAGGTTCTTGCAGGCAATGGAGCACGTGTGGCAGCCGATGCACTTGTCCAGGTGGAAAAGCATGGAAACGTGGGCTCTAACCTTCATGGCTTCCTCCTTACCACTCCGGGGGCTTCTCCAGCTTGCGCACGTAAACCCAGGTGTCCCGGTTCACCCCCACGGGGCCCCAGTAGTTGAAGGCGTAAGTGAACTGGGCGTAGCCCCCCGACATGAGCACGGGCTTGAGCCTTGCGCGGGTGATGGAGTTGTTCATTCCCGCCCGCTTGCCCCGCAAGGGGCTTTTGGGAATGCCCACGGTCCGCTCCGTGGCGTGGTACACGAAGACCGTACCCCGGGGAATACGGGCGGAAACAATGGCCCGCTGGACGAAGACGCCGTTGTCGTTGAAGAGCTCCACCCAGTCGTTGTCCTGGATGCCCAGTTCCGCGGCATCCTTATCGTTGAGCCAGACCGGGTAGCCTCCCCGGGAAAGGGTCATCATGTGGCGGTTCTCGGAGTAGGTGGAGTGGATGGACCACTTCCCGTGGGGGGTGATGTAGTTGAGGAGCTTACCCTGGGCCTCGAGGGCACTCTTTTCCGTTTCCTGGAGCATGAGGACGTCCGGCCGCGGCTTGTAGGTGGGCAGGTGCTCGCCGAAGGCCAGGTAGTTGGGGTGGTCCAGGTAGAAGTGTTGCCGCCCTGTAAGGGTGCGCCAGGGGATCTGGCGCTCCACGTTTAGGGTGTAGGGGCTGTAGGCCCGCCCATGGTTGATGATGGCGCTCCAGGTAGGGGTGGTGAGCTGGCGGCGGGGCTGAGCCACGATGTCTTTGAAGGAAATGCGTACGTTGCGGTTGCCTTCAGCCAGGTCGGTGAGCTTCACCCCGGTCTTTTTCTCCTCGTCCAAGAAGGCCCGGTAAGCCAGCTCTCCGTTGGACACCGGGTCCAGGAGGAGAATGGCCTCGGCCACCTCCTTGGCCTCCTCGAGGCTCGGCCGCTTCTCGCCCTGGAAGAAGCGGGGCTGCCGCTCGGCGAGCTCCCGGTAGAAGTCCTCTACCGGGATGGTAAGCCCGTGCATCCCCACCCCGTTCTTCTCCACCGCCGGGCCCAGGGTGACCATCTTCTCGTAGAGCAGGGTGTAGTCCCGCTCCACCACCCGGAACTTGGGCATGGTCTTGCCGGGGATGGCCTCCACCTCTCCCTTCTTCCAGTCCCGGTCCTCAGTCTGGGCCAGCTCGTCCGGGGTGTCGTGCTGCAAAGGGATCATCACCAGGTCCTTCACCGGCTTGGGCAGGTGTACCCGGGCCAGCTCCGACACCTTCTTGGCCACGGCCTTGAAGATCTCCCAGTCCGGCTTGGACTCCCAGGCAGGGGGCACAGCGGCTTGGAGGGGGTTGATGAAGGTGTGCAGGTCAGTGGTATTGAGGTCATCCTTCTCGTACCAGGTGGCGGCGGGCAGGACGATGTCCGAGTAGAGGGCGCTGGTGTCCATGCGGAAGTTGAGGTCCACCACCAGGTCCAGCTTCCCCTCGGGGGCCGGTTTGCGGTAAACCACCTCCTGCACCTGCCCCTCGGCCTTCTCCTCGGCGATGGTGTTGGTGTGGGTGCCCAGGTAGTGCTTGAGGAAGTACTCGTGCCCCTTGGCGCTGGTACCGATGGCGTTCCCCCGCCAGATGAACCAGACTCGAGGCCAGTTCTCGGGAGCATCGGGGTCTTCCACGGCGAACTTAAGTTCGCCCCGCTTCAAAGCCTCCACCACGTACTGGACGATCTCCGCCTCGGTCTTGGCCCCCTTGGCCTCAGCCTCCGCCACCACCTGCAGGGGGTTCTTGTTGAACTGCGGGAAGAAGGGAAGCCACCCCTTGCGCACGGCCCGCACCTGGTGGTCAATGGTGTGATCGGAAAGCCCCTGGGCTGTCTTATCGTAGGCGGCGAAGCCCCGCTCGTAGCGCCACTGGTCGGAGTGGACGTAGTGGAAGCTGGGGGTGTTCTGCTGCCGCGGAGGGTAGCCCCAGTCGGTGGCGAAGGCGATGGGGCCCCAGCTGGCCTGGTTGGCCAGCTTCTCCTGACCCACGTAGTGGGCGAGGCCGCCCCCGTTCACCCCCACGCTTCCTGTGAGCATCAAGGCCACGATCCCCGCCCGGTACATGAGGTTGTTGTGGTACCAGTGGTTGATGCCGGCCCCGATGATGATGAGGTTCTTACCCTTGGTTTTCAGGCCGTTCTCTCCCCAGGCCCGGGCGTACCGGAGGAGGGTTTCCCGGTGGATCCCCGTCCATTTCTCCTGCCAAGCCGGGGTGTAGGGCAGGTCATCCCCGTAGTCCCTGGGGTAGTCCCCAGGAAGACCCCGGCCCACCCCGAACTGGGCCATGAGCAGGTCAAAGACCGTGGCCACCGCCACCTTCTCCCCCTCCTTGGTGGTCACGTACTTCACCGGCACGCCCCGCCGGAGCTTTTGGTCCGAGGCGAAGTCGTCAAACTCCACCAAGACCACCTCGTCCTCCACCCCGAGGAGGGTGAGGCGGGGGGAGAGGGGCTCCCCCGTCTTGGGGTCCTCCAACTTCAGGTTCCACTTCCCCTTTTCCTTCTGCCAGCGGAAGCCGAGGGTGCCTCCGGGCATCCTGGGGCCCTTGGTTTCGTCAAAGATCAGGAGCTTGAAGTCCCCGTTCTCCTCCTCGGCGTACTCCGAAAGGCGGTTGGCCCGCAGGTAGCGGCCCGGGCGCCCTTCCCGGATCTCTATGAGCAAGGGGGCGTCGGTGTAGCGCTTCAGGTAGTCCTGGAAGTAAGGGACCTCCCGATCGGCGTAGTACTCCTTCAAGAGCACGTGGTTCACCGCCATCCAGAAGGCCCCATCCTGGCCAGGGTGGATGGGAATCCACCAGTCCGCGTACTTGGACACCTGGGAAAAGTCGGGGCTGAAGACGGTGAGCTTGGCCCCCGCATGCCGCACCTCGGCGATGAAGTGGGTGTCGGGGGTACGGGTCATGTTGAGGTTGGAGCCCATGACGGCGATGAACCGGGCGTTGTACCAGTCGGCGGACTCGTGGACATCCGTCTGCTCGCCCCAGATCTCCGGGGAGGCGTTGGGCAGGTCGCAGTACCAGTCGTAAAAGCTAAGGGGTACACCGCCCAGGAGGGAAAGGAAGCGGCTCCCGGCGGCGTAGGAGATCTGGCTCATGGCAGGGATGGGGGAGAAGCCGATGACCCTATCGGGGCCGTAGCGCTTCACCGTGGAGACCACCGCAGCGGCAATGAGCTCCAGCACCTCCTCCCAGCTGGCCCGCCTAAACCCTCCCTTGCCCCTTGCCTTCTGGTAGCGCTTGCGCTTGTGGGGGTCCTGTTGGATGGCCTCCCAGGCCGCCACCGGGTCCGGGTTCTGCCGCTTGGCCTCCCGCCAGAGGTCCAGGAGGGCCCCCCTGGCATAGGGGTACTTCACCCGGATGGGGCTATAGAGGTACCAGCTGAAGCTGATGCCTCGCTGGCACCCCCGGGGCTCGTAGGGGGGGAGGCCCGCCTCGAGGCTCGGGTAGTCCGTGGCTTGAAGCTCCCAGGTGACGATCCCATCCTTGACGAAGACCTCCCAGGAGCAAGACCCCGTGCAGTTCACCCCGTGGGTGGTGCGCACCCTTTTGTCGTGCTGGAAGCGGTTGCGGTAGAACTCCTCCCACTTCCTTTCCGCCGGGTTTTCCACTTCCTTGATCCAGTCTTTCATGCTCACCTCCTAAGCTGGCTCCGGATGCGCTCCGCTAGGCTCTTGGGTCTCAGTTGCCAGAGGATGGCCTGGTAGAGAAGCAAAAGGCCCAAAAGGACTAACCCCGCCACCAGGAAGCGGCCCAGGTAGAGGGAAGCCGGCCGGGGCGCCTCCTGGGAAACCTGGACCAGGAAGGCCGCCAGGGCCGCAGCCTCTTCTTCGGTCAAGGGCTTGTCCTTATAAACCTCCCGCATGACCAAAAAGGCGGGGTTCTGCAAAACCGCCCTCAGGCCAGCCTCGCCCCCCAGCCGCTTAGCGGCATCCGTCAGGTCGCGGCCCAAAGACCCTCCCCGAGAAACCCCACCCCGGCCACAGTGTGGCAAGCCTGGCAGGGCGCCCCTCCGTTCTGCAGGGCCTTCTGTCCCAGATAGAGGGCCCGGCCCAAGGCGGGATCCCCCTGTACCTGGGGTGCGGGGGCTGGAGGCTGGGCGGAAGCGCCGGACAGGCTCTTGAGGTACTGGGCAATGGCCCGGGCGTCGGCCTCCGCCACCTGGGGCATGGGGGGCATGACCCCGTTATAGACCACCCCGTTGACCTCCAGGGGGCCAGAGAGCCCCTCCCGCACCACCTTCACCACGTAGGCCTCGTCGGCCACCCTGGGGTTCCCGGCCAAGGGGGGAATGGCCCCGGGTATACCCTGCCCCTCCGCCCCGTGGCAGGCGGCGCAGTACTGCTCGTAGAGGGCCTTGCCGTCCTGGGCCAGGGAAAGGCCCAGGAGGAAGGCCAGGGCTAAGGGTAGGAGCCTTCTCGCCATCCTCACCTCCGGCCCTTAGTGTGGGGGCATCGCCTCGCAACCACTTGCCTAGCCCGGGACATTTGTCCTAGAAGAAGGCCCTACCCTGAGAAGGGATGAAGCCCCTCGCCCGGCTCCGGCTAGACCCCTGGGGAAGGGCCAAGGTCCTCGAGGCCGACCCCTCCTTGGGCCTGGAAGGGTCTGATCTCCCCTGTGCCCTCCTGGTGCAGGGGCAGGACCCCTTTGGCCGCCCTCTCTGCGCCCGATGCCCCGTGCAGCGGGAGCTCAAGCGGGGAGCTTACCGGGCCAGCACCCCTCTGCTCCTCAAGGGCAAGCGCCTGCGCTGCCAGGGGTACCGGGAGGATGGGGGCTTTTTAATAGAGTTTTACCCAGAAAAGGCCGAGTCCCCGGACCTCCTGCTGGAGCTCTCCCGCTTCACCCAGCACCTCCTACGCCATCCATCCCGAAGCCTTCCCAGAGGCCCTGGAGACCTTCTTGGGCACCTTGCGCAAGGCCCTGGGCATGGAGGCCGCCGAGCTCTTTCTGGCCGACCCCGAAGGCCACCACCTGATCCTCACCGCCTACGAGGGCCTGCACCGCAAGGCCTTTTTGGAAAAGCCTTGGTTCCAGCTCGGGGAGGGCTACCCGGGCATCGTGGCCCTGAAGCGCGAGCCCCTTTACACTCATGCCCTCCAGCAAGATGCCCGCTACCTGCGGCAAAAGGTGAAGCAACTGGGCTACCAGACCTACATCTCTTACCCCCTGGAGCTACCCCAGGGCCTCATTGGGGTTCTGAACTTGGCCTCCCGCGACCCGGGGCCAAGCACGAGGAGGCCCTGGACACCCTTTCCCGCATCGGTCCCCTTTTCGCCAGCACCCTCTACACCCTTCTTACCCGCCTGGGGGAGGCGTGGCTCATGGCCTTGGAGCAACACCTCCATCGGGGCGAGGTCAGCCAGGCCCGGCACAACCTTCTCAAGGAACTCAAGCGCTTCAGCAAAGCCACGGGCGTCCGGGTAGCCACCCGGGGCGGGGAGCGGCTAGAGCTGGGGTTGGTACCCACCTGTGCCATGCGGGACTGCCCCGCCTGGCGAGGGGAGGTGGTGGGGTTCAAGAATGGCCTTCCCGACTGCCCTGAGGCCGAGGGAAGGTCCCGGATCTGCTTCCCCCTTTGGGCCCGAGGCGAGGTGGTGGCGGTGGGCACCCTGTTCCACGCCCGCCCGCCCAAGCCTCCCACCGGGCCGGCTGCCCCAGTCCTGTGGTTGGCCCGCCTGGCTACCCCCTTGCTTTTCATCCCCCTTCCCGAGGAGCCCCCGGAACTCGAGGTCTACGCCCTGGGCGGGTTCAGGGTGTGCTACCGCGGGCAGGAGCTCTCCCCCAAAAGCTTTGGCCGCACCGGGGCCTTCCGCCTCCTCAAGTTCCTTCTAGCCAACAAGGAGCGCGCCCTTTACGCAGACGAGCTTTGCGAGACCTTCTTCCCCCATCTGCCCCCGGACAAAGCCCGCCAAGAGCTCTACACCTTGGTGTACCATCTCCGCAAGACCCTTCCCGGGATCGTGGAGCGGGAGGGGGCCTACTACCGGCTCCACCTCCCCGAAAAGCGCTTCCTGGACTTTGAGCGTTTTGAGGAGCTCATGCGCAAAGCGGACCTGGAGGAGGGGCTTTCCGCCTTCAAGACCCTCCGCCAGGCCCTGGAGCTTTACAAAGGCCCCCTCTTCGGCGACGACCCCTACGGGGAGTGGGCGGAGGCGGAAAGAGCCTACCTGCAGGAGCGGGCCCTCTCCGGCCTGCTGCGCCTAGGGGACCTAGCCGAGGCCCTGGGTTACAAGGAAGTGGCCAAGGAAGCTTACGCCCGCGCCCTGAGGCTCGAGCCCTTCCTGGAGGAGGCTCGCGCCCGCCTCCTCGCCCTAAGGGGGTGAGGCCGTGGAGCTCGCCCAGGTGCCCCTCTTCCGCGACCTCGCCCCGGAGGACCTCGAGGCCCTGGAAAGGGCCGCCCAGCGCCGCCTCCTTGGCAAGGGCGAGGT
Organism: Thermus parvatiensis; assembly: GCF_001535545.1. Lineage (GTDB taxonomy): Bacteria > Deinococcota > Deinococci > Deinococcales > Thermaceae > Thermus > Thermus parvatiensis. The sequence continues at coordinate 136,530 of NZ_CP014142.1, read as the reverse complement.
CCTCTTCCTGGAGGGGGAGCCCGTCCGGGCCCTCTTCGTGGTGAAAAGGGGGCTCATCAAGGTCTACAAGCTGGACCCTGAGGGGCGCAAGCAGGTGGTCCTCCACGTGGAAGGCCCGGGGAGGGTCCTCGCCGAGGTAGCCCTCTTCCTGGAGCGCCCCACCTACCCGGCGAGCGCCGAGGCCCTGGAGGAAAGCGAGGTCCTGGCCATCCCCAAGGAGCGCTTCTTCCAGCTCCTGGAGGTGAGGCCCCAGCTCGCCCGCAGCCTGATCCGCTACCTCGCCCGAAGGCAGGAGAGGCTTCTCCACCTCCTGGACCGCCTGGTCTTCCACGAGGTGCGGGAGAGGCTCTGCGAGTTCCTCCTGGAAAGGCTCGCCGAAGAGGGGCAGGGCTTCCGCCTCCCCACCAACTCCGAGCTCGCCGCCCTCTTGGGCACGGTGCCCGAGGCGGTGTCCCGCAACCTGGGGGAGCTTTACCGCCGGGGCCTCATCCGCCTTGCGGGAAGGCGGGTGGAGGTTCCCGACCCCGAGGCCTTGAGGGCCTTGATCCGCTAAACGCGAACGGTTCTCGTTCGCAATTTCATGTAATCTAACCGAAATAGTCGACTTTTTTCCGACCTTTCTATCCTGATTTCCGGGTGATGCCCATGCCCAGCCTCGCGCACCTCCCCAACCGCACCGGGCCCGCGTCGTCCGGGTTTCCCCCGAGCGGAAGCGGCTCCTCGCCCTAGGCCTCCGGCCCGGGGCCGGGGTGGAGACGGTCCTCTCCTTCACCCCCGTCCTCTTCCTCCTCTACCTGGCCCTGGCCTTACTGGAGACCTCGGGCTTCCTGGCCCGCATGGCCTTCGTCACCGACCGCCTGATGCGCTGGGCGGGGCTTCCCGGGAAGGCCTTCATCCCCCTGATCCTGGGCTTCGGCTGCAACGTTCCCGCCGTGTACGCCACCCAGGCCCTGGCCCACCCCCTGGATCGGCTTAGGGTGGCCCTGGCCATCCCTTCCTGGCCTGCGGGGCGAGGCTGCCGGCCTTCACCCTTTTCGCCTTCGCCTTCTTTCCCCAAAACGCCCCCCTGGTGGTCCTCGGCCTCTACCTCTTGGGGCTCGGCGTAGGGCTCGCCACCGCCCTTCTCCTCGGCCGCGTCCTCGGGGCAGGCCCCGGGGAGGGGGCCATGGAGCTCCCCCCTACCGCTTTCCTCCCTGGAGGCTCCTCCTCCGCCTCTCCCTGGCGCGCACGGCAAGCTTCGTCCGCGGCGCGGGTGGGCCCATCCTCGTGGCCGTCCTCCTGGTCTGGGTCCTCATGAACCTCCCCCTGGGAGGCACCATCCCTTACGCCTTCCTCGCCCAAGCCCTCACCCCTCTCTTCGCCCCCCTGGGCGTGGGCGACTGGCGGCTCGTGGGGGCTCTGATCCCCGGGTTCGTGGCCAAGGAGGTGGTGGTGGGCGCCCTGGGGGTGAGCTTCCTGGGACCGGAGGGCGTGGGGCCCCTGGGCCTCGCAGAAGGGCTTAGGCCTGGGAACGGCGCTTTTAGGCACGCTTCAGGGCCTCGCCGCCCTCTTCGGGCCCCCCTCCCTCCTCCCCCCGCACGAACCCACGCCCCTCCAAGCGGCCCTCACCGGGGCCCTGGCCCCGAAAGGCGCCCTCGCCTACCTGGTCTTCGTCCTCCTCTACACCCCCTGCGCCGCCACCCTCGCCGCCCTGCGCGCGGTGGTCGGCCGCCGCTGGGCGGGCTTGGCCGTGGCCTACCAGCTCCTCGTGGCCTACCTTCTGGCCTTCGCCGCCTCCAGGAGCCTGCCGTGATCCAGGAAGCCCTCGCCCTCCTCGCCCGGCCCACAAGCCCCAGGGAGCTCGCCCAGGCCCTCGGGGTCCGGCAGGAAACGGCCGAACTTCTCCTGCGGCAGCTTGCGGCCCGGGGCTACGCCCGGCCCCTCGGCTGCGGGACGGCCTGCGACCTCTGCGCCTTCCGGGGGATGTGCCGGCCGGGGGAGGCTTACTGGGTCCGGCTTGACCCGGGTCATGGAGGCGCCCCGGGGGGTAGGAAAAAGCTGGCCTTCGGGGCAAAGGACCCCGAGGAAAGGAGGCAGGATGGTGGAACCCTTTGAAGGCAAGGCCCTGGTGCGGCCCGGCGGCCGGGTGGAGCCTTTGGACCTGGCCCCGGGGGAGAGGCGGACCCTGGCGGTGGAGCGGAGCGAGGACGCCCTCCTGGTCGGCCTCCAGGGGACGCTGGTCCTTAGGTTCTGGGGGCGCTCCCTGCGCCTAGGCCCGGGAAAGACCGCGAGGCTGAGGCCGGGGCGGCTGGACCTCGAGGCCCCGGAGGGCGGGCGCGCCCTTTGGGTCGTCCTCGGCCTGGCGCAAAGCCGGCTTGCCCAGGACCACGAGGCGCTCCTCGCCCTCCTCGAGGCCCTGCCCTCCCCGGAGGCCGCCTTTGCCCTTTCCCGAAAGCTCCGGGACCACATCGCCCTGGAAGAAGCCCTCTACTACCCCACCCTGAGTCCGGGCAGGCGGCGGGAGCGCCTCTTGGAGCACCGAATCCTCCTAGAGCTTTTGGAGGAGCTCGGCACGGCCCTGCGGGAAGGGAGGACGGTCCAGGGGGTGGTGGAGCGCTTGAAGACCGCCTTCCTGGCCCACAGCGAGGCGGAGCTGGAGGCCTAGTCGGGCAGGACCCGCACCCCGGGCTCGCGGAAGAGGTAGGTGTAGGCCCAGTCCAAAAAGACCAGGAGGCGGTTGCGGAAGCCCACGAGCTCTCTAAGGTGCACGAAGGCCCAGAGGAGCCAGGCGGGAAACCCAGCGAGGCCCCGGCCCCAAAGCTCGGCCACCGCCCGGTTCCGGCCGATCACCGCAAGTTGGCCCCGGTCGCGGTAGCGGAAGGGCAGGGGGTCCTGGCCCCTTAGGGCCCTGAGGAGGTTGCCCGCCGCCCAGGCCCCCTGCTGCAGGGCCACGGGGGCAAGCTGAGGAAAGCCGAGCCCGTTGAGGTCGCCCACCACGTAGACCTCGGGGTGGCCGGGGAGGCGTAGATAGGGGTCCGTGGGCACCCGGCCCCGGGCGTCCGCGGGAAGCCCCGGCAAGGGGTTGCCCCTCACGCCCACCGCCCAGAGAATGAGGTCCCCCACAAGCCCTTCGCCCGAGGCCAACCGCACCCCCCTTTCCTCCACCGCCGCCACCTGGGCCCCAAGGCGGACCTCCACCCCCAGGTGCGCGAGGGCCCGCTCGGCGTAACGGGAAAGGGCGGGGCGGAAGGCGGGAAGGAGCCTGGGCCCCGCCTCCAGAAGGACCACCCGGGCTTCGGGAATCTCGGGGAAGTCCCGGGGCAGGGCGTAGCGCAGGAACTCGGCTAAAGCTCCGGAGAGCTCCACCCCGGTAGGCCCCCCGCCCACCACCACCAGGCTCAAGGGGGCCCCCTCTCGGGCGGCCCGCTCCAGCGCCATGAGGAGGCGGTGCCGCACCCTAAGGGCCTGGCCTAGGGTCTTGAGCAGGAGGGCTCGCTCCCCCACCCCCGGCACCCCTAGATCGCTCGGGAGGCTTCCGGTGGCCACGACGAGGTGGCGGTAGGGAAGAACATCCCCGTCCTCCAGGAGGAGCCTTCGGCCCTCGAGGTCCACCGCCCGCGCCCGGGCGAGAAGCACCCGCCCCCGCCGCACCAGGGCCCGCAGGGGGTAGGCGATGGCCGGCCCCTCCAGAAAGCCCGTGGCCACCTGGTAGAGGAGCGGCTGGAACAGGTGGTGGTTTCGGGCGTCCACCAAGAGGTAGGGAACCCGCGCCCTTTCCAGAACCCGGGCGGCGGCAAGCCCCGCGAAGCCTCCGCCCAGGATTACCACCTCTGGCCAAGCCCCGCCCATGCCTTCTTCCCCACTCTAACCCCGTCGCACCCCTCAGGGGTCAGAAGGCCTCCTCCAGGATCCTCCCATGGCCTTGGCGTTCGTCAGAAGGCGGAGGAGGCCCAGGGCCGTGACCCGGACCAGAAAGGGATCAGAAGCCCTCTCCCAGTAAGCCCGGGCCCGGGCGTGAAAGGGGTGCTCGGGCACCAAGAGGGCGAACCAGACGTTAAGGTCCAGCAGGTCCACCCTCGTCCTCCAGAAGGGCCCAAAGCTCCTCGTGGGTGCGAACGGGGATGCGCCGCCCAGCCTCAGGGACCTGCGGCAAGGGCCGAGGCCCAGGAGACCCTCCCCGCCTCAACCCCTCCTCCAGGTAGCGGATCACCAACTCCCGGAGGGTCTTCCCCTCCCTGGCGGCCTGGAGCTTCAGCCGCCGGTACAGAGGATCCGGCAGGTCCAGGGTGGTGCGCATACAGCCATATTAGCACGCAGAGCCCCTGGAGGGGCGAAGGTGGAAACGGCCGTTGACGCCCAGGTCCTGGGCTGCCTAGAGTGAGACATGGTCCGCCTGCGCAAGCCCCTCCCTCCCTACGCCCTCAAGACCCCGGAGGGAGGCAAGGTCTACCTCCCGGACCTCAAGGGGATGCCCCTCGTCCTCCTCAGGAGCGAGGCCCTGGCCCAAGGCCTCGCAGCGCGGGAGGCGGAGCTCAAGGCCCTCGAGGCCCAGGCCTACCTCCTTGCCCAGGCCCCAAGGCCAAGCCCCCTCCCCCTCCTTCTGGACCCGGAAGGCGCCCTCCTCTCCGCCATCCCCGAAGGGAGTGTTCTGGTAACGGACGCTTTCCTCGAGGTCTACCACCTGGGCCCTGTACGGGACGAGGAAGAGGTCCTGGAGTGGCTTCGCTTCGTGGAGGCCCAGTGCCCGGAGTGCGTCCTACCCGAGGCGGACTGGCTTTGAGGAGGTGGGCATGCCCTTCCGCACCAAGCGGGTCTACGACCCCCCTTCCCCGAGGACGGCCTACGGGTTCTGGTGGACCGGATCTGGCCTCGCGGCCTCTCCAAGGAAAAAGCCCGGGTGGATTGGTGGGCCAAGGAGCTCGCCCCCTCCGACGCCCTAAGGCGCTGGTTCGCCCACGACCCCGGAAAGTACGCGGAGTTCGTCCGCCGCTACCGGGAAGAGCTCAAGGAAAACCCCGCCCTGGCGCGGCTTAAGGCCCTGGGGAAAGAGGGCACGGTGACGCTCCTCTTCGGCGCCAAGGAAACGCGCTACAACAACGCCCAGGCCCTCCTGGCCATCCTGGAGGAAGGAGGTCTTACGGGCGGAGAAGGGACTTGAACGCCTTCCGGGCCTTCTCCAGCTTAGGGGCGATGACCAGACGGCAGTAGGGGGCCTCGGGGTGGCGGGCGAAGTAGTCCCGGTGGTACGCCTCTGCGGGGTAGAAGGTGGTGAAGGGGAGCAGTTTGGTGGCGATGGGCTTCGGGTAGAGGGGGGCGAGTTCCCGCATCACCGCCTCCGCCACCCGCCTCTGCTCCTTCGATGTGGTAGAAGATGGCGGGGCTGTACTGAGGCCCCACGTCGGGCCCCTGTCGGTCCTCGCTCGTGGGGTCGTGCACGGCGAAGAGGTAGCGCAGGAGATCGGCGGGAGAAGCTCCTCGCCCTCCTGGAACGCCTGGCCCAGGCGAAAAGAGCCCTCCTCACCCGGGAAGCCCACCGCCTGGGCCTCACCGCCACCCAGGCGCACCTCCTCCTCCACCTGGCGGAAAGGCCCCAAGGGGTGGTGGACCTGGCTGCCCTCTTCGCCCTCACCCCGGCCACGGTGAGCGAGGCCCTAGCCGCCCTGGAGCGCAAAGGACTCCTCCAGAGGGAGAAGGACGAGAAGGACAAGCGGCGCTGGCGCCTTAAGCCCACGGAGGAGGGCCAGGCCCTGGCCCGGGCCCTGAAGGGCTACGCCGCCCCCATGAGCCAGGCCCTGCGGGAGGTGGAAGACCCCGAAGGCTTCCTCCTCGGCCTCATGGCCCTCCTCGCCGCCCTGGCGCGCCAGGAGGTGGTGGCGGAAACCGGCCTCTGCCTCACCTGCCGCCACCTGCGGCGGGAAGAAGGCTTTTTCTGCGCCCTTCTCCAGATCCCCCTGGCGCCTTTGAACCTCCGCCTCGCCTGCCCGGACCACGCCCCGGCCTAGGGGCGGCCCTTGGCCACGTCCTGGGGCTTCACGGGCTTAGCCCGGACCTTCTTGACCTCCTCGGGCGTGATCGGCTTCGGGTTCTTGTTGCCGAAGGAGGAGAGAACGTAATTGAGAAGAGCGGCCACTTCTGCATCGGAGAGCTGGCTAAAGCCCGGCATCACGCCGTTATAGGTGGCGCTACCTACCTTTAGGGGCCCTTGGAGGCCGAAAAGGACCACGCGGATTAGGTAGACCCGCCCCTTTTCCTCCTTGGCCAGCTGGTCTAGGCCCTTGAGGCTGGGGAAAACGCCGGGAACCCCAAGCCCTGTGGGTTGGTGGCAAGCCTGGCAGTACTGGCCGTAGAGCTTGGCCCCCTCCTGGGCCAAGGCCAGACCCAAAAGGCCTAAAGCCGCAAGCGCGCCAACCAAGAGTTTCTTCCTCAGCATACCCTTCACCTCCCGATCACGTGCTTCCCCACCTTCTCCAGCCAGGCCGGGGGCACGTAGGCGCACCGGGGCTCGCTTTGCAAGTAGTCCCCGGTCTCCGCCCAGGCCCGGGCCCGGCTCCCCCCGCAGACGTAGCGGTACTCGCACACCCCGCACTTCCCCTTAAGGCGGTCCTTGTCCCGGAGCTCCTGGAAGAGGGGGCTATTCCGGTAGATCTCCAGAAGGGGCTTCTCCCGGACGTTCCCGGCGTAGACCGGTAAAAACCCCGAAGGGGCCACGTCCCCGGTGGCGGAGACGAAGACGAAACCGTTGCCGTCGGTGACCCCGAGCCGGGAGTGCTCCATGCCGTCTTGGAAGTACTCCCGGTAGAGGCTCTCCCCCGCCGCCAGGGCCCGGTCTTGCCCGCCCTCCTCCTTGCGCCTTTGCAGCACTACCCGGCGGAAGTGGTGGGCCTCCGTGGTCTTGACGTGGAAGGGATACGCCTTGGAGACCTCGTAAAGCCAGTGGAGGACCTCCTCAAACCCCTTGGCGGAAAGCTGCTTTAAAAGCGCCCCCCGGCCCACCGGCACCAGGAAGAAGAGGCTCCAAAGGACCACCCCCTTCTCCGCCAGGAGATCGGGCAGAGCCTGGATCTCCGGCCAGTTCTCCCGGGTGACGGTCGTGTTCACCTGGGTGGGAAGTCCGGCCTCCTTGGCCCAGGAGAGGGCCTCGAGGGTCCTCTGGAAGGTGCCCGCCTCTCCCCGGAAGGCGTCGTGGCGCTCCGGACTCGCCCCGTCCAGGGAAAGGGCAAGCCGGGTCACCCCCGCCTCCTTCAGGCGGAAGACCATCTCCCGGGTGAGGAGGGGCGTGGCCGCCGGGGTGAGGCCCACTTTTAGGCCCAGGGCCCGGGCGCGTTCAATCAGAAGAAAAAAGTCCTCCCGGGCCAAGGGGTCCCCCCGGTGAGGAGGAGGAGGGGCTTGGGCCGGTAGGTGGCCACCTCCTCGATGAGCCTCAAGCCCTCCTCGGTGGAAAGCTCCCCGGGAAGGGGATGGGGCATGGCCGAGGCCCGGCAGTGGCGGCAGGCGAGGAGGCAGGCGTTCGTCACCTCCCAGGCGACGAGGTAGGGGTAGCGGGCGAAGTCGGGACGCTCCATGGGGTTATCCTACAAGCGGGTGAGGGCGTGTTTCCATGACCGGGGTCAAGGGGCCGGGGACGAACCCCGGCCCCCAGGGCCTCAGTAGATGTCGTGGGCGGTGTTGTAGACGTTGAACTTGCCCGTGGGCGTGCGCACCCAGTCCCCGGTGATCCGGGCCTTTTCCTTGAGGGTCAGGGCGTCGTAGACCACGATGAAGGTGGGCGTGTCCTTGCTCCCCCAGGCGGAGACCCAGATCTCCGTGCCCCCCTTGTTGAACTCGGGGTGGACCATGCGGGCCTTGAGCTCCCGGGCCCCCGGCACCTCCCAGCACTTGGTGACCTCAAGCTTCCGCTTGTCGATGGCGCAGAGGCTGGCCGCCGCCTCCGGGCTTGGGCTCATGGGGAAGTCCACGATCACCCAAGGGCTATTGGGGTGGGACTTAATGAAGAGGGTACCCGCATAGGGAAGCTGGATCCTTTTCACCACCTTCCAGGCGTACTGGGGGTGCTTCTCGGGGTCCACGCCCACCACCGTCACCTCGGGGCTGCCAATGTTCCCCGTGGCCCAAACCGGCCCGTAAGTGGGGTGCACCCAGTTGGAACCCCGGCCCGGGTGGGGCCTCACCCCCGCCTCCACCTCGGCTGCGAACTCCCGGGTCTTGGTATCGATGGCGATGAGCTTGTTCATGGTGTTGGCCGCCACGATGAAGTAGCGCTTCAAGGCCCAGCCTCCATCGTGGAGGAAGAGCTCGGTGTCGATCATGGTGATGGGCAGGGGTCGTGTCAAGAGTTATGTGCAGACTTGACCGCTATACCGCATAGAGCCTCAGGAAGCGCAGGGCGGAGAGGGGGTTGAAGGAGAAGGCCTCCAAGGCCGCCTTCTTCTCCCTGACCCCTTGGCGGTGAAGCATGGAGACCAGAAAGGCCCGGAGGGCCGCCAAGACCTGTGCCCCCACCCCCCGCACCTGGCAGGCATCCTCGTGGAGGAGAACGTCCCGTACCCAAAAGGACCGGTTCTCTACCTCCCACCGGTAAAGGAGAAGCTCCCCAAGCCGCCTCGCCTCCGCCACCTCCGGCCCCAAGCTGGTGAGGGCGTAGCTCACCGTCCGCCGCACCTCCCCCGTCCCCTTGTGCCTCACCTCCCGCTCCATCCGCACCACCTGCCGGCACCCGGGAAAGGCCCGCACCTCTTCCGGCAGGTAGGGGGAAGCCCAAACCCGGTAGGTCCACACCTCCCCATCCCGCACCAGATTCCACACCGCCTCGGTCTCGCCAGGAAGCCGCCTCTCCTCCATGCCCTTGAACACCTCCAAGGCCCACTCCAAAAGTTCCCCCTGGTTAGCCTTCAGGACAAAGAGGTACGCCCCCCTTTTTGCACCACCTTCCCCGCTAACTCCGGGTACAGGTACCCCGCGTCCCCCACCACCACCTTCCCCTTGAGCCCCTCCGCCCCCAGGCGGTCCAGGAGCTCCAAAAGGGCTTGGTCCTCCCTCCCCTCCGCCCGGGCCTGGGCCAGGGTGGTATGGAGGTGCAGGGCCAGGACCTCCACCAGCTTCACCTGGGCGCTTTTCCCCTTGCCGCTTCCCCGCAGGTGCTTCCCGTCTACCACCAGGACTTCCCCAAGGTCGGCTTCGGGGAAGACCTGGAGGAGGGCCGCTTGGAGCTTTTCAGGATCCAGGCGGTGAAGGAGAAGGGTGATGGCGGTGTGGCCTGGGGCCTTGCGCAGGCCCAGGTGGGGCAAGAGGTGGGGGTTGGCGCGGGCGAAGCGTTCCACGCCCCTCAGGGAGTCCACGCGGGAAAGAAAAGCCACCAGGATGAGGGCCAGGAGGCCCCAAAGGGGGTACTGCCGGTTGCGGGCCCGGGGGTCGGGGATCTGGGACAGGGCTTCGCGCAGGGTCATGCCCCCTCTTTACTCCAGGAGCCGCATATAGGTCAAGTCTGGAGTTATGTGTCAGGACTTTACCCACATCTCCGTTTCGTGGTAAATCTCCCCTTGCGGGCGCAGCCCGTATCTGGTACCGGGGGTGATCCATGGACATGCTCAAGGTGGCCGAGGCCAGGCTCCAGGAGTTCACGGGCCGTTTTGCGAGCGTTTTCCCCCGATAAGCGCCTCCACCGACGGTTTGAAGAGGTGGTGCGGGGCGCCTTGGCCGCAGGCTCAGCCCGGGTGAGCGAGATGGTGGCCTCGCTCCCTTCTCCCCTCCAGAACCGCTTCCACCAGGCCAAAGCCCTTTACCGCTTCCTGTCCAACCCACGGGTGGAGGCAGAAGCCCTCCTTGACCGGGTCTATCAGGAGAGCGCGACTGCCCTGGAGGGTGAGGAGGTTCTGGTCCTCCTGGACCTGAGCCCGGTGGCCAAGCCCTATGCCCGGGCCCTGGAGGGGATAGCCCGGGTGGGGAAGGATAGGCGGCCCGGGTACGAGCTCCTCACCGCCCTGGGGTTGGACCCCGCGGGGCGGCTGGCCCTGGGGTACGCCCACCTGGTGGCCTACGGGGAGAGGGGGTTTGCCAGCCTGCCCAAGGAGGTGGAGGGAGCCATTGAGGCGGCCCGGGAGCGATTGGGGGGCGTGGGCAGGAGGCTGGTGTATGTGGCGGACCGGGGGTTTGACGACCGGAAGGTGTTTGGGCAGGTGCTGGCCCTGGGGGAGGAGTTCGTGGTGCGGGTCTACCGGGACCGGAAGCTTGGGGAGGGGGGTTCTCTGGCGAAGGTGGCTTCTTCCCTGGCCCTTCCCTGTGGGGAGGAGGTGGAGCTGAGGGTAGGGGGCAGGTACCAGCGGGTGCGGCTCCACTTCGGATGGAGGGAGGTGGAGGTGGAGGGGAGGCGGCTCCACCTGGTGGTCTGCCGGGTGCCAGCCCTGGGGCGGCGTGGGGAGTGGTGGCTACTGACCAGCTTGCCGGTGAGGGGGAGGGAGGAGGCGGCGCGGGTGGTGGAGGCGTACCGCAGGCGGTGGGAGGTGGAGCGGTTCTTCCGGCTTTTGAAGACGGGGCTGGGGCTTGAGACCTTCCAGGTGCGGGGGCTTGCCCGGATCCGGAAGGTGGTGGCGGTTTTGCTGGGGCTGGCGGTGTTCCTTTGGGAAGTTGAGCGGTTGGGGGATCCGTTCAAGGGGTTTCTTTTGCAGCTCGGGGGCAAGCTGGGGCTGCCCAGCGAGAGGGATGGTCCGTACCTGCTCCTGAGGGGCCTGGTTCGCCTGCTCAACTATGAAGTCACCCAAGAACTCTTGAAGCAGGCTAAGGGAGGGCGAGGAAGGAGTTTTGGGTAAAGCCCTGTTATGTGTAAGAGTCTGTGTACGGGGGCATACCGCTCCTGAAGCATCTTCTCCAGCACCTCCTTCACCTCCGAGAACCCCTTTAGTTTCCGTTCTGCCCACCTCCCTGCAAGATGTTCGCTTCGCGAAGCAGCCTGCCTCTCCGACTCCAGGTAAAGAAGCTTGTACACCGCCTCTTCCTTAGGAAACTTGTGGTCCCGCACCTTCGTCCCCCGCCGTAGCTCCCGGATAAACCGCTCCATCAGGTTGGTGCTCCGCAGGTACGGCCAAAGCACCTTGGGGTACCCGTAGAACCGCAGGAAGGCCCCCGAATCCTGTACCCAAAGCCCCACCACCCCCGGGTACCGCGAACCCCAGGCGGCCTTCACCTCCTCCAAGGCCCCAAGAGCTTCTTCCCGGCTCTCCGCCCCGTACACCCGCCTCAGGTCCTCCGCCAGCAGGCCCCGGTCCCGCGCCCGCACCTGGGACAGGCTCCACCGCACCCCGTGCACCACGCACCGCTGCCATTCCGCCTGAGGGTAGACCCTGCGGATCGCTTCAGGAAGCCCGGGCAGCCCGTCGGTGATGAAGAGCAATACCCGCCGCAGGCCCCGCTGCCAAAGCTCCCCCAGGACCCCCTCCCATCCCAGGGCGCTCTCCGTGGGCAACAGCCAAAACCCCAGGACCCGCCTCTCCCCATCAGGGGCGATGCCCAGGGCCACATACACGCTTTCCCGCACGATCCCTTCTCCTTCCCTGAAGACCTTTAGGGAAAGCCCGTCCAGGTAGACGAAGGCCATCTCCTCGGGCAAAAGCCGGGTGCGGAAGGCTCCTGCCGCCTCCAGGACTTGGTCGGTCAGAGCGCTTAGGGTCTCGTGGGAGTAGCGGTGGCCTAAGAGCAGGCTCAATATCTCGGCCGCCTTGCGCTGACTGACCCCGGCGGCGTAAAGGGCTACCGCCACTTCCCCCACGTCCACCAGGCGGCGGGCGTAGGGCTTAAGGAAAGCCGGGTAATACCGAGATTCCCGATCCCTAGGGACCTTCAGGTCCACCTGGCCGAAGGTGGTCTCCAGCTTGCGGGGGTAGTAGCCGTTCCTGCGCCCCCCGTGCACCTGCAAGAAGGCCGTCCGGTCCAGCTCCAGAACCGTCTGCAGAACCTCGGCTACTGTCTCCCGCACCGCTTCCCTCAGCAAGATCCGCAAGGTATCCTGGTCCACGGGGCACCTCCTCGTTCCAAGGTGTGCCCCCCTATTAAACACGGACCCTTACACATAAATCCTTACACGACCGCAGGTAGTGCCCCTCTTCCCGCCCCCTGGGGGTCAATCCCTCAGGGGGGTTACTATGTAGGCATGCCGGTGCGAAGCCTCTTAAGGCGCGAGGAATCCTACGCCCTCCATGCGCTTCTGCTATTAGCCGAAGAACCCGGGCTCAGCGCAGCGGAGATCGCCGCCAAGCTCAAAGCTCCCCCCGCCTTTATGGCCAAGGTCCTCTCCAAGCTGGCCAAGGCAGGCCTGGTGGAAAGCCGCGTGGGCCGGACCGGGGGGGTGTGGCTCCGGGTTCCCCCAGAGGAGATCACCCTGCTCGAGGTGATGGAAAGCCTCTCCGGCCCTGTGGCCGTAGATCTTTGCGCCACCCTAAAGCGCTGCCCCACCGAGGAGAAGCGGGGATTCTGTTACCTTAAGCCAAATCTGGTGCGCATGAACCAGGAGATCCGCAAAACCCTCGCAAGCCTCACACTAAAGGATATCCTGCCCGAGACCACCAAGACCGCTTGACCCAGGTCATGGCGGTAGAACCCCCGTGGGCGCCAAGCTTAAGGGGGTATGGTGGAACTCACCTTAAAGACCACGGTAAACGAGGTGCTCCAACGCCATCCGGAAGCGGTGCGCCTACTCAACGAGATGGGTATAGATACCTGTTGCGGTGGGGCCGATTCCCTGGAAGAAGCCTCCCGCCAAGCAGGGAAAAACCCGGAAGAGGTGCTGAAGGCCCTCTTGGCCTTGTTGGGGAGGCAAGGATGAATCTCCTGAAGAAGGCCCGCTACGGCGAGGTCCGCGGGGTAGAGCTCCTGGCCGACCACCCGGAGGTGCGCCTGGTCCTCTTCAGCTTGCAAGCAGGGCAGGAGGTGCGGGGCAAGGGGGAGCCAAGGGTGCACCTCCTTTGCCTCGAGGGGGAGGGCACCCTATGGGCCGGGGAAAGGAGCATCCCCGCCACCCCCGGTACCCTCCTGGCCGTCGAGCCCGGGGAAGCCCACGGGGCCAAGGCTGGGGAAGGAACCTTTTTGGTGCTTGGCATCATCACCCCTAGGCCATGATCCCAGCAAGTCGGCTGGCCCTCACCACGGCCCTCCTCTGGTTCCTGACCGGTAGCCTGGTGGGCCTGCTCCTAGGCCTGGGCCTCCTTCCCTATACCTGGCGGCCCGCCCACGCCCACATGCAACTTCTGGGCTTCGTTAGCCTTATGATCTACGGAGTGGCCTACCACGCCCTGCCCCGCTTCCGAGGGGTGGTCTTCCGCAGGGCCGGGGTGGCCCTCCTCCAGGTGGCCTTGGCCAATCTTGGGCTTTTGGGCATGGCCCTCGCTTGGGGCCTCAACCTAGGGCCCAGCGTCTGGGGCTTCTTCGCCGGGGTCTCCTTCCTGGCGGGGGCCCTCTTCGCCCTCCTGATGCTGGAGGTGCTCTGGGCCTAAGGGACTTCCGTCCCGGGCCCCCTCCCCTACCCTGGAGCAAGGCATGCGCGCGGCAAGCGTCCCCCTCAAGTCGGTGGCCCTCCCCACGGAGCACGGGGGCTGGGGGTTCACCCTCGAGCCCCTCCTCTTAGGCCTCCTCCTCTCCCCCGGCCTCCCCACCCTGGGGCTTTTCCTTCTCGGCCTCTTCGGCTTCCTCGCCCGGCACCCCCTGAAGCTCCTCTACCAGGACCTCAGGCGGGGCAAGCGCTACCCCAGGACGGACCTCGCCCTGAAGGTGGCGGGGGTCTACCTGGTCCTGGCCCTCCTTGGGTTCCTCCTCGCCGCCTCCACCGCCCGGGGGCCCTTCCTCCTGCCCCTCCTTCTCGCCCTGCCCTTGGGGGCCTACATGGCCTGGGCCGACGCCCAAAACCGCGCCCGGGAGCTCTTCCCCGAGATCGGGGCCGCCCTCTTCATGGCCGCCTTCGCCCCCGCCGGGGTCCTCGCCGGAGGGCTTCCCCAGGAGGTGGCCCTGGGGAGCTTCCTCGTCCTGGCCCTGCGGGACGTGGCCGCCCTCTACTACGCCCGCACCCAGGTCCTTCGGGCGCGGGGCCTTAAGCCCAAGCGCCACCCCGCCCTTCTCGCCCTCTGGGGGAACGCCCTCCTGGCCTTCCTCCTCGCCCAAGGCCGCCTCCTCCCCTACCCCGTCTTCCTCGCCCTCCTCCTCCTCGCCCTCTACGGGAGCCTCACCCTTTTCCGCCCCCCGGTGCCCGCCCGGGTGGTGGGCTGGACCCAGATGGGCTTCGGCCTCCTCGTGGTCCTGTCCGCCGCCCTGGGCTACACCCTCCAGGGCCTCCCCACGGCTCTCCTCGGGGTGCCCGCCTTGCACCGGCTTTTGGGGTTCGCCCTCGTGGCCCTCGCCTTCCTCGCCGGCGCCTACCTCCTCGTGAAGCGGCAGGTGCCGCGCTTCGCCCGGGCCCTCCTCGGCCTCTATGACCTCAACGCCCTCCTTGGCCTCCTCTACCTGGCCTTTGCGGGGAAGGTCCTCCCCCATCCCCTCCTCGCCCTCTTCGGCGTGGCCCTTCTCCACGCCCTGATCAAGCGGCCTCACCCCTGGCCCGGGATCGGTTTTCTCCTCCTCGGCCTCCTCCTCCTCTGGCACTAGGGGGAGAAGGCCCGGCGGAAAACCTCCTCGTAGGCGGGAAGGACGTCCTTGATCGCCTGCTCCGCCAGCAGGGCCGGGTCCAGGGGTAGAAGAGGAGGCCGGAAAAGGCCCCGGCGCCGCGCAGAGCCTCCACCGCGCCCCACACCCAGCCGGGGTCGGGGAGCGGAACCCTGTCCCCGGCCCAAACGGCCACCATGGGCACCGACCGCCACCTTCCCGAAAAGGCCCTGGCCCTTCCCTTCCCCTACGTGGAGGTGAACCCCGAGGACGCCAAGCGCCTCGGCCTTAAGTCCGGGGACCTAGTGGAGGTCTACAACGAGGAGGGGAACGGCATCTTCCTCGTCTACGTCACGGACGCGGTGAAGCCGGGCTCCCTCTTCCTGGTGATGTACCACTGGCGGGGCACCTCCAACTCCCTGGTCTCCGGCTACACCGACCCCAAGACCACCATCCCCTGGTACAAGGGGACGAGGGCCAACCTCCGCAAGGTGGTCGGGGCCATCCCCTCCGTGCAGAAGACGGCGAGCTTCTTGCAGCAGAACAAGTTTGACTAAGCCCTCCCCTTCCGGGCGCCCCCGAACCGAGGGGGCGCCCCGGCTTTTGCCGGGTAAAATGGCCTGCAGATGGCCCGCAAGCGCAAGCAGGACGCCACCCCGCCCCTCTTCGAGCTGGAGCTCGCCAAGGAGCCTCGGCACTTTGACGAGGCCAACGTGGCCCGGCTTGGCCTCATCTCCATCCAGGAGAGGATCCCCGAGGGGTACGCCTCCTGGGAGGAGGAGTTTGAGGTCCTGGGCAAACCGGTAAAGCTCGCCTGCTACGCCAACCCGAACGTGGGGGGCGTGCCCCACGGCCTGGATAACGAGGTCTCCCTGGCCCTCATCGCCCTCTACCTCAACGCGGGAAGCCCCCCCGACGGCACCTTCACCACCACGGCCTACCAGATCCTCAAGCTCATGGGCTTCGACACCTCGGGGTACTACTACCGGGCCCTAAAAGAGAGCCTCCTCCGCCTCACCACCGCCACCTACGTCCTCTCCGAGGCCTGGCGGGCCGACGGACGCTGGCAGAGCGTCTCCTTCCGCTATATTGACAAGCTGGAGTTCACGAGCGGCAAGGAAGGGAGCCTGGACCGCTCCAGCGTCATCCGCATCACTCTGGCCAAGGAGATCGTCCGCTCCCTGCAGAACCGCTACACCAAACCCATAGACATCGAGTTCATGGCGAGCCTCAAGCGCCCCCTGAGCCGGGCCCTCTACCGCCTCCTGGACGCCCAGCGCCTCTCCCCCGAGCGGGAGGAGCCCCTGGCCCGGCTGGAGGTGGGCCTCATGGAGTGGGCCGCCGCCTGCAAGATCGTCCACAAGCGGCCCGACAAGGTGCGCCGCACCCTCGAGCCCGCCCACAGAGAACTCATAGAGCGCCGCTACCTCCGCTCCGTGGAGTACGTGGGCCGGGGGAAGAACCAGACCATCGTCTACGTCTTCGGCGAGGAGGCGGGCGGGATCCCCGACGCCGAGGCGGTGAACCTCCTCATGGCCGAGGGGCTCTCCTTCACCTCCGCCTACTCCCTGGCGCGGCGCTACTCCCTGGGGCACATCAAGGAGCGGCTGGAGCGCTACCAGGCCATCCTCGAGGCGGGCTACCGGCCCAAGAACCGCCTGGGCCTCCTGGTGGACGTGATCCGGGACGAAACCGGGAAGTACGAGCGCCCCACCCGGACGAGGCGCCCGGCCAAGCGGCAGGCGGCCCAGGAGGAGGCGGAGGCCCGGAGGCTGGAAGAGGAGGCCGCCAGGGAGTGGGCGGAGATGCCCCGGGAGGCCCAGATCCGCCGGGCCCTCCAGGTGGCCCAGCTCGTCCTCCGCTCCCGCATCTCCGTGGGGGAGCTGGAGGACCTGAGCCGCCTCATGGAGTCCGGTGCCCTCGAGCCCAGACAGGTGGTAGAGGAGCTGAAGGAGGCTTTGGCCCAGGACCGGCTGGAAGGTTGGCTGGAACGCTTCCGCAAGATGCTCCCCGGCTGAGGGGTGAGGCCTATCGGAAGACTTGGGGAGGCGGGAAGGGGAAGCGCCAGGTTTCGCCCTCCACAAGCGGTTTTCTTCGGAGGCGGGCGGTATCGGAAGACTTGGGGTGTTGGTCCCCTCCCCTATCGGAAGACTTGGGGAGAAAGTATCGGAAGACTTGGGGCGTTGGGGGGTGCGGGGTATCGGAAGACTTGGGGAAAAGGTATCGGAAGACTTGGGGTGTTGGCCCCCTCCCCTATCGGAAGACTTGGGGAGAAAGTATCGGAAGACTTGGGGAGAAAGGGGGCGGAGACTCGGAAGACTTGGGGCGTTTTGCGGCCGGAAAGCCCTTCCCCATCGCATCCCGCCCCCGCCCTGTTGTTGATCATTATTAGTCAATCAATCAGTTAAAGGGTTGTAGATACTTTTGATGATTCCATCAGCAAAACGGAACCGATGCAAGTTGCTGGCCCCACCGGGGGCCAGGGTGACGCGGGGGATACTTGGCAAACGCCAAATCTTGGGATAGTCTAGGCCCATGAAGCAGGGTGAGCTGGTTCCCGTGAGCGAGATGGCCCGGAGGCTCGGGGTGACGCGGGAACGGGTGCGGCAGATGATCCTCGAGGGCAAGCTGGAGGGCGTTCGCCTCGGCCGCTACTGGTACGTGCGGGAACGGGAGGGCGGGCGGCTCCGCCGCGTCTACACCTTCTTCACCCACGCCGGCGGGGCGGGCAAGACCTCCCTCGCCCGCGACCTCGGCTTTGAGCTGGCGCGCCGCGGCTTCCGCGTCCTTTTGGTGGACACGGACCCCCAGGCGAACCTCACCTCCTGGCTCGGGGTACGGGAGGTCGCCCCAGAGGAGACCCTCCTTCACCTGGTGGACACGGGCCAGCTGCCCACGCCGAGGCGCCTTTCCGAGTGGGGCCTGGACCTCATCCCCGCAAGCCTGGACCTCGCCCGGGTGGAGGTGCGCCTCATGCAGCGTCCCCTCTCTACCCTGCTCCTGCGCACGACCCTGCGGAAGACGGAGGGCTACGACTTCGTCCTCATTGACTCCCTCCCCTCCCTGGGGCACCTGGCGGCCCTCGGGGCCTTGGCGGGGGACGGGCTCCTCGTCCCCGTGGAGACCAGTGTGAAGGGCGTGGAGGCCCTGGTGGGGGTGATGGAGGCGGCCCAGGAGTACCGGGAGGCCCTGGAGCAGGTGGACCCCAGGGTCCCCCGGTCCTTCGTGCGCCTATTCGTCCCCACCAAGTTTGACGCCAGGACCCTCGGGGACAACCGGGTGCTGGAGAAGATCGCGGGCCTCGAGGACCTCGCCCCCGTGGCTTCCCCCATCGCCTACCGCCCGGGGCCCCACAGGAGGGCCACGGAGCGGGCCGTTCCCCTTCAGCTCGTGGGGGACCGGCAGGCCCGGGAGGAGGTGGAGCGGCTGGCGGAGGAGTTCCTCCAGCGCGTGGTGGCCCAGGACGCCGCGCGGGAAGGGGTCCTGGAGGTGGCGGAATGAGCCGGCTGGACGAGGTTCTGGGAACGGCGATCCTCAAGGGCAAGAAGGCCTTGGGGAAGGAGGCTCCGGAGGTGCTTCGCCTTCCCCTGGACCTCCTCCGGGTGCGGGGGCAGCCGAGGCGGCGCTTTGAGAACCTCGAGGCCCTCGCCGAGAGCATCCGGGAGAAGGGGGTCCTCCAGCCCCTCCTGGTGCGGCGGGTCGGGGAGGCCTACGAGGTGGTGGCCGGGGAGAGGCGCCTCCGGGCGGCGGCGATGGCCGGCCTTAAGGAGGTTCCGGCGCGGGTCCTGGAGCTCTCCGACAAGGAGGCGAGGCTCCTTGCCCTCGTGGAGAACCTCCAGCGGGAGGACCTGAACCCCTACGAGGAGACCCTAGGGGTCCTCGCCCTGCTATCGGAAGACTTGGGGAGGTCCGTGGAGGAGGTGGTGGGGCTCCTCCGCAAGATGAAAAACGCAAAGGAGGGACGAGTTAGGGACAACGTTGTTCCTACTGCTGAGGCCCGGCGGGTGGAAGAGCTCTTCAAGGCCCTCGGCCGCATGTCCTGGGAGTCCTTTGTGCAGCACCGCCTTCCCCTCCTCTCCCTTCCCGAGGACCTGAGGGCGGCCCTGGAGGAGGGGGCGATCCCCTACACCGCCGCCCTGGAGCTCAAGAAGGTGAAAGACGCGTCCTTGCGGAAGGCCCTCCTGGAGGAGGCGAGGGCGGGCCTCTCCTTACGAGAGCTGAAGGCCCGGGTGCGGGGGGTCTTGCGGAAGGAAAAGGCCCCCAGGCCCTGGCCTAAGGAGGTGGCGGCGAAGCTTGTCCGGCTGGACCTCGAGGCCCTCCCCCCTGAGCGGCGGGCGAGGGTGGAAGAGCTCCTCGCGGAGCTGGAGCGGGTCCTAGAGGGGCCGAGGTAACGCCCTCTCGTTTGTTTCTCGGGAAGCCTCTTTGGGGCCTGCTTCCCGCAGTTCAAGCGCTCTGGGGAGTCTACAAGCGATGGAGTTGGCAAGAAAAGCTACCTCGGCATCTGCCAGGTGAGGTGAAGGAGGCAAAGATGGACGGTAGGGGTGTTTTTGTCTTTGCGGCCCTATCGGTAGCTCTAGGGGGTTGCGGCATTGGGGAGATTCCCCCCAAGTCCTTTACTGACCCGACATTCCGCACCCCTCTCCCTTGGCCTTAGGATTTTGGGATGGAAACCACACCCAACCTACAGGTGTACGACCTGGGCCACCTGGGCCTGGTGGCCAGCATCCTGGATCAGATAGGACTGGTACAGATCGTAGACCAGTTCGTGGGCCCAAGGCCGGGCGAAAAGGTCTCCACTGGCATGGCCCTCAAGGCCGCCATACTGAACGCCCTGGGCTTCGTCACCTCTCCCCTCTACCTCTTCGGCCACTTCTTCCAGGGCAAGCCCACCGAGCTGCTCCTGGGGCCCGGCATCACCCCCGAACTTTTGAACGACGACCGCATGGGCCGGATGCTGGACAGCCTGTACGCGGCCGGGGTCACCGAGCTGTTTGTGGAGGTGGCTAAATCTGCCCGCAGAGTCTTTCCCTTTCCCGTGCGGGCTCTTCACGTGGACTCCACCAGCTTTCACGTCCACGGGGCGTACAGGAGCGGGGAAGAGGGCCAGACCGATACGGGGGACGAGCCCCTGGTCATCCGCCTCACCCACGGCTACAGCCGGGACCACCGCCCAGACCTCAAGCAGTGGGTGATGAACCTGATCTGCGCCGATACCGGGGGGATTCCCCTGCTCTTCGCTCCTGGGGATGGGAACCAGTCGGATCAGGAGGCCTTGGTTTCCCTGCTGGCGCGCTACCGCCAGAGCCTGGAACTGGGGGAGGTGGTGGTGCTGGACGGGGCCAGCTACAGCCAGGAGAACCTGGGGGCCCTGCGGGGGTTCTCCTGGGTCATGCGGGTGCCGGCCACCCTAAAGGAGGCCAAGGTCCTGCTACGCAAGGAGTTACCCCAGGAGGCCTGGAGGCCTCTGCTGCCCGGCTACCGGGGGCTGGAGGTGGAGAGCGAGTACGGGGGTGTGCGGCAGCGCTGGCTGTTGGTGGAGAGCCAGGAGCGGGCCAGGATGGAGGAAGCGAGCCTCCAGCAGCGGATAGCGCGGGCCGAAGGGGAGGCGCGGAAGGTCCTGGGCCGGCTGACGGCTCGGACCTTCGCCTGTGAGGCGGACGCCCGGCGGGCCCTGAGCGAGGCCAGCGGCCGGCTTCCTTTGCACCGGCTGGTCTACCTGGGAGTGCAGGAGGAACGCCAATGGGAGCGGGTGGGCCGGCCGCGCAAGGGGGAGCGACCCTTGGCGGTGGTCTACCGCCTGCGGGCCCGCCTGGAGGTGGATCAGGAGAAGCTGGAGCGGGCGAGGCGGGGCCTGGGGCGATTCCTCCTGGCCACGAACGTGCTGGACCGGGAGGGGCTTCCCCCTCAGGAGGTGCTGAGGCGGTACAAGGACCAGGCCCGGACGGTGGAGCGGGGGTTCCGGTTTCTGAAGGACCCCCTGTTCTTTGCGGAGAGCACCTTCTTGAAGCGGCCCGAGCGGGTGATGGCCCTGGGGATGGTGATGGCCCTGGCCCTTCTGGTGTACGCCCTGGGGGAGTGGGCGCTGAGGCGGAGGCTTTGGGAGACGGGGTCCAGCCTGCCGGACCAGAAGGGGAGACCCACAGCCAAGCCCACCTTGCGCTGGGTGTTTCAACTCTTTATGTCAGGGCTTTACCCAAAACTCCTTCCTCGCCCTCCCTTAGCCTGCTTCAAGAGTTCTTGGGTGACTTCATAGTTGAGCAGGCGAACCAGGCCCCTCAGGAGCAGGTACGGACCATCCCTCTCGCTGGGCAGCCCCAGCTTGCCCCCGAGCTGCAAAAGAAACCCCTTGAACGGATCCCCCAACCGCTCAACTTCCCAAAGGAACACCGCCAGCCCCAGCAAAACCGCCACCACCTTCCGGATCCGGGCAAGCCCCCGCACCTGGAAGGTCTCAAGCCCCAGCCCCGTCTTCAAAAGCCGGAAGAACCGCTCCACCTCCCACCGCCTGCGGTACGCCTCCACCACCCGCGCCGCCTCCTCCCTCCCCCTCACCGGCAAGCTGGTCAGTAGCCACCACTCCCCACGCCGCCCCAGGGCTGGCACCCGGCAGACCACCAGGTGGAGCCGCCTCCCCTCCACCTCCACCTCCCTCCATCCGAAGTGGAGCCGCACCCGCTGGTACCTGCCCCCTACCCTCAGCTCCACCTCCTCCCCACAGGGAAGGGCCAGGGAAGGAGCCACCTTCGCCAGAGAACCCCCCTCCCCAAGCTTCCGGTCCCGGTAGACCCGCACCACGAACTCCTCCCCCAGGGCCAGCACCTGCCCAAACACCTTCCGGTCGTCAAACCCCCGGTCCGCCACATACACCAGCCTCCTGCCCACGCCCCCCAATCGCTCCCGGGCCGCCTCAATGGCTCCCTCCACCTCCTTGGGCAGGCTGGCAAACCCCCTCTCCCCGTAGGCCACCAGGTGGGCGTACCCCAGGGCCAGCCGCCCCGCGGGGTCCAACCCCAGGGCGGTGAGGAGCTCGTACCCGGGCCGCCTATCCTTCCCCACCCGGGCTATCCCCTCCAGGGCCCGGGCATAGGGCTTGACCACCGGGCTCAGGTCCAGGAGGACCAGAACCTCCTCACCCTCCAGGGCAGTCGCGCTCTCCTGATAGACCCGGTCAAGGAGGGCTTCTGCCTCCACCCGTGGGTTGGACAGGAAGCGGTAAAGGGCTTTGGCCTGGTGGAAGCGGTTCTGGAGGGGAGAAGGGAGCGAGGCCACCATCTCGCTCACCCGGGCTGAGCCTGCGGCCAAGGCGCCCCGCACCACCTCTTCAAACCGTCGGTGGAGGCGCTTATCGGGGGAAAACGCTCGCAAAACGGCCCGTGAACTCCTGGAGCCTGGCCTCGGCCACCTTGAGCATGTCCATGGATCACCCCCGGTACCAGATACGGGCTGCGCCCGCAAGGGGAGATTTACCACGAAACGGAGATGTGGGTAAAGTCCTGGGGTCAAGCCACCTCCGTTTTATGGCCTCCCGCTGGACCCGAAGGAGGGGCTCGGTGTCCCACCATTCTCGGGCCACGCGGGAGACGTAGCTTCCGAGGTCAAAACCTTCGCGGAGAAAGACGGGCTTCCCCATCACGGCGAGGAAGGCGAGAAGGGGCGGGGCCCTGTGGAGGAGGACCAGGTCCACCCGTTCCAGCCCCGCTTCCACCAGGGCCCCCAGGACCTCGAGGGTGGGGTCGGGCTCCTCCGGGGAGAGGAGGAGGGCGAGGTCCCAGTCGCTGTCCGCCCGCGCCCTTCCCTCGGCGCGGGAGCCGAAGAGGAAGGCGGCCTGGACCTGGGGAAAGCGGGCGAGGACTTCGCGAAGGCTTTCTTCCGGGGCCCTCACGCCCCTCACGCCTCCAGTCTACACCCGCTCCACCCGCCCCCGGGCCTCCTTCGGGCTCTTGGCCCCGATAGCGAAGAGGGCGGTCCTGAGCTCCTCCAGGTAGTCCCCGATCCAGGCGGCCACCCTTTCCGCCCCCTCCAGGGCGGGCCTGAGGAGGGGGCGGGCCGCCGCCAGGAGGTCCGCCCCCAGGGCCAGGGCCTTGGCCCCGTCCGTCCCCGTGTAGACCCCGCCGGAGGCCACGAGGGGGAGGTGGGGCAGGACCTCCCGCACCTCGAGGATGGCCCGCGCCGTGGGGATCCCGATCTCGCAGAGCTCCGGGTGGCGCACCTCCCCGAAGCGCACCCACTCCTCCACCCGGGCCCAGCTCGTCCCCCGGCCCCGGCCACGTCCACCGCCGCCAGGGGGAGGTCCCGTAGGGCCAGGGCCGCCTCCTGGGAGAGGCCGTGCCCCACCTCCTTCACCATCACGGGGAAGGGGAGGGGGAGGAGTTCGGCGAGCCTCTCCAAAAGGCCCCGGAAGTCCGTGTCCCCCGCTGCACCGCCTCCTGCAGGGGGTTCACGTGGAAGGCGAGGGCGTCCGCCTCCAGGGCCTCCACGAGCCGGAGGAGGTCGTCCCGCCCGTAGCGCCTGAGCTGGGCGAGGCCCAGGTTGGCGATGAGGAGCGCCTTTGGGGCCACCTTCCGCACCCGGAAGCTCCTTAGGGCCTCGGGGCGCTCCAGAAGGATCCTGCCCGAGCCCAGCATCATCCCCACCCCTAAGGCCTCCGCGGCCTCCGCCAGGGCCAGGTTGATCCTCTCCCCGTTTTCCTCCCCCCGGTCATGGCCCCGATGAGGAAGGGGGCCTTCAGGGTCTTCCCCAGGAAGGGGGTGGTGAGGTCCACCTCGCTCAGGGCGAGGCCCGCCAGGGCCTGGTAGCGGAGGCGGAAGCCTTCCAGCCCCGTGGTGGTCTTCTGGTAGGCCACCTCGCCTTCCAGGCAGGCCTCGAGGTGCTTCCGCTTCCTCTCCCGGATGTTCACCCCCGCGCCTCCAGAAGGCCCTTAGGGGCCTTTTCCAGGCCCAGGTCGTGGGCGATGAGCCGGGCCGTGATCTTGGCGGACATCATCACGCTGGGAAGCCCTGCCCCCGGCTGGTAGCTCTGCCCCACCAGGTAGAGCCCCTTCACGTCCTCGGAGCGGTTCTTGGGCCTGAAGGAGGCCGTCTGCCAGAGCACGGGCTCGGGACCGAAGGCGTTGCCCAGGTGGCTATTCAGGGTCCACTGGAAGTAGTCCGGGGTGATGAAGTGGGTGTAGACCAGGCGGTCCATGAGCCCGGGGAGGTACCCCGCCTCGTCCAGGTAGCGGAGGGCCTTTTCCAGGTACGCTGGGCCGAGCCTCCCCCAGTCCAGGCCGCTCCCGTTGTGGGGCACAGGGATCAGGGTGTAGGCGGCGTGGTGCCCGGGAGGGGCCAGGGAGGGGTCGGTGAGGGTGGGGAGGTGGAGGTAGTGGGCGAAGTCCTCGGGGAGGACCTTCCGCCAGAAGATGTCCCGGAGAAGCCCCTCGTAGCGGTGGGAGAAGAGGACGTTGTGGTGCTTGAGCCTTTCCCCCTCGTCCCCCCGGGCCCGGAAGCCGAAGTAGGCCACGAAGAGGCTCATGGAGAGCCTGGTGCGCTTGAGGCGCCAGTCGCCGTTCCAGGTGCGGTCCTCGGGGGCGAGGAGCTCGCCGTAGGTGTGGACGTAGTCGGCGTTGGAGACCACGAGGTCGGCCGCGAGCTTCTCCCCGTCCTGGAGGACCACCCCCACGGCGCGCCGCCCCTTGGTGAGGATGCGGCGCACGGGGGCGCCATAGCGGATCTCCCCGCCAAGCTCCTCCAGCTTCCTGACGAGCCCCCGCACCAAGGCCCCCGTCCCCCCCATGGCGAAGTGCACCCCCAGCGCCGCTCCACGAAGTGGATCATGGCGTAGAGGGCGGGCACCTGGAGGGGGTTCCCTCCGATGAGGAGGGGCTCAAAGGAGAAGATCTGCCGGGTCTTGGGGTTCTTGAAGTAGCGGGAGACCACGCCGAAAAGGGGCCGCACCGCGTCCAGGCGGAGGAGGTCCGGGGCCACCTTGAGGAGGTCCAGGAGGCTTCCGAAGTGGGTGAAGCCGAGTTCCAGAAAGCCCTTCTGGAAGAGGGCCTTGGCGTGGGCCTCAAAGCGGCGGTAGCCCTCGAGGTCCTCCGGGGCGAGGCGGGCGACCTCGCCCTCCAGGTGCTCGGGGTCGTCCTTGTAGTCAAAGTAGGTGCCGTCCGGGAAGTGGAGGCGGTAGAAGGGGTCCAAGGGGACGAGCCTCACGTAGCGCTCCGTGTGCTTAAGCCCTTCCTCCTCCGGGAAGTCGGGGTAGAGCCTGGGGTCGCCTGGAGCGGTGGCGAAGAGGTCCTCCAGGAAAGGGGGGACGGTGATCACCGTGGGCCCCATGTCAAAGGTGAAGCCCTCCGCCCGGTGGACGAAGGCCCGGCCTCCGGGCCCCGGGAGCTTTTCCAGGACCAGGACCTGAAGGCCCATGGCGGCGAGGCGGATGGCCGCGGAGAGCCCTCCTACCCCGCTTCCGATGACGATGGCCCGCATGGGGAGGAGTCTACCAGGCCACTCCCCCGCCGAGTTGGGCCTGGCCCACACAGGGATTACCCCGGAGGAGAAGGTGGGCCTGTGAGGCCGCCTAGGGTTACCCTTCCCAGGGGTTCACGAGGGGCACGGGAACGTGGCGGAAGTCCTCGGTGTTCCGGGTGGCCAGGATCAGGCCGTGCCGCAGGGCCGTGGCCGCCAGCATGGCGTCTAGGGGAGAGAGGGGCTTGCCCTCCCTCATGGCGTTTCCGGTGAGCTCGCCCCAGAGCTCCATCACCTCGGCGTCCAGGGGAAGGATCCGCCCCGAGAAGCTCGCCTTCAGCCCCGAGAGCCATCGGCTGAGGATGGCCCTTCGGGCCTCCGGGGCCCGGGCCACCCCCTGGACCAGTTCGCCCAAGGTGAGGGCGGAGAGGTACGCCTCCCCCACTTTAAGGTGGCGCAGGAAGGCCACCACCTTGGGGTGAGGCCGCCGCTTGACGGCCTCGGAGACCACGTTGGTGTCCAGCAGGTACCTCAGAAGTCCACCTCCCGGAAGCCCGTCTTTTGCCTTTGGAAGAGGGCTTCCACCTCCTCATTGGGGAGGGTCTTGGGGGGTCTTAGGGCCTCGAGGACCGAGGCCTCTTCCCCCGTGAGCCGGGCGTAGGTCTCCCAGTCCAGCACCACCACCGCCTTCTTACCCCGCCGGAGGACGAGCTGGGGCTCCCCCTTGAGGGCCCGCTCCACCACCTCGGAAAAGCGGGCTTTGGCCTCTTGGAGTTGCCAGATGGCCTTCACCCCCTCAGGGTACACGGAAAAGACCGGTCTGTCTAGTTCAGAGGCCACGCCCCCTACACCTTCCGCCCCTTCCACCGCCTCCCCGGGAGGAGGGCCAGGAGGTAGACGGGGAGGAGGAGAAGGGGGCGAGGGGCGTGAGGAGGGCGGGCCAGAGGGGCCCCCCGAGGGCCTTCTGCACCCAAAGCCGCTCCAGGAGGCCCATGAGCCCGAGCTCCCACCGCCCGAAGAACCAGGGCAGGGTGTAGAGGGCGAGGTGGTAGAAGGCGGAGCCCAGGAGGACGGCGGGGTTCTTCAGGTGGACCGCCAGAAAGTTCTTCGCAAAGCCCGCCACCGCCTCCCCATAGCCCCGGTACATCCGCGCCCGGAAAAGCCCCCCGCCCAGGAAGAGGCCGTAGGTCCGCGCCCTTCGGGCCAGGGCCACGTCCTCCAGGACCTCTCCCTTCACCGCCTCGTGCCCCCGAGGGCGAGGTAGGCTTCCCTACGGAAGGCCAGCACCTGGCCGTTCGCCACCCGTAGCCCTTCCAGAAGGGGGTGGGGGAGGAAGGAGAAGAGCCCGTTCATCACGAAGGCCACCAGGGCGCCCTCCCTAAGGTCCACCTCCTGCCGGGGGAGGGCGGAGACCATCTCCTTTCCCTCCAGGGCCTCCAGAAGCCCGCCGAGGGCCCCCTCCTCCCAGAGGACGTCGGCGTCGGTGAAGACCAAGACCTCCCCCCGCGCCTCCTGGGCGAGCTGGAAGCAGGCCCAGTTCTTCCCCGTCCAGCCCGGGGGCAGGGGGGTGCCCCGGAGGAGGCGGAAGGCGGGGTGGTGCCCGGCCACCTCCAGGGCGGCTTGGGCGGTGCCGTCCTCGGAGAGGTCGTCCAGGACGAGGACCTCGAGGGCCCCCTGGCGGAGGAGGACGGGGAGGGTCTTCTTTAGGTTTTCCGCCTCGTTCCTCGCCGGGACGAGGAGGGAGGCCGTGGGCCTTGGGGGCGTGGGGTGGGGCCTTAGGCGGGGGAAGGCGAGAAGGTTAAAGAGGAGGGCGAGCCACCTCAGGAGGAGGAAGAGGAAGACCCCGAAGAAGAAGTCCCCGCTCATGGCCGGAGCAGCCTCACCAGGGGAAGCACCCTTTCCTCCAGGCTCCGCCTCCCCCGAAGCACCTCCCGGAAGCCCTCCGGCACCTCCCGGGGGTGGGTTTTGGCGAGGAGGGCGTCCAGCGCCTGGAGAAGCCCCCCTAGGGCTCCGGCTTCCTCCCCGGGGGGGACGGGCTTCCCGATCCAGACGAAGGCCTCGGGGTGCTCGTACCCCCGGAGGACCACCCTTAGGGCCACGGGGAGGAGGGGAACCCCCGCCTTCCCCGCGAGCCAGTTGGCCCCCTCCCTGAGGGGCCCCAGGGGCCCAGGGTAGCGCATCTCCCCCTCGGGGAAGAGGGCCACCCACTCCCCCGCCTGAGCCTTCGCAGGGCCTCCCGGACCCTTCCCGCCTCGAGGGCCCCGGCGAGCTTCAGCACGGGGTAGGCCCGAAGGTTCTCCTCGGCCACGAGGAGGCTTAGGGGCCTACGGCAGAGCTTCCCCAGAAGCCACGCCAGGTGGCCGTCAAAGAAGCCGTGGTGGTTCAGGGCGAGGACCAGGGGACCTTCGGGCGCCTCCCCCCGCAGGTAGACTCCCCGGAGGCTTTCCTTGAGGCTCCGGAGGACCAGGGCCTCCACCAGGAGGCGCAGGGCCTTGCCCGTGGGCCTTTCCTTTAGGGTCTTCCAGAGGTCGGCCACGGGGCTATCTTAGGCGCCTCAGGGCCTCGGGGTGCCAGGCGAGGAGGAGGCCCTGGACCACGGCCAGGTTGGTGAAGAGGAAGAAGGCCATCTCCTCCAGGGGGAGCCCAAAGGCCCCAAGGCCCAGGGTGTACCGGGGGGAGATCCACCAGATCCCCTCCCGGATGGCCCAGGCGTCGGCGAACCAGAGGTAGAGGGTGGGGAGGCCCGCCCCGAGGAGGAGGGCCCGCCGCCAGCCCCAGAGGAGGTCTCCTCCGAAGGCCCACTGCAGGACGAAGACGGGGGCGAAGTAGGCGAGGGTGAGCCCCAGGTAGAGGTACCGCCCTCCCAGGGCCAGGAGGAGGACCCCCAGGGCGGCCAGAAGAAGCCACATCCCGCCCCCCGCCACCCGGGCGAGGCCGCCTGCCCCTGGGGGCGGCGCCCCCGCCACCCGGTGGAGGAAGGCCCCGGTGAGGAGGGGCTGGAGGAGGAAGAAGAGGTACTCCTCCAGGGGCACGTAGCCGAGGCGCAGGAGGACCCTCCCCTCCGGGTAGCCCCAGACCCCCTGCCACACCAGGTAGTTGTCCCAGGGGGTGGTGTAGACGAGGGCGATGAGGGGCATGAGGAGGTAGGCCCAGAGCCTGGGGGGCCGGGGAAAGCCCGTGGCCAGGAGGATGAGCAGGGGCGGGAGGAGGAAGACGAGGTGGAAGGCCAGGTAGGTCACGCCCGCACCCCCTTCCTAGGCCGCGCGGGAAGCCCGCCTTCGGGCCTCAGGGTGACCTGGGCGAGGACCCGGGGGAAGGGGAGGGGGTCTAGGCGGAAGCGGCGGAAGAAGGCCCTGAGGACGATGGGGCCCTCGAGGAGGGCGAAGTCCCGCCCCAGGCAGAGCCTCTGCCCCAGGCCAAAGGGGAAGTAGCGCCCGGAAGGGGTCCCCCTTTCCTCCAGGAAGCGCTCGGGCCGGAAGGCCTCCCCATCGGGGAAGTGGAGCCTCTGGGTCACGTAGGGGAGAGGACCAGGGTGGTGCCCGGGGGAGCCGGTCCTCTCCCAGGAGGAGGGGCCTTCCCAGCCTCCGGGTGAGGATCCAGGCGGGGGGGTAGAGCCTCAGGGCCTCCTGGAAGGCGGCGAGGGCCGCCTCCTCGCTCTCGGCCACCCGCTTCTGCCAGTCCGGGCGGTGGGAGAGGAGGAGAAAGGACCAGGTGAGGGCGCTCGCCACCGTCTCGTGGCCCGCCACCAGGAGGGTCACGGCCTCGCTCAGGGCGCGCTCTCGGGGAAGGTGGGAGAGGGGCGGGTGGACGATGAGGGCCTCCGCCTCGCGGTAGAGGGCCCCCCGGTCCTTCCGGAAGCGGGCTTCGGCGGCGAGGTCCAGGAGGGCCAGGGGGCTTCGGGTCTGGGCCATGATCCGGTCCAGGGCCTTAAGGGCGTGCTCCGCGAGGCTTGGGGAGAGGGGCTCCCCGAAGAGGGCCCGCCCGAGGAGGCGCAGGGAGAGGGCGAGCATCTCGTGGTCCAGGTCCCGCTCCTCCCCCCGCCACTCCCCGAAGAAGGCCCGGGCCTCCTCCTCCATGGCCTCCCGGTAGCCGCGGACGCTCTTCGGCAGGAAGGGGTCTTTGAGGGCCTTGCGCGCCTCCTTCCAGCTTTTCCCCCAGTCGGTGAGGAGGCCCCTCCCCGTGAGGCGGGAGAGGGCCCGGTACTGGAAGGTGGCCTTGGTGGTCCCCTCGGCGAGGAGCGCCCCCTCCACCCCCTCGGGGTCAAAGATCAGGGCCAGGGGGAAGCGGGGCAGGGGAAGGAAGAGCCGGGGGTGGGCCCGGCCCCACTCCAGCAGGACGGCGAGGGGGTCTTGCTGGAGGTCTTTCAGGTAGGGCCAGGCCTCCCTCAGGGAAAGGCGCTTCATGGGAGCATCTTAACGGCGCACCAGGGGGCGGTACCCTGGGCGGGGCCATGGGGAGGCCCAGGAGGAGGAAGAGGGCCGCCAGGGCGTAGCGGAAGAGGGCGATGGCCTCGAGGGCCTTTTCCGGGTCCTTCGCCTGAACATGCCCGCACTCTACCGGGGAAGCCCGCCCCGGGAGTGTACCCCCGCCTACCCTCGGGCGAGATCCCTCGCCAGGCGCAGGTAGCGCCTTCTCGCCTCCTCCAGGTCCACCACGGGGTCCTTGGGGGCGTAGGAGGGGTATTCCGGGGCCCAGCGCTTAAGCCACCTCCTTAGCCCCCAAGCTCCCGGCTGATCCTCTGGGCGGTCCTGACCACCTCGGCCGCCACCTCGGAAAGCCTCTCCTCGTCCAGGTAAATGGCGGCGGTGGAGACGCTCACGGCGGCCACGGGCTCGCCCCGGCCGTTGAGGATGGGGGCGGCCACGCACCGCACGCCGGGCTCGTTCTTCTCGAGGTCCAGGGCGTAGCCCCGGGCCCTTGTGGCGAGGAGCTCCTCCCGGAAGCGGGCGAAGTCGCTCAGGGTGTTGGGGGTGCGTTTGAGCCCCGGGGTAAAAGCCATGGGCCACCTCTCCTCCGGCAGGAAAGCGAGAAGGGCCTTGCCCAAGGCGGTGGACTGGGCGGGGAAGCGGCTCCCGATCTGGCTGGCGAGAAGGAGCTCCCTTTTGCCCGGCACCTTGTCAATGTAGACCACTTCCTTCCCGTCCAGGACCGCCAGGTGGACGGTCTCCAGGGTGGCGTCCCGCAGGGCCTCGAGGTGGGGCCGGGCCAAGGCGGGCAGGGAGAGCTCCTCGTAGGCCTTAAATCCTAGGCGGCCCCACCATCGCCGAAGTGGCCCGTCGCGCGGGCGTTTCCCCGGCCACGGTGTCCCGGGTTCTCAACGGCACCGCCCGGGTCTCCCAGGAGTGCGCACCACCCTCCTCTACACCCTGGTGGTCAACGCCTTGAACCTCTCCCTGGGGCTTTTGGTGGCCCACCTCCTGAACCGGCCCCTCTTCCTCCGGGGGCTTTGGCGGAGCCTCATCCTCCTCCCCTGGGTGGTGCCGAGCTACGTGGTGGGGCTCCTTTGGGGCTTCATATGGCTCAAGGAAGGGGTCATCAACCACCTCCTCGTGGACGTTCTCGGCCTCCTTCCGCAAAAGCCCCACTGGCTCATCGGCCCCCTCACCTTCGTGGCCATCGTCCTGCCCACGGTGTGGCGGAGCTGGCCCTTCGTCATGGTCACCTACCTGGCAGCCCTCCAGGCCATCCCCCAGGAGCTCTACGAGGCGGCCATGGTGGACGGGGCCACGCCCTTCCAGGCCTTCCACCGGGTGATCCTGCCCCTGGCCCTCCCGGGCCTCGCGGCCACGGCCGTCTACATCTTCCTCACCGCCTGGGACGAGCTCCTCTTCGCCCAGGTCCTCACCACCGAGGCCACAGCCACCATTCCCGTGGGCATCCGCAACTTCGTGGGCAACTACCAGAACCGCTACGACCTGGTCATGGCCGCCGCCACGGTGGCCACGCTGCCCGTCCTCGTCGTCTTCTTCTTCGCGCAGCGCCAGCTCATCCAAGGCCTCACTGCCGGGGCGGTGAAGGGCTAGGCGTTGGGAGGAGGAACGCGCATGGCCGAGAACGCCGAAAAGTTTCTGTGGGGGGTAGCCACCAGCGCCTACCAGATCGAGGGGGCCACCCAGGAGGACGGGCGGGGGCCTTCCATCTGGGACACCTTCGCCCAGCGCCCGGGGGCCATCCGGGACGGAAGCACAGGGGAGCCCGCCTGCGACCACTACCGCCGCTACGAGGAGGACATCGCCCTGATGCAATCCCTCGGGGTGGGGGCCTACCGCTTCTCCGTGGCCTGGCCCCGGATCCTCCCCGAGGGCCGGGGACGGATCAACCCCAAGGGCCTCGCCTTCTACGACCGCCTGGTGGACCGGCTGCTCGCTTCGGGGATCACGCCCTTCCTCACCCTCTACCACTGGGACCTGCCCCAGGCCCTGGAGGACCGGGGAGGCTGGCGGAGCCGGGAGACGGCCTTCGCCTTCGCCGAGTACGCCGAGGCGGTGGCCCGGACCCTCGCCGACCGGGTGCCCTTCTTCGCTACCCTGAACGAGCCCTGGTGCTCGGCCTTCCTCGGGCACTGGACGGGGGAACACGCCCCCGGCCTCAGAAACCTGGAGGCAGCCCTTCGCGCCGCCCACCACCTCCTCCTGGGGCACGGCCTCGCCGTGGAGGCCTTGAGGGCCGCGGGGGCGAAGCGGGTAGGGATCGTCCTCAACTTCGCCCCGGTGTACGGCGAGGACCCCGAGGCGGTGGACGTGGCTGACCGCTACCACAACCGCTACTTCCTGGACCCCATCCTGGGCAGGGGGTATCCCGAAAGCCCCTTTCAAGACCCCCCGCCCACTCCCATCCTCTCCCGTGACCTGGAGGCGATCGCCAGGCCCCTGGACTTCCTGGGGGTGAACTACTACGCCCCCGTCCGCGTGGCCCCGGGGACGGGGCCTTTGCCCGTGCGCTACCTTCCCCCGGAAGGGCCGGTCACGGCCATGGGGTGGGAGGTCTACCCCGAGGGGCTTTACCACCTCTTGAAGCGCCTCGGCCGGGAGGTGCCCTGGCCCCTTTACATCACGGAAAACGGGGCCGCCTATCCCGACCTCTGGACGGGAGAGGCCGTCGTGGAGGACCCTGAGCGGGTGGCCTACCTCGAGGCCCACGTGGAGGCCGCCCTCCGGGCCCGGGAGGAAGGGGTGGACCTCAGGGGCTACTTCGTCTGGAGCCTCATGGACAACTTTGAGTGGGCCTTCGGCTACACCCGGCGCTTCGGCCTCTACTACGTGGACTTCCCCAGCCAGAGGCGCATCCCTAAAAGGAGCGCCCTCTGGTACCGGGAGCGGATCGCGCGGGCCCAGCCCTGAGCGTCCGCGCATTGATCCCGCCACTTAGGGCCCCCGAACCGGGGAGGGTGGACGGCGAGGACTCCAGAGGCCTCCACCCTCCCCATAAGGGCCTCGAGGTCCCGGGAAGAGGCCCTAAAACTCAAAGAAGGCCGGGACGAAGGCGTAGCCCTCCCCTTCCCGCCGGATGTACCCAACGGCGGGCCAGGGGAAGTGGTAGGCGGTGATCAGGCTCCGCTTCTCCGAGACCTTCTGGAAGAGGCGGGCCCGGGTCCGCACCACCTGCGCCTTGTCCATGTCAAAGCCCAGGTAGGCCTGGGGGAAGCGGAGGGAGAGGAGGTAGTGGCCCGCCGCATCCCCAAAAATGAAGAACCCCTTTCCCTCGGAGGTGGCCTCGAGGCTCATGTGCCCCGGGGTGTGGCCGAAGGAGGCCACCGCCCGCACCCCCGGGAGGATCTCCTCCCCGTCCTCCACGGGCCGGACGCGCTCCTTAAGGGGCACGAGGGCCCTTTGCACTGCGGGCGAGGGGTTTTGAAGCCAGAACTCGAGGTCCACCCGGCCCATGAGGTGCTCCGCCTTGGCGAAGACGGGCCGCCCCTCCCCGTCCACCAGTCCCCCGATGTGGTCGGGGTGGCCGTGGGTGAGGAAGACGTGGGTGATGTCCTCGGGAAGGTAGCCGGCAAGCTCCAGGTGGGCGAGGAGCCGCCCCCCGCTTCCCGCACCCCTCCCCGTGTCCACGAGGAGCCTGGCCTCCCCCAGGTCCAGGAGCACCGGGTTGAAGTTGTTACGGGTAGTCTCCGGGTCCAGGAAGTGCTCCACAAGCGTCCTGCGGAAGACCTCCTGGAGCTCCGGGTTCGCCCCCCAGTTGGGGAGGAGGGGGCCTGGAGGGGACTGGCCGTCGGAGAGGACCACCACCTGGATCCCCCCTACCCGGAAGCGGTAAAAGCCGCCCCCGTTCACCCCCTTGGGCGCGCGCCCCTGGGCCCGGCCCAAGGAAAGGCCTCCCGCCGCCAAAAAAGCCCCGCACCGGAGAGGAAACGCCTGCGGTCCACCCGCCACCCCCTTTGGGGGGAAGGGTAACCCCGGCCGTGGCCTGGAAGCGTGCCCCAGTTCACCTTGGTGGCGGCCTCTAAGCACCCCCGGGGCCCGAAAGAAGCTTCCCCAGCCTCATTCGGGCATCCCATACCGCTCGGGCAGGCTCGGCCCCAAGGTAGGGGCTTCACCTGGGAGGAAGAAGAGGCTGGACCCCGCCACGGGGGGCCGGGCCTACGGGCTTTCCCTCAAGGGCTCTTGGCCCGCAGGAGGGCGGGGCCCCTTAAGGGGGCGACCTCCTCCTCCGCCAGGCCTAGAAGGGCCAAAGTGTTCCCTTCGTGGTCCACGAACTCCACCATGTACCCCCCGTGGGGGTAGATGAGGACTACGGTCCCCACGTCCACGGCCTCGAGGCCCCACTCCCCCTTGTCCCGCTTCAGGACCACCAAATCGTGCTCCCGGATCATCCCCCCCTCCACGGGTAGGCCGTCACCAAACGGGCCGCCGCACCCTCCTTCCCAAGATACCGGACGCTCTGCAAAAGAACCTCCCGCCTAGGGCCGCGAAGGGGACCCCTAAGGACCCACACCAGACCCTCGCCCAGGAAGCCCGGTCTGCGGGCCACCTCCTCCGCCTCCTCGGCATGGCGGAGCAAGGCCCTTTCCAGGGCCTCGGGATTCCCCGGGGAAAAACCCAGGGCCATGAAGAAGCGGGCCTTGCTTCCCCCCTCGGGGTGTTTGGGGTTGAGGAGGTACTCCGTGAGCTTAGCCCTAGGGACAAAGAAGTCCATGAAGGAGGCTTACCGCACCCCCTTACCTCCACGGGCAAACCCCTCTTCTTCACCCCGAAGAGCTAAATCTTAACAGCGGAGGTACTGGGGCAAGACCTCCTCCAGGGCCTGGGGCGCGGGCAGAAGCTCCCTTAGGGCCTCGGGGAAGGGGGCGGTGTTCCCTTCCTTGAGCATGAGGTACTGGTCCTTTGTGAGGGGGGCAAAGGGCAAGGGGGAAAGGAGGGGGACGAGGCGGTCCATGAGCCAAAGGGGAAGGGAAAGAAAGGGCTTCCTCCGCCCCAGGACCTCCATCACCAGCTGGAGGAGCTCGCGGAAGGTGTACTCCCTAGGCCCCACCAGGTCGTAGGTTCCCTCGAGGCCCCGCTCCAAGGCCCCCACGAAGACCTCCACCACGTCCCCCACGTACACGGGCCTAAAGGGGAAGCTTCCGTCCCCGATGAGGGGCACGAAGGGCAAGGGGGCGCAGACGAGGCCCCTCAGGACACCGCCAAAGAACTCGTCCCCGGGGCCGAAGATGAGGCTTGGGCGGAAGATGGCGTGGGAGAAGCCGCTTTGGCGCACCAGGGCCTCCCCTTCCGCCTTGGTCCGGTGGTAACGGCTTGGGGCCTCGGGCCTCGCCCCCAGGGCGGACATGTGGAGGAGGCGGCCCACCCCGGCCCGTTCCATGGCCCTTAGGAGGTTCCTCACCCCGTCCACGTGCACCGCCCGGAAGGTCTGGCCCCTTTCCCGAATGATCCCCGCGAGGTAGATGGCGGCCTCCGCCCCCTTGAGGTCCGGCACCTCCCGGGCGATGTCCCCCTCCACCAGGACCGCTCCCTCGGGGAGGGGCCTGGACCTGCGGGCGAGGACCAGGGGGGTGTGGCCCCGCGCCAAAAGGAGGCGCACCACCTCCTGGCCCACGAAGCCCGTTCCGCCGACGACGAAGACCAGCATTCAGGCCGCCTCCAGGACGCCACCCGCCTCCCGCTCCAAGGCGGCGAGGTCCAGGAGGTAGATCCTGCGGTAGGCGGTGGCGATGAGCCCCTCCCGGCGGAGGTCGGCGAGGACCTTGGAGACGGACTCGCGGATGGAGGCGGTGGCGTCGGCGATCTCCTCGTGGGAGACGGTAACGTAGATGCCCTGCCTGTCCCGGGCCGAAAGCGGGGTGTCCGCCAGGAAGAGGAGGTAGCGGGCGATGCGGGCGCGGAGCTCCCCCGTCTGCAGGTGGGCCTCGTAGGCCTGGACCCGGCGCATCTGCCGGGCGAGGTTCCGCGCCACCCGGTGCAGGGCCTCGTGGTCCATGGCCCTGGGGTCCAGCCCCTGGACCACCGCCTCCGTCATGGCCTCGGCGGTGTAGCGGTAGGCCTTACCCTCCAAGGCCTCCTCCCCGAAGTAGTCCCCGGGAAGAACGTGGCGCAGGGTGATGAGGCGGCCGTCGGGGAGGAGCTCCACCACCCGCACCAGGCCCTCCTCCAGGCGGTAGAGGGTGCGGGCCTCCTCCCCCCTGAGGTAGATGGTTTCCTTCCGGGCAAACCTCTTCATATCGCCTCCTTTTCCGGCCCCCTAGGGAGCCAAAGCGCCTCGGCGAGGCCCTTCAGGTCCTCCATGTACTCGGCGCCGAGCCTCCTGGCCTCCTCCGGCCCCGCCCCCTGCCCCCCGAGGAAGACCCGGGGGGCGAGGTCCTTAAGGGCCCCGTCGGGGAGGGCCCTTAAAGGCTCGGAAAGGAGGGCGGAGAGGACCACCGCCCCCGCCCCGAGCCGCCGGGCCAAGGCCCTGAGGTCGGGGAGGGGGGTGTCGGGGCCGAGGTAGAGGGCGGGGACCCCTTTGCGGCGGAGGTGGTAGGCGGCGAGCATGGCCCCGATCTCGTGCCGCTCCCCGGGAGGGGTGGTGACGAGGACGGGGGGCCCCGGAGGAAGGCCCGCGAGGTCCAGAAGCTCCTGGAGCCTCGCCCGGAGAAAGGTGGAGGCCAGGTGCTCCTCCGCCACCCCGATCTCCCCCCGGTGCCAGGCCTCCCCCACCTCCCGGAGAACGGGGAGGAGGAGGTGCTCCAGGACGCCCTCCGGGCCCCAAAACCTGAGCCCCCGGCGGAAGAGGGCCTCGGCCCCGGCGAGGTCCCCCCGGAGGAGGGCCTCGAGGAGGCCGGTCCCCAGGTCCTCGGGGCGCACCCCCTGGGCCAGGTAGCGGCGGATGGCCGCTTTAGGCGTGGCCCCCTCCTCCAGCCAGCGCTTGATCGTCTTCAGGGCCTCCACGTCTTCCGCGCTATAGAGGCGATGCCCTCCCGGGGTACGCCGGGGCTTGGGGAAGCCGTAGCGGCGCTCCCACTGGCGGAGCACCTCGGCGGAAAGGCCGGTCATGGCTTCCACCTCGGCGATGGTGTACACCCCGGAGGAGGTCATGCCCTTAGGGTAGGGCGATGTATAGGTTTTGTCAAGCTTTTGTACATCTCTGCGGAGTGTAGTCGGGGCAAAAGTCCCCGAGGCCGCCTAGAATGAAAATGCCCGCAAGTATGGAGCCCGACTGGAAAGCCCTCCTCCGCGTCCTCCGCGCTCACTCTGCCACCTTCTACCTGGGAAGCCTCCTCTTCCCCAAGGAGGCCCGCAAGGGGGCCTGGGCGGTCTACGCCGCCTGCCGCCTGGGGGACGAGGCGGTGGACGGGGAGGGCGGGGGCCCGGAGGCCCTCGAGGCCTGGTGGGCGGGGGTGGAGCGGGCCTACCGGGGAAGGCCCCTCGCCGAGTGGGAGAAGGGCCTCGCCTGGGCCCTGGAGCGCTGGGACATCCCCTTTGAGGCCTTCCTCCACATGCGGGAGGGCTTCCAAACGGACCTCGGCCCCGTGCGGCTCGGGACGGAGGCGGAGCTCCTCCGCTACTGCTACCAGGTGGCGGGCACCGTGGGGCGGATGATGGCCCCCATCGCCGGGGGCGGCAAGGAGGCGGAAGCCCGGGCGGTGAAGCTGGGGCAGGCCATGCAGCTCACCAACATCCTCCGGGACGTGGGGGAGGACCTGGAGCGGGACCGGGTCTACCTGCCCTCGGAGCTCCTGAAGGCCTACGGGGTGCACCTGAGCGACCTGGAGGCCGGGCGGATCACGCCGGAGTACCGGGCCCTCATGGCCCACCTGGAGGGGAAGGCCCGGGCCCTTTACCGGGAGGGGCTTGCGGGCCTAGGCCACCTCAAGGTGGGCCGGGCGGCCATCGCCCTCGCCGCCTTGCAGTACCGGGGCATC
This sequence comes from Thermus parvatiensis, assembly GCF_001535545.1. GTDB lineage: Bacteria > Deinococcota > Deinococci > Deinococcales > Thermaceae > Thermus > Thermus parvatiensis. Next base: position 99,153 of record NZ_CP014142.1, on the reverse strand, counting down.
CTGGACAAGCTCAGGCTTTCCGGCTACGACAACTTGGGAAGGCGGGCCCACCTCAAGGCCTGGGAACGGGTCCTTCTCGTCCCCAAGGCCTTCCTCGCCGCCCGCTTTCCCCCGAGACTGGAGGAAAGCCCCTGATGGGCCTCTTTCTCGTCTGGCACCGGGGCGACCTCCGCCTCCACGACCACCCGGCCCTCCTAGAGGCCCTGGCCCAGGGGCCGGTGGTGGGCCTCGTGGTCCTGGACCCCAACAACCTGAAGACCACCCCGAGGCGGCGGGCCTGGTTCCTGGAGAACGTCCGGGCCCTGCGGGAGGCCTACCGGGCCCGGGGCGGGGCCCTTTGGGTCCTGGAGGGCCTCCCTTGGGAGAAGGTGCCCGAGGCGGCGAAGAGGCTTCGGGCCAAGGCCGTCTACGCCCTAAGAAGTTACACCCCCTATGGCCGCCACCGGGACGCGAGGGTGCAAGAGGCCCTTCCCGTCCCCCTCCACCTCCTCCCCGCCCCCCACCTCCTCCCCCCCGACCTCCCCAAGCCCTACCGGGTCTACACCCCTTTTAGCCGCCTCTACCGGGGAGCCGCCCCGCCCCTTCCCCCTCCCGAGGCCTTACCCAAAGGGCCGGAGGAGGGGGAGATCCCCCGGGAAGACCCGGGGCTTCCCCTCCCCGAGCCGGGGGAGGAGGCGGCCCTCGCGGGGCTTCGGGCCTTCCTCGAGGCCAAGCTTCCCCGCTACGCCGAGGAACGGGACCGGCTGGACGGGGAGGGGGGCTCGAGGCTTTCCCCCTACTTCGCCCTCGGGGTCCTCTCCCCGCGGCTTGCCGCCTGGGAGGCGGAAAGGCGGGGCGGGGAGGGAGCGAGGAAGTGGGTGGCGGAGCTCCTCTGGCGGGACTTCTCCTACCACCTCCTCTACCACTTCCCTTGGATGGCGGAAAGGCCCCTGGACCCGAGGTTCCAGGCCCTCCCCTGGCAGGAGGACGAGGCCCTCTTCCGCGCCTGGTACGAGGGGAGGACCGGCGTCCCCCTGGTGGACGCCGCCATGCGGGAGCTCCACGCCACGGGCTTCCTCTCCAACCGGGCCCGGATGAACGCGGCCCAGTTTGCGGTGAAGTACCTCCTCCTCCCCTGGAAAAGGGCGGAGGAAGCCTTCCGCCACCTCCTCCTGGACGGGGACCGGGCGGTGAACCTCCAGGGCTGGCAGTGGGCGGGGGGCCTGGGGGTGGACGCCGCCCCCTACTTCCGGGTCTTCAACCCGGTGCTCCAGGGGGAAAGGCACGACCCCGAGGGGAGGTGCAAACAGTTGGGAAATAGTGCACACCACTTCACCCCAGCGCTCACGTGCTCTCACTTCCCGCCACCTCACCCCAGCGAGCCCCCGCGACATACGAAAAGCCCCGAAGCGCTATACTCCCCCACAGGAGGCCACAGGTGAAGGCCAAGCCTAAAGTCACGCGCAAGCGTACCTCGCAGAAGAGGGCGAAAACCTTCACCGGAGCCCACGCCCTCCTCCTCTTCCCTTCCGGAGAAGACCACAAGGCCACCCTGGACCTCATGCGCCGCTTCTCCGCCGCCGTGCGCTACGCCTACAACCGCTTGCTTGAGGGTCAGACCAGGGAGAACCTCAAACGGCAGGACGGCCCCCTCTGTTTCTTCTCCCGCCTCAACACCCGCCACGCCGACGACGCCGTCTTGAAGGCCCAGGCCGTTCTGGACTCCGCCCGGGAGAGAGGAGAAGACCCCCGGAAGGTCGCCTTCGGGGAAGGAAGCTCTTTGAGACCCTGAAGCGGGGGCACCTCTCGGGTAAGCCCCTGAAGGAGCTCAAGCGGGAGTGGAGGGAGAAGCGGCAAGGCACGCTCTACTCCCGTGGGGACAAGACCAAGGGGGGCAACCTCAACCTGAGGCTCCTCGTCAAGGAAGGAGCCCTGTGGCTCCGGATCAACCTCGGAAACGGAAGCTACGCCCACGCCCTGGTGAAGACCTCTCACCCAAACCTTAACGCCCTCCTCAAGGTGTTCCCCTGGCGGGGAAGCAACCAGAGGGTGTACGCCTCCCTTCCCTACAACGTGGAGCTCTCCCTCAAGGACGGCAAGGTCTACGCCACCTTCACCTGGCTCCTCCGGACCCTGGAAATCCTCCTCCGCCTGGAGCGGCCCTTCCTGGTGAACGTGAACCTGCCGCTCAAGCCCAAAGGGTTCCTCTGGACCCGGCAGTCGGTGCGGGCCTACGAGGGGGTGGTGATCCCGGGGGAGGACCCCATGGGCCGCCCCTTCTACTGGTTCGCCTCGAGGCCCCTCAAGGAGGCGGAGGAGGGGACGGACCGCTGGGCGGTGGCCCAGGGCTTCGTCTCCGCCACGCCCCTCCGCCTGGACCTCACCGACGAAACCCGGCTCCAGCCCACCCTGGCCCATGATTAGCGTCCTCATCCCCACCAGGGGGAGGCCCGGGTTTGTGCGGGAGGCCCTTCCACTTCCCGGCGCGGCGGGCCACGGCTACAGGGTGATCACCTGGTCCACCCGGCCCGCCAAAGCCCGGTAGAGGTCGGGGAAGCACCCCACCTCCACCCCCTCCACCACGTGGGGAGACACCCGGCACGTCCCAGGGGTCTTCCGCCCCTCTCCTTCCGGGGTGCACCAGCGGGGCTCCCCCTCGGCCAGGCCCCGCTCCAGAGCGCAGAGGTCGCACATCATGAGGAGGATGCCCTTCTCCTTGGCCACCTTGGCGAGCCGCTCCCCGATGGGGTTCCCTTTCTGCAGCACCAGGGTGTTGTCGTCAAAGAAGAAGATCCCCACCACCTCCACCCCGTGGGTCCCCGCCTCCAGCTGGGGGAGGATCATCTGGCCGAGTTTGTGGCTTGCCGCCCTAGGGCTTGAGAGCACGTAGGCCACGCGCACGGTTCACCTCCGCGAGCGCAGTATAGGGGATCTTCCTTTTGCATGGGGCCGCAGGGGGGGCCTTCCTGGGGTCCGGAGGACGTCTTCCTTCTCCCTCCGGACAGAGGTAGGGCTGGGCCGCTGGGAAACCCCCCTCCCTTGATCCTTGGCAGCTCTTATGCAAATCTGAACCAAGATATGAACCACCTTGGAAAAACGGAAGTGTTCCTCAACCGCTTCGCCCTGCGGCCTCTGAACCCGGAGGAGCTCAGGCCTTGGCGCCTCGAGGTGGTTCTGGACCCTCCTCCGGGGCGGGAGGAGGTGTATCCCCTTCTCGCCCAGGTGGCCCGCCGGGCGGGGGGCGTCACGGTGCGCATGGGAGACGGCCTCGCCTCCTGGTCGCCCCCTGAGGTCCTGGTCTTGGAGGGCACCTTGGCGCGGATGGGGCAAACCTACGCCTACCGCCTCTACCCCAAGGGGAGGAAGCCTCTGGACCCCAAGGACCCGGGGGAGCGGAGCGCACTTTCGTCTCTGGCCCGAAGGCTCCTTCAGGAGCGCCTCCGGCGCCTCGAGGGGGTCTGGGTGGAGGGGCTTGCGGTGTACCGGAGGGAGCACGCCCGGGGGCCCGGGTGGCGGGTGCTTGGGGGGGCGGTCTTGGACCTTTGGGTCTCCGACTCGGGGGCGTTCCTCCTGGAGGTGGACCCCGCTTACCGGATCCTCTGCGAGATGTCCCTCGAGGCCTGGCTTGCCCAAGGCCACCCTCTGCCCAAACGGGTCCGGAACGCCTACGACCGGCGCACCTGGGAGCTTCTCCGGCTGGGAGAGGAAGACCCCAAGGAGCTCCCCCTCCCGGGCGGCTTAAGCCTCCTGGACTACCACGCTTCCAAGGGCCGCCTCCAGGGCCGGGAAGGGGGGCGGGTGGCCTGGGTGGCGGACCCAAAGGATCCGCGAAAGCCAATCCCCCATCTGACGGGCCTTTTGGTGCCCGTCCTTACCCTGGAAGACCTTCATGAAGAGGAGGGAAGCCTGGCCCTCTCCTTGCCTTGGGAAGAGCGGCGTCGGCGGACCCGGGAGATCGCCAGCTGGATCGGCCGGCGCCTGGGGCTGGGCACACCTGAGGCGGTGCGCGCCCAGGCGTACCGCTTGAGCATCCCCAAGCTCATGGGCAGAAGAGCCGTGAGCAAGCCTGCGGACGCCCTCCGCGTGGGGCTTTACCGGGCCCAGGAGACCGCCCTGGCCCTCTTGCGCCTGGACGGGGCCCAAGGATGGCCGGAGTTTCTCCGGCGGGCCTTGCTCCAGGCCTTTGGGGCGAGCGGGGCTTCCCTCCGTTTGCACACCCTCCACGCCCATCCCTCCCAAGGCCTGGCTTTCCGCGAGGCGCTGCGGAAGGCCAAGGAGAAGGGGGTCCAGGCCGTGCTGGTCCTCACCCCGCCCATGGCCTGGGAAGACCGCAACCGCCTGAAGGCCCTTCTCCTCAGGGAGGGCCTTCCCAGCCAAATCCTCAACGTCCCCCTCCGGGAGGAGGAACGCCACCGCTGGGAGAACGCCCTCCTGGGCCTTCTGGCCAAGGCGGGGCTTCAGGTGGTGGCCCTGAGCGGCGCCTATCCGGCGGAGCTCGCCGTGGGCTTTGACGCTGGCGGAAGGGAGTCCTTTCGCTTCGGGGGCGCGGCCTGCGCCGTGGGCGGGGACGGCGGCCATCTCCTCTGGACCCTCCCCGAGGCCCAGGCCGGGGAGCGGATCCCCCAGGAGGTGGTCTGGGACCTCTTGGAGGAGACCCTCTGGGCCTTCAGACGCAAGGCGGGGAGGCTTCCTTCCCGGGTCCTCCTCCTTCGGGACGGCCGCGTGCCCCAGGACGAGTTCGCCCTGGCCTTGGAGGCCCTTGCCCGGGAAGGCATAGCCTACGACTTGGTTTCGGTGCGCAAGTCGGGAGGGGGGCGGGTCTACCCCGTGCAGGGGCGCCTGGCGGACGGGCTTTACGTCCCCTTGGAGGACAGGACTTTTCTCCTCCTCACCGTCCACCGGGATTTCCGGGGCACGCCCCGACCCCTGAAGCTGGTGCACGAGGCGGGGGACACGCCCCTCGAGGCCCTGGCCCACCAGATTTTCCATCTGACCCGCCTCTACCCGGCGAGCGGTTTCGCCTTCCCCCGGCTTCCCGCTCCCCTTCACCTGGCCGACCGCCTGGTGAAGGAGGTGGGCCGGTTGGGGATCCGTCACCTCAAGGAGGTGGACCGGGAAAAGCTCTTCTTCGTTTAGTGCCCAAGCGGGGCGGAACCCGGGAAAGGCCCCGGTCTGGGCGCGGCGGGCCAGGAAAAGGGCACACCAAATCCTGCGCCTGGCCCCTTAGGACGAGGCCATGGGGCGCGTAGGGTTTATCGGCCTTGGGCGCATGGGCTTGCCCATGGTCTAGAACCTGGCGAGGGCGGGCTACGAGGTTCTGGCCTGGAACCGCACGCCTAAGGAGGCGGCGGGGGCCGGGGTGGTGGTCACCGTGCTGGCGGACGGAACCTGGCCCACGCCGAACGGGAGGGGGTCACGGAGGAGGAGATCGCCCGCAGGACCACGGCGGGCATCCCCCTCAGGCGCTACGGCAAGCCGGAGGAGGCGGCGGAGGTGGCCGTCTTCCTCCTCTCTCCCCGGAACGGCTACCTCACCGGGCAGCAGGTCCTGGTGGACGGGGGGCTGGCGGTGTGACCCCGGGTACCGCTGGCCTACCGGGCCACCCGCCTTCCCCCCAGGTACACCGCCTCCACCCGCAGGTCCTCGCCCAGCACCAAAAGGTCCGCCCGCTTGCCAGGGGCGATCTCCCCCCGGTCCTTTAGGCCCAGGTAGCGGGCGGGGTAGGTGGAAAGCCTCCGCGCCGCCTCCTCCAGGGAAAGCCCGAAGGCCACCAGCTTGCGGAGGGCCTGGTCCATGGTGAGGGTGCTCCCCGCCAGGCTTTCCCCGAGCCACACCCCCTCCCCCCGCTTCTCCACCCGCTGGGCCCCCAGGGGGTAGACCCCATCCGGCATCCCCGCCGCGGCCACGGCGTCGGTGACGAAGTAGAGGCCGGGGACGCTCTTCAGGGCGAGGCGCAAGGCGGCGGGGTGCACGTGGAGGCCGTCGGGGATGAGCTCCGCCCAAAGGCCCCGCTCCAGGGCCAGGCCCACCACCCCCGGGGCGCGGTGGTGGAGGGGGGTCATGGCGTTGAAGAGGTGGGTAAAGCCCTGGGCCCCCGCCTCCAGGGCGTGGAGGGCCTCCTCGTAGCCTGCGGCGGTGTGGCCGAGCTGCACCCGGACGCCCCGGCCTACCAGGAGGCGCACCAGCTCCAAGGCCCCGGGGAGCTCGGGGGCCAGGGTCACCACCCGGACGGGGGCCCGGGCCAGGAGGTCTTCCATCCAGGCGGGGTCGGGCTTCTGGGGGAAGGGGGGCTGGGCGCCGAGGCGCTTGGGGCTGAGGAAGGGGCCTTCCAGGTGGACCCCGAGGAGGGCCTCGCATTCCCCCATGGCCTCGGCGATGCCCCGAAGGGCCTTCTCTATGGCCTCCGGGGGTGCGGTGACGGTGGTGGGGAGGAGGCCCGTGGTGCCGTGTTGGAGGTGGAAGCGGGCCATCCTGAGCACGGCCTCCTTCCCCTCCATGGCGTCCGCCCCTAGCCCCCCGTGGACGTGGAGGTCCAGGAAGCCGGGGAGGATGTAGGGGCCCTCCACGGGGGCCTCCTCCACGGCCAGGATGCGCTCGGAAAAGTGGAGCCTTCCCCGCACGAAGCCCCGAGGGGAGAGGATCCGGCCTTCCAGGGTCACGGGGTCATTATCCCCTGACCTTCCCCTGACTTGCGCTCCTTACTTTGAACTCGGAGGTGAGAAGCATGAAGCGAAGGGACATCCTGAAAGGTGGCCTGGCTGCGGGGGCCCTGGCCCTCCTGCCCCGGGGCCATACCCAGGGGGCTCTGCAGAACCAGCCTTCCTTGGGAAGGCGGTACCGCAACCTCATCGTCTTCGTCTACGACGGGTTTTCCTGGGAGGACTACGCCATCGCCCAGGCCTACGCCCGGAGGCGGCAGGGCCGGGTCCTGGCCCTGGAGCGCCTCCTCGCCCGCTACCCCAACGGGCTCATCAACACCTACAGCCTCACCAGCTACGTCACCGAGTCCAGCGCCGCGGGGAACGCCTTCTCCTGCGGGGTGAAGACGGTGAACGGGGGGCTCGCCATCCACGCCGACGGGACCCCCCTCAAGCCCTTCTTCGCCGCGGCCAAGGAGGCGGGGAAGGCCGTGGGGCTCGTGACCACCACCACCGTCACCCACGCCACCCCGGCGAGCTTCGTGGTGTCCAATCCCGACCGGAACGCCGAGGAGAGGATCGCCGAGCAGTACCTGGGGTTCGGGGCCGAGGTGTACCTTGGGGGCGGGGACCGCTTTTTCAACCCCGCCAGGCGCAAGGACGGGAAGGACCTCTACACCGCCTTCGCCGCCAAGGGGTACGGGGTGGTGCGCACCCCCGAGGAGCTCGCCCGTTCCAACGCCACCCGGCTCCTGGGCGTCTTCGCCGACGGCCACGTGCCCTACGAGATTGACCGCCGCTTCCAGGGCCTTGGGGTGCCGAGCCTCAAGGAAATGGTCCAGGCCGCTTTGCCCCGGCTTGCCGCCCACCGCGGGGGCTTCGTCCTTCAGGTGGAGGCGGGGCGGATTGACCACGCCAACCATTTGAACGACGCCGGGGCCACCCTTTGGGACGTGCTGGCGGCGGACGAGGTCCTGGAGCTCCTCACCGCCTTCGTGGACCGGAACCCGGACACCCTCCTCATCGTGGTCTCGGACCACGCCACCGGGGTAGGAGGGCTTTACGGGGCCGGGCGGAGCTACCTGGAGAGCTCCCGAGGGGTGGACCTCCTGGAGCCGCAGCGGGCGAGCTTTGAGCACATGCTCCGCGTCCTCGGCCAGGCCCCGGAGGCCTCCCAGGTCAAGGAAGCCTTCCGGGCCATGAAGGGGGTGGACCTCGAGGACGCCGAGGCGGAAAGGGTGGTGCGGGCCATCCGGGAGAAGGTCTACTGGCCGGAGGGGGTGCGCCAAGGGGTCCAGCCCGCCAACACCATGGCCTGGGCCATGGTGCAGCGGGACGCCAAGAAGCCCGACCGGCCCAACATCGGCTATAGCTCCGGCCAGCACACGGCGAGCCCCGTGATGCTCCTCCTCTACGGCCAGGGCCTGCGCTTTGTGAACCTGGGCCTCGTGGACAACACCCACGTCTTCCGCCTCATGGGGGAGGCCCTGGGCCTCCGCTACCAGAACCCGGTGATGAGCGAGGAGGAGGCCCTGGAGATCCTCAAGGCCAGGCCCCAGGGGATGCGCCACCCCGAGGACGTCTGGGCCTAAGGGCCCGGGTCGCGGGATCGGCCGGGGCCCGGTTCCCCTCCGTGGGAGCCGGGCCTTTTGGCTTCCTGGGCGGGAACCTTGCCCCCGCCGAGGGGCAGGGCCCGCCCCGCCACCAGGAGGTAGGCCTCCTGAGCCGCCTCGGCCAAAAGGGCGTTCACCTGGCCCAGGAGGTCCCGGTAGCGGCGGGCGAGGGGGTTTTGGGGGACGATCCCCATCCCCACCTCGTTGGAGACGGCGATGACCCTCTTGCCGCTTTCCTCCACCGCGCTTAGGAAGCGCCTCGCCTCCAAGAGGGGGTCCAGGCCCCGTTCCATCAGGTTGGCGACCCAGAGGGTGAGGCAGTCCACCACCACGGTGGGGTGGCGGGCCCGCTTCAGGGCCCCCGGAAGGTCTAGGGGCTCCTCCAGGGTCTCCCAGGTGGGGGGGCGCTCCTCCTGGTGGCGGCGGATCTTCTCCGCCATCTCCTCGTCCCGGGCCTCGGCGGTGGCGATGAGGGTGGCGAAGGGCCCGGCGAGCCTCTGGGCGAAGCGGCTCTTGCCGCTCTTTGCTCCTCCCAGGAGGAGGACGAGGCCGGGGGGTGGGGGCGGGTCTACGTCCGGGGCTTTCGCCCCGGTGGGGCTTGCGGGGAAGACCCTCCCCGTAAGCCCCAGGGCCCGGTGGAGGGCCCTTAGGTCCAGGTGGCGCTCCAGGGCGTCCGCCAGGGCCTCAAGGCCCTCCTCCAGGCCCCGCGCCTCCCGGCCGAAGAGGGCCTTCTGCACCCCGGGGTTTTCCAGGAGGCCGTGGAGCCAGGTGGCGAGGAGGCTTCCTTCCTGGTGGAAGAGGGGGAGGCCCTGGCCGTGGTGGATCTCGTACCCCTCCACCTCGAGGCCCTCAAGCCTTCCCCAGTACCCGGAAAGCCCCTGAAGCCTTACCCGCCTCCGCTCCACCGTCTTCTCCCGCGCCATCCGCACCCGGTAGGGGAGGAGGCCGAGGCCGGGGAAGTGGCCCCTTTCCTCCACCCCCTCCTCGTCCAGGAGGGCTTCGGAAAGCATCTCCGCCCCTCCGCAGACGGCGAGGACGGGCTTGCCCGCCTCCAGGTGCCTCTGGATCAAGGGGAGGAAGGCCCGAAGCCAGGGGAGGTCCCGCGCCGGGAGGCGGCTTCCCGGGAGGATGAGAAGCCAGGCCCCTTCCGCCTCCTCGGGGCTATGGGCGTAGACCACCTGGGCGAGCTCGGAGAGGGGCCAGAACTCGTCCAGGTTGGCGGCGTGGGGGTAGCGGAGGAGGGCCACCTTGGGGCCATTCCCGGCGGGCTGGCGGTAGCGGAACCCGTCCTCCTCGGGGAGGGCGAGGGGAAGGAGGGGGAGGGTGCCGAGGACGGGGAGGCCGGTCCAGTCCCTGAGGAGCGCGTAGGCGGGCTTCAGGAGCTCCAGGTCCCCCCGGAACTTGTTGAAGGCGAAGCCTATGAGCCTCTTTCGGTGCTCCCCCAGGAGGGCCCAGGTGCCGTAGAGCGCCCCCAGGGCCCCGCCCTGGTCCACGTCGGCCACCAGGAGGGCCTTGGCGTCCGCCCACTCGGCCGCTTTTAGGTTCGGGAGGTCGGGCCAGAGGTTCCGCTCCACCGGGCTTCCCGCCCCCTCCAGCACCAGGAGGTCGTACTCGGCGAGGAGGCCTTCCAGGGCCTCGCGGACGGGGGCCTCGAGGTGGGGCCTCCTTTCCTTCCAGGGAAGCCCGGAGAGGAAGGGGTCCACCTTCCCCCACACCACCACCTGGGCGCCCCTTTCCCCGAAGGGCTTCACCAGGACGGGGTTCATGCGCACCTCAGGCTCTACCCCCGCCGCCAGGGCCTGGAGCCACTGGGCGGAGGCGATCTCCCCCCTTGCACCACCCGGGCGTGGTTGGCCATGTTCTGGGCCTTGAAGGGAGCCGCCTTCAGGCCAAGCCGCCGGAAGTGGCGGAGAAGCCCCGCCGCCAGGAGGCTTTTCCCCACCCCGCTTCCCGTGCCCCAGACGATGAGGGCCTTAGCCCTTGGCAAGGCGCACCTCCACGGCCTTTAGGATGGCCCGGGCGTTTTCCAAGGCCTCCCTGGCCTCCGCCTCCGTGTAGGCCTCCTCCGGGGGAGGTCCTGGAGGAACCAGGCCAGGCTACGCCCCCACGGATCCAGGCCCTGGCCCGCCTCCCAGTCATTCGGGGCTTGGGCGAGCCAGCGTGAGGCTTCAAATCGGCGCTTTTCCACGCTCATAGATGGGCTTCGCCTCCCGGAGAACCCCCTTGAGGAAGGGGAGGTCAGGGGAGGTCCCGGCGCTCCCTACACTCCTCGGGGGTGAGGACGATGGCCTCCACGGGGAGGGGGGCGTCCTGGAGGAGCTCCAGGACGAGGCCGATGCGCTCAAGGGGAGGAAGGGGGGTGCGGGCCACCACCAGGAGGTCCAGGTCCGACCTCCGGTCCGCCGTCCCCCGGGCGTGGGAGCCGAAGAGGTAGATGGCCTCCAGGTCCAGGGCCGCCCGTAGCCGCCCCAGGGCCTCCTCCAGGTAGCGGGCAAGCTCCGGGGTCATGCCCTGAGTTTACCCGCGAGGACCTCCTCCAGGGCGAGGAGGAGGGCCCTTATGGCCTCCTCCCTCTGGGCGGAAAGCCTGAGCCACTCGGGGAGGCCAAAACTGGTGCAGTCCCGCACCCTTATGCCCCTTTCCCTCAGGGCCTTCGCCACCTCCGTGGCCCGGCCCACCCGCGCCATGAGGAAGTTGGCGGGGCTTTCCCGGACCTCGAGGCCAAGCCTCCTAAGCCCCTCGGCGAGGAGGCCCCGGAGGCGGAAGAGCTCCCTTTTGCTCCCCTCCAGCCAGGCCCGGGCCTCCGGGTCCAGGTGGGCGTGGAGGAAGGCCTCCCCGTAGACGGAGAGGGGCCAGGAAGGGGCCAGGTTCTGGAAGTGGGTGAGGTCCAGGGGGGCCAGGAGGTACCCCGCCCTGACCCCCGTGAGGCCGTGGGCCTTGTTGGGGCTATAGAGGCGGAAGGCCGTTTGGGGGAGGGGCGGGGGGGATTCCATGAGGTCGTAGTAGGCGAGGTCCAGGACCAGGGCGCCCCCTGCGCGCCTGGCCGCCTCCTCCAGGAAGGGGTAGACCTCCCCCGTGGGGTTGTTGGGCACGCAGAGGAAGGCGAGGGAACTTTTGGGAAGGAGCTCCAGGAAGGCCTCGGGGCTTTCCGCCTCCCAGAGGGGCAGATCCAGGGCCCGGGCGGCCCGGGCGTACTCGCCGAAGGTGGGGGGGAGGAGGAGGATGGGCCCCCGCAGGTAGGTCCAGCGGGCCAGGCGGTGGATGAGCTCGCTCGTTCCCGTGCCCACGGCCACCTGTTCGGGAGAGACCCCGTGGGCCTCGGCCAGGGCCCGGCGTAGCCTCCGGTAGAGGGGGTCGGGGTAACGGCTCGGGTCGGCCCTTCGCAGGTAGGCCAGGGCCACGGGGTTGGGGCCTAGGGCGTTGGCGTTGGTGGAGAAGTCGTAGAGGGGCTCGGGGCCCTCGTCGGTGCCCCCGTGGATGGGGCGGAGGACGTCGTCCAGCATGCCTTCCATGGTAGGGAAGCCGCGGGAGGCCGAGTGGGGCCCAGGCTAAGGACGGAGGCGGAGGGCCCCCTCCCGCATCCGGGCGAGGACGGCCTCGAGGCGGGCCGCCTCCTCCTCGGTGTAGGCGTGGAGCTCCAGGGGAAGGCCGGGGAAGGCCTTTCGGGCCAGGCGGTGGAGGTCCTCCCGGCGGGGCCCCCGGTAGAGGAGGAGGAGGTCCACGTCGCTTCCCACCGAGGCTCTTCCCCGGGCCCAGGAGCCGAAGAGCCAGGCCTCGAGGAGGGGAACCTCCTTCTCCAGGGCCTTAAGCCCCTCCTCAAGGCGGAGGAGGAGCTCCTCCCTCGTCCATCTGGGATAGAACACCTTCACAGTAGGCATACACCGCCTCCGCGTGTCCCAAAAGGCGCTCGGCCTCGCCCCGCCGGTAGCGCTGAAAAGGGGCGCCCTCCGGCAAGGCGTCGGGGTACCGGCTTGGGATGTGGGCCTTGTCCAGCTCACTGGCGGCGTCCAGCAACGCCTCGGGCACGGGGAGCTTTTGGGCCAGCTCCTCGAGGAGGCCCGCCACCGAGTGGCCCCAGGCCACGGCTCCCAGCCTCTGGAAGACGGCCTTCACCGCCTTTTCCGCCGCCTGTTGCGCCGCTAAGGCCGCCCACTCAAAAAACCCTTCCCGCAGGGAAAGCCTAGCCTGCTCCAGGTCCCGCTTGGCCTGAAGCAGGAAGTCCCGGCTCCGCTCCACCTCCAAAGCCTACCAAAGCCCCGTGGCCGCCGCGAGGAGGAGGCCCACCCCGTAGCCCAGGCCCCCCACGAGCCAGAGGGCCTTCCGGGTGTGGGAAGCCTTGGGGGAGGGGGCCAGGGGGTTCAGGGCGTAGGCCCCCCGCTTCCTCAGGCGCACCCCGAGCCTCAAGGCCAGGGCGGCCATGGGGAAGCCCGCGTTGGGGGAGGGGGTCTTGCGGGCCTCCTGGGGGAGCCTTCCCCAAAGCCCCGGTGGGCAGAGGAGAAGCCCGGTGAGCCGGGCCGGAAGCAGGTTCAGGAGGTCGTCCGCCCGGGCGGCGAAGGCGCCCCTGGCCCCGTGCTCCGGGTAGCCCCACATGGCGTCGGCGGTGTTGGCGTAGCGGTAGAGGGCGGCCCCCCCGAGGCCGAAGAGGGCGTAGTAGAGGAGGGGGGCGAGGAGGCTATCCGAGAGATTCTCCGCGAGGCTTTCCAGGGCGGCCTCCCGCACCTCCTCCGCGGAGAGGTCTTCCGTTCTCCGGCTCACGATGCGGGAAAGGCGCCTTCTTCCCGCCTCGAGGCCCTCTTCCAGGGCCTTCTCCACCCCAAAGACCTCCAAGAGGAGCATCCTCAGGCTGAAGAGGGGCTTGAGGAGGAGGCCCAGGACCACCCACCCCCAGGCCAAGGGCCTCAGGAGGAGGTCCAGGAGAAAGGCGGGCAGGGCGAAGAGGAGGGCCCCCAAAGCCCAGTAGAAGGCCCCGGACGGGAAACCCCGGACCCTCCTCCAGGCCCAGGCGAGGTACCGCCCCATCCAGACCACGGGGTGGAACCGGGAAGGGGGCTCCCCGAAGAGGGTGTCCAGGAGGAGGGCGAGGAGGAGGCTCACGGGAAGCGCTCCCGGTAGCGCAAAAGGGGCTCCCTTTGGCGCCAGCCCGCCCGCTCTAAAAGGGGTTCGTCCGGCCAGGCGCGGGGGTAGCCCAGGCAGAGGTAGGCCAGAAACCGGTAGTCCGGTGGGGCTCCCAGAAGCCTGGCCACCGCTTCGGGTTCCAGGATGCTCACCCAACCCACCCCGATCCCCTCGGCCCGGGCGGCGGTCCAGAGGTTGCCCACGGCCAGCACCACGGAGTAGGCGAGGGTCTCGGGCATGGTGTGGTGGCCGAGGCTCCTCGCGACGGGCCTTTGGAAGACGGCGAGGTGCAGGGGGGCCTCGAGGAGCCCTTCAAGCCGCAGACGGTCGTAGACCCGCTGGGCTTTTCCTTGAAAAAGGGCCCTCTCCCGGGCCCTTGCCTCTTGGTGGAGGGCGAAGACCCTTTCTTTTGTCGCCCTTTCCCGGATCTCCACGATGGCCCAGGGTTGGGTGAGCCCCACACTTGGGGCGGCGTGGAAGGCTTGGTAGAGCCTTTCCAGAACTTCCTCCGGAATGGGGTCGGGCCGGAAGTGGCGGATGTCCCGGCGGGTAAGGAGGGCCCGGTAGACCGCCGCTTTCTCCGCTTCGCTAAAGGCCGTGGTCCTTCGGGAGGAGTTCGCCATAAAGCCCCACCACCTTCCCCACCACCAGGAGGGCCGGGGAGGGGAGCCCTTCCCCGAGGCCCGGGAGGTCTTCCACCCGGCCCAGCCGCACCGCCTCCCCCGGCCAGCCCACCCGGGTGAGGAGGGCGAGGGGGGTTTCCGGGGGAAAGCGTTCCAAAAGCCTTTCCTTGAGCCCTCCCAGGGTGTGGAGGGGCATGAGGAGGACCAGGGTGTCCGCCCGGGGGAGGGGGAGGGCGGGGTCGTGCCCCGTGGCCACGGCGAAGCTCCGGGCAAGCCCCCGGTGGGTGAGGGGGAGGCCCAGGGCGGAAAGGGCTCCCACGGCGCTCGTCACCCCCGGGACCACCTCAAAGGGGATGCCCGCCCGCCTCAAGGCCAAGGCCTCCTCCCCGCCCCGCCCGAAGACCATGGGGTCCCCCCCCTTGAGCCGGGCCACCACCCGCCCCTCCCGGGCCAGGGCGATGAGCCTCGCCGTGATGGCCTCCTGGGGGGTCTTTCCCCCGTAGCCCTCCTTGCCCACGGGGACGAGCTCTCCCTTGGCCAGGGCGAGGACGCCGGGGTGGACCAGGCGGTCGTGGAGGACCACCTCGGCCACCTCCAAGACCCTCAGGGCCTTCAGGGTGAGGTGCTCCGGACCCCCAAACCCCGCCCCCACCAGGTAGACCTTCCCCCTCATCGCCTCCTCGGGAAGAGGCGGTGGAGCCTCCCGTGAAGGGCGTCCAGGTCCTGGTAGAGGGCCTCGGCCTCTGCCCTCAAGGCCTTCAGGCGCCCCTCCATGGCCTCCACCGCCAGGAGAAGCCCCCGCCAGTAGGGCTCTTCGGGCTCCTGGGCGGCCCTTTCCTCCAGGTGGAGGAGGGCCTCCCTCAGGGCTTCCTCCAGGGCGGGGAGGGTCTTGGCCTCGGCAAGGCGCTTGAGCTCGGGCCTTTCCCCAAGCACGGGGGCAAGCTCCTCCCGCTCGTGGAGGAGGTCGTGGGCTTCCTTTTCCAAAAGCTCGCCGATCGCGATCCTCAGGGCCGAAAGCTCGTGGCATGCCATCTAGATCACCTCCAAAAGCTTTTCCCGATAGACCTCCCCCCCTTCCAGGTGGGCCTTCCGCAGGGGGAGGACGTCCTCCGGGGAGAGCCCCCCGTAGACCACCCCCTCGGGGTAGGCGATGAGGACGGGCCCCTTGCCGCAGCGGCTGAGGCAAGGGGTGGGGGTGAGCTGGACCAGGGGACCGAGGTCCCTTAGGCCCTCCTCCAAGCGGCGCAGAAGCCCCAGGGCCCCCCTTTCCCGGCAGTCCTCCCCGGTGCAGAGGAGGAGGTGGGTGAAGGGCCCGTGGGGGTGGCGGCCCGGGGCGAAGAGGGCGTGGCGGAGGGCCCTTAGCCCCGCGATCTGGGCCTCCCGCCTCGGGGCGAAGCGGCCCAGGGGAAAGCGGTAGCGGCAGGTGTCGCAGGGGGCGTACCCGCCCTCCAGGGCCTCGCGGTAGCGGCCCTCGAGGGCCTCGAGGAGGGCGGGATGGCCCATGAGGGGGGGGAGAACCTCCAGGTCCAGGCTCCCTGCCCGGCCCCTCAGCCTCTCCTCCACCACCCCCCGGAAGAAGAGGTGGGGGAGGAGGAAAACCCTCCTCGGCCTCAAGGTGGCGAGGCGCAGAAGGGCCTCCCTGGGCGTGGGCCTCGCCTTGGCGGCGTAGGCGGGTACCGTGGGCACACCGGTTTTCTCCTCTATGAGCCGGGCGAGGGCCGCCCCTTCCGCGTTCGCCCCCGGGTCGGTGCCGCCCCTCAGGACCAGGACCGCCCCGTCCTGGGGCGTGGCCCCCCTGCGCCTAAGCCGCTCCGCCCAGAGGGCCACCAGGGCGGGGTGGGTGCCGAGGGGGCGGGCGAGGAGGAAGCGGGCCTTGGGGTACCTGACCCTGGCCGCCTCCAGAGCGAGGGGCAGGTCGGCCTTCAGGTGCCCCGCCCCGAGGAGGAGGAGGGGAAGGACCACTCCGCCTCCCCGCCTTGCAAGCTCCAGGGCACTTTCCAGGAGGGTGGGGCTTTGGTGCTCGATGAAGCCCAAAAGCACCTCCTCCCCGAGCCGCCTTTCCAGTCCCTTCCTGAGCCCCTGGGCCAGGGCCTGGGCCCTCGGGTCGGGGGAGCCGTGGGCGGCGAGGAGGATCACGGCAGGGCCTCCTCGGGGATCCCCAGGGATAGGACCCCCAGGGCCAGGGTGAGGTTCCCCCGCTTCGTCTTCTCCACGAGGAGCCTCGCCCCTTCCGCCAAGACGGCGGCCTCGGCCACCCCCCATAGCCCCGTGTGGCGGAAGACGGCCTCCGAGGGGTTGGGGATCCTCTGGGCGTTCAAGACCTCCTTGGGGTAAAAGCGCAAGGGGAGGCCCACCTCCTCGGCGAAGGCCAAAAGCCCCGCCTCGTCCCACTTGAGCTCGGCGGTGGCCAGGACCCTAAGGCTTTCCCGGGCGAAGCCCCCTTCCTCCAAGAAGGCGAAGACCTCCCGCCGGATCTCCTCCAGGGGGGTTCCCCGGTTGCACCCGATCCCCAGGACCAGGGCAGGGGGGTGGGCGAAGAGGGCGGGGACGGGAAGGGGGAAGGCTTTGCGCACGGTGAAGAGGACCATCCCCTCAACCCCTTCCGTCCTGGGCTCCTTGAGCACCCGCACCATGGGGTAGCGCCCCAAAGGGCTTAGGTCCACGCAGTCCGACCAGAAGCCCACGGGCCTCCCGTCCACCAGGAGGGCGGAGACCTCCTTGAGGGGGCTCCAGTCGGGGACCCGGGCCCCCAGGGCCTTCGCCAGGAGGTCGGGGGCGGGGGCGTTTAGGCTGTCCGTCCCCGTGGTGAGGACGGCCTCGCCCCCCAGGGCCTCGGCGAGGTGGCGGGCTAAGGGGTTCGCCCCGCCCAGGTGCCCGGCGAGGAGGGGGACGAAGTAGCGTCCCTTGAGGTCCACCACCAAGACGGCGGGGTCCACCCGTTTGCCCAGGATCAGGGGGGCGATGGCCCGGAGGACGATCCCCGAGGCCATGACGAAGACGTGGCCGTCGTGGAGGGGCCAGGTCTTGAGGAGGAGTTCCTTGATCGGCTCCTCAAAGTAGACCGCCTCCTCCAAGAGGCCCCGGTACTTGGCCGCGGCGTAGAGGGTGCTCCCGGGGAGGACCCGATGGATCCTCTCCGCCACGGCGAGGCCGGGGAGGGTGAGGGTGTAGACGGCCACCCTCTCAGGGCGCAAGGGCCCAAGCTCAGGCATCCCGCCTCCTCAGGGAGAGCCCCGGGGTTTCCCCGGGGAGGGCTTCCTTGGTGTCCAGGTCGTACTTCAGGGCGTAGCCCCTGGGGGTGAGGAAGGTGCCCTCGTAAAAGCGGCTTTGGCGGTTGCCGATGACCACCGTGGTGAGCATGCCCGCCTCCGCCTCCCTAAGCCCCTCCAGGGTGGTGAGGGCGACCTCCTGCCGCTTGCGGTAGGCGCTCTTCACCAAGGCGGCCGGGGTCTCCTTGGGGCGGTATTCCAGGAGGATCTCGGCGCTTTTTCTAAGCTGCCAGTCCCGCCTTTTGCTTTGGGGGTTGTAGAGGACCACCACGAAGTCCCCCTGCCCCGCGGCGTGGAGCCTCCGCTCTATGAGGGGCCAGGGGGTGAGGAGGTCGGAGAGGCTGATGAGGCAGGTGTCGTGGGCCAGGGGGCTTCCCAGGAGGCTCGCCACGGCGTTGGCCGCCGTGACCCCGGGGATGACGGCGAGGAAAACCTCCCCTTCCTCCCCGGCGAACCTTCCGGGAAGCCCCACCCCCCCGTCCACCCGCTTTAGGCCCCGCTCTTCCATGAGCTCCAAGACGGGGGCCGCCATCCCGTAGATCCCCGGGTCTCCCCCGGAGACGAGGGCCACCCTTTGGCCGGAAAGGGCCCGCTCCAGGGCCTCCTCCGCCCGGTCCAGCTCCTCGGTCATGCCCTTCCTGACCACCTCCTTCCCCGCAAGGAGCCCCATCTCTTCAAGGAGCTTCACGTAGGTGCTGTAGCCGATGACCACCTCCGCCCCTTCCAGGGCCTCCCGGGCCCTTTGGGTAAGGCCCGGAAGGTCCCCGGGGCCCATGCCCACCAGAAAGAGTTCTCCCATGCCCTCACCTCCTATAGCGGTGTTTAAAGCTGGGGTCGTAAAGCAGGCTCCTTACCCCCTTGGCCCGTAAAGCTTCTCCCACCAGATAGACCGTGGTGTCCCGGGCGGGGAGGTGGGCGAGGCCCTTAAGGTCCGTGAGCCCCACCTCCTCCCCCGGTTGGGCCACCTTGTGCCCGTAGAGCACCGGGGTGTCCCCGGGAAGCCCCGCCTCCAGAAGCTCCCGGGATAGCCTCCTTGGGTGCATCCCCGAGAGGTAGACCGCAAGGGTTAGCCCCTTGCGGGCAAGGCTTTTGGGGTCCTGGCCCTCGGGGACAGGGGTCCTGACCCCAAGCCGGGTGAAGGCCACCGCCTGGGCCACCCCGGGGGCGGTGAGGGAGAGGCCCGCCCTCGCCGCCAGGGCGAAGGCCGCCGTGACCCCGGGCACCACCTCCACCCCCACCCCTAGGGCCTCGAGGGCCTCCTTCTCCTCCAGAAGGGTCCCGTAAAGCCCCGGGTCCCCCGAGTGGAGCCGGACTACCCCCCCGCCCTTCCGGGCCTCCTCGGCCAGGGCCAGGACGATCTCCTCCAAGGTCATCCCCTTGGAGTCCAGAAGCGCCGCTTTTGGGGCAAGCTCCCGCAAGGCCCCTTCGGGAAGAGGCTTCCCGTGTAGAGGACGAAGCGGGCCTCTCCCAAAAGCCTCGCCCCCTTCACCGTGAGGAGCTCCGGGTCCCCGGGCCCCCCGCCCACCACGTGCACCACGGGCCTCATCTTTTCCCCCCTTTTCGCCAAAGCCCCACCAGGGTCCAATAGTCCCGCGCCACCCCCTTGGCCGCCCCCAGGGGCAGGACCCGTTCCCCCGGCATCCCCAGGCGCAAAAAGGCCCACCCCTCCCGGTCGGGAAAGGCCCTTTCCAGGGCCTCGAGGTCCTTGGCCTTGTAGACGAAGACGCTCTGGAAGCGGTCTAGGCCCTCTGGGTCCACGGGGCCAAGCCCCGTCACCGCGGCGAACCCCTCCTCCCCCAGGGCGATGGGCTTGAGGAGGCTGGCCGCCGCCAGCTGGTGGGCGCTGATCCCGGGGACGGCCTCCACCGCCACCCCCTCCAGGTGGGGGAGGAGGTTCAGGGGAGAGGCGTAGAGGAGGCTGTCCCCGAGGACCAGGTACCCCCCTTCCCCGTAGCGGGAAAGGGCCTCCCGGACCCTGCGGGCCGCCTCCCTCCTCGCCCTCTCCGCCTCCTTGGGGTCCCCTCCGGTGAAGAGGGGCAAGGGGAGGAGGGGCTTGCCCTCGGGGAGGAAGGGCCGGGCGATCCCTAAGGCGATGGGCTCCCTCCCCTCCTCCTTGGGGTAGAAGAGGACGGGAAGCCTTTGGATGAGCCTTAGCGCTTTCAGGGTGAGGAGCTCGGGGTCGCCGGGGCCCAGGCCGATCAGGTAGAGCTTCATGCGCCCTCCTTGGTCACGGCGAGGAGGGTGATGGGGTTTTGCGCCTCGAGGCGGTGGTAGCGGGCGAGGGGCACCACCCGGCTCGCCTGGACCTGGAAGCCCTCCAGGGGGAGCCCCGTTCCCTTCAGGAAGCCGTAGGCCGCAAGGAGGTTCTCCAGGGTGATGGCCGCCACCACGAGCCTCCCCCCGGGCCTCAGGGCCTTTAGGCTCACCCGGAGGATCTCCTCAAGCTCCCCCCCGCTTCCCCCCACGAAGACGGCGTGGGGGGCGGGGAGGCCCTTTAGGGCCTCTGGGGCCTCCCCCTTGACCAGGTGGAGGTTAAAGGCCCCGAAGCGGCGGGCGTTCTCCACGATGTGGGGCCAGGACTCGGGGTTTTTCTCCACGGCGTAGACCTCCCCCCAGGGGGCAAGCCTCGCCGCCTCAATCCCCACGCTCCCCGTCCCGGCGCCGATGTCCCAAAGGACCCCGTCCGGGGGAAGGCCGAGGAGCCCCAAGGCCAAAAGCCGCACCTCCCGTTTGGTGATGAGCCCCTTCTTGGGCATCCTTTGCTCAAAGGCCTCGTCGGGGAAGAAGCCGAGCCTTGGGGGAAGGGGCCCCTTGGCCTCTAGGATGAGGACGTTGGGGTCCAGGAAGCGCTCCTCGGCCACCTCCTTTAGGCCCGCGAAGCTCCGCACCCTTTCGTCCTCCTCCCCAAGCCTCTCCGCCACGTGGGCCCGGGCGTCCACGCCCATCTCCAGGAGGGCCCGAGCGATCCCCGCCGGGGTGTGCTCGGGGTCGGTGTAGACCACGGAGAGGGGGGAGAGGCTGAGCTCCAAAAGCACCCCGCCCAAAGGCCTTCCGTGGAGGGAGAAGAAGCGGGCCTGGTCCCAGGGGAGCTTAAGCCTCGCGAAGGCCTCCTGGAAGGCGGTGGGGGCGGGATGGACCTCGGCCTCGGGGAAGCGTTCCAGGACCCTTTTGCCGATCCCGTAGAAGAGGGGGTCCCCCGAGGCCAGGAAGGCCACCTTCTTCCCCTCTTTAAGCCGCGCCTCCGCCAGGTCCAAAAGGGCCTCCAGGGGGCCCTGGACGGGCACCTTCTCCCCGGGGTGGTCGGGGAAGTGGGCGAGGTGGCGCCTGCCGCCGATCAGGACCTCCGCCTCCTCCAGGCGCCTTAGGGCCTTTAGGCTCAGGCCCTCCCGGCCCCTCGCGCCCATCCCGATCACGTAGACCATCTACCCCTCCCTGTAGGCCCTGGAGGTGTCCACCCCCCCGTCCGCCGCGAGGCGGATCAGGGCGTGGAGGGCGGCCACCACCAGGGTGCTTCCCCCTTTTCGGCCCTCCGTGACGATCCAGGGCACCGGGGCTTCCATGAGGGCCCGCTTGGCCTCCAGGACGTTCACGAAGCCCACGGGCATCCCCAGGACCAGGGCGGGCCTCGCCCCTTGCCGGATGGCCTCCACCAGGGCGAGGAGGAAGGTGGGGGCGTTCCCCACCCCCACGATGGCCCCGTCCAGAAGCCCCTTTTCCCAGGCGTAGGCCACCGCCGCCTCGGCCCGGGTTCCCCCCGTGGCCTTGGCCCTTGCCACCACCTCAGGGTGGGCGAGGAGCTCCACCACCTCGTTGCCGAAGAGCCTGAGCCTTTCCGGGTTTAGGCCGCAGGCGATCATCCGGGCGTCCACCAGGATCCGCGCCCCCGCTTGGATGGCCTTTAGCCCCGCCTCCACCGCCCCTTGGCTAAAGCGGGTGAGCGCCTTGTACTCAAAATCGGCGGTGGCGTGGATCATCCGGCGCACCACGGGCCACTCCAGGGGGGAAAAGCCGTGGGGCCCCGCTTCCTCGTCCACGATGCGGAAGCTCTCCTCCTCTATGGCCCGCCCTTTTTCCGTCATCTGGTGGGCAGGGTTTTTCTGCGCCTTGATCAGGTCATCCACGGTACACCTCCCTGTCGGGCCAGGCGGCGAGGCACCGCCCCTCGTCAAAGTCGGTGAGGGCCACGCTCACGAAGGGCCTCTCCCCGATGTAGGCCTGGAGCTTCTCCTGGGCCAGGCGGACGAGGTTCACGAAGAAAAGCTCTAGGCCCTCTTCTAAGGCGATCTCCAGGAAGCGGCGGGCAGTGGCCGCCCCCTCCGCCTCCTTGAGGGCCTTAGGGCTTGCCCCCGCCTCCTTGAGGAGGGAAAGGAGGAGGGAGAGGTTCACCTCGCCCCCGGCGGCGTGGGTCATGGTCTTGCCGTCGGCCATCTTGGAGATCTTCCCGATCATTCCCACGACGCGCACCACCTCTACCCCCACCTTCCTGGCGGCCCGGAGGACGTCCCCCACGAAGTCCCCCATCTCTATGAAGGCCATCTCCGGGAGGTGGGGGAGGAGCCTTTGGGCGAAGCGCTCGCTCTTGCCCCCCGTGGTGGCGGCGATCTCTAAGAGCCCGTTCGCCCGCGCCACCCCCACCGCCTGGACCACGCTCATGCGGAAGGCGCTGGTGGAGTAGGGCTTCACCACCCCCGTGGTCCCGAGGACGGAGAGCCCCCCGAGGATCCCGAGCCTGGGGTTTAAGGTCTTCTTGGCGAGCTCCTCCCCGCCGGGGATGGCGATGGTGACGGCGAGGGGCCTTTCCGTCACCTCCCGCACCGCTTCCCAGATCATCCGCCTGGGCACGGGGTTGATGGCGGGCTCCCCCACGGGCACCCCGAGGCCGGGCTTGGTCACCACCCCTACCCCCTCGCCCCCCTCGAGGCGGTCTTCGCTCGCAAAGCGCACGAAGGCCTGGATCTCCGCCCCGTGGGTCACGTCGGGGTCGTCCCCGGCGTCCTTGATCATCCCCACCAGGACCCCGTCCCCCTTCCTTTCCAGGCGGAAGACCCGGAAGGGTTGCCGCCACCCCGCGGGGAGCCAGATGTCCACCACCTCCGGGGCTTCCCCGAGGAGGGCGAGGGCCGCGGCCTTGGCCGCCGCGGCGGCGTTTGCCCCCGTGGTGAAGCCGATGCGGCTTCCCTTCTTGTCCCGGGGCGGGGGGTAGGGGTGGCTCATGCGGGCCTTAGGGCGTAGAGCCTCAAGGAGACCAGGAGGCCGAAGAGGCCGAGGCCTAGGGGCAGGGCGAAGGCCTCGAGGTCCACCCCCCCGAGCTCCGCCAGGGCCAGAACCAGGGCCACGGCCACCACCGCCCACCCGAGGAGGCGGCTCGCCTCTTCCGCCCTTTGGGAGTCCTTGGCCAGGTTCTGCAGGCGGCTCGCCAGAAGCCCGTCCACCCCGTCCACGAGGAGCATCCCCAGGGTGAAGAAGGCCCCGAGGCGCAAAGGGGAGAGCTCGGCGGAAAGGGCCAGGGCGGAAAGCTGGCTCGCCGTCTCAAACCCGAGGCCGAAGAGGACCCCGAGGAGGAGGGGGTTGAGGAGGGGAAGCCCCTTCGGGGGGGTGGGAGGGGCGGGCTTGAGGAGCCGGTAGAGGTTCAGGGCCGCCACCAAGAGGAGGAGGAAGGCGGGGAGGTGGAGGGCCTCGAGGTCCACCCGCCCGAGGAGGCTTGCCGCGGGGAAGGCCAGGAGGGTGACCACCCCCCCGTGCCCCAGGGCGAAGAGGACACCGTTAAGGGGCGAGGGCCTCACCCGGGAAAGCCCGTCCACCGCCGCCAGGTGGTCGGGGTCCACGCCGTGGCGCATCCCCAGGGCCACGGCCAGAAGCTCGAGGCCCGTCATAGAACACCTGCCTTTGCCGGGGAAACCGCTAACCTAAGCCCAACACCAAAGGTTTTCTCCATGCTGCCTCCTTTCGCCCCTGCTCGGGGGCAGGTGAGGCGCGCACCGGGGCGGGTATTCGGGCTTCCGGCCAAGACGCTAGGCCTGTGGCTTAGGGCCGGTTACCGTTGCGGCACAGCGCCGGACTCTCACCGGTCTTCCCCCTTTTCCTGCCCCAGGACATCCGGGCCCTGGGGCACCCCGGCCGCTCTCGCCCCTGTTTTACCCCGTTGCCTCCTCCCCGTCAAGGGCGAGGCGGACGAGCACCCTCCTGGGCCAGTCCACCGCCACCGCACTCCCTGGGGGCACAAGGCCGTCCTCCCCCAAGGCCCTGAGCACCGCCCGCACCACCCCCCCGTGGGTGAAGAGGACCGCAGGGGCTTTAAGCCCCTCCAGGAAGCGGAAGACTCTTTCCTGGAAGGCCGAGAGGCTTTCCCCTCCCGGGGGGTGGAAGCCCTGGAACCTTAGGAGGGCCTCCTTGTAGCGGGGGTCCAGGGTCTCCCAAGGGGCCCCCTCCAGCGTTCCGAAGTGAATCTCCCGAAGCTCAGGGTAGAGGCGGGGGGAAAACCCCGCAAGCTCCGCCGTCCGCCTCGCCCGGAGGAGGTCCGAGCTGAAGGCGGGAAGAGAAGGAAGCGCCCCCTTGAGCCTTCGCGCCTGGGCCTCGCCCTCCGCCGTGAGGGGGAGGTCCGTCCAGCCGAGAAGCCTTCCCTCCCGGTTCCAGAGGGTCTCCCCGTGGCGCACAAGCCAGAGCTCCATGCCCCTAGGGTAAGCTTTTCCCCGTGATGGACCCGGAGGTCTTCGCCCAAGCCCGGCTCCGCATGGACCAGCTCACCAAGCCTCCCCGCGCCTTGGGCTATCTGGAGGAGGTGGCCCTGCGCCTCGCCGCCCTCCAGGGCCGGGTGAAGCCCGAGCTCGGGCGGGGGGCGGTGGTGGTGGCCGCCGCCGACCACGGGGTGGTGGCCGAGGGGGTCTCGGCCTACCCCCAGGAGGTCACCCGGCAGATGGTCCTGAACTTCCTCCGCGGGGGCGCCGCCATCAACCAGTTCGCCCTGGCGGCGGACTGCGCCGTCTACGTCCTGGACGTGGGGGTGGTGGGGGAGCTTCCCGACCACCCGGGGCTTCTCAAGCGCAAGGTGCGCCCGGGGACGGCGAACCTCGCCCAAGGCCCCGCCATGACCCCGGAGGAGGCGGAGAGGGCCCTCCTGGCGGGCCGCGAGGCGGCGAGGCGGGCCATCGCGGAAGGGGCCACCCTCCTCGCCGCCGGGGACATGGGCATCGGCAACACCACGGCGGCGGCCGCCCTCACCGCCGCCCTCTTAGGCCTCCCTCCCGAGGCCGTGGTGGGCCGGGGGACGGGGGTGGGGGAGGAGGGCCTGAGGCGGAAGCGCCAAGCGGTGGCCCGGGCCCTCGCCCGCCTCCATCCGGGCATGGGCCCCCTCGAGGTGGCGGCCGAGGTGGGGGGCTTGAGCTTGTGGCCATCGCCGGGATCTACCTCGAGGGGTACGAGGCCGGGCTTCCCTTGGTCCTGGACGGCTTTCCCGTGACCGCGGGGGCCCTTTTGGCCTGGAAGATGGCGCCGGGGCTTAGGGACCACCTCTTCGCCGGCCACCTCTCCCGGGAGCCCGGCCACCGCCACCAGCTGGAGGCCCTGGGCCTGAGGCCGCTTTTGGACCTGGACCTCGCCCTGGGGGAGGGGACGGGGGCGGTCCTCGCCATGCCCCTTCTCCGGGCCGCGGCCCGCATCCTCCACATGGCCACCTTCCAGGAGGCGGGGGTTTCCCGGGGGTGAGGCCCCTGTGTATGATCTCTTCATGGGGCGCTGGGAGCTGGAACGGGCCTGGGACCTCCTGGAGGAGGGGGATCTCCTCGAGGCCTTGGAGCACGCGGAGCGGGCCTACCGCAGGCACCCCAAGGACCCGGAGGCCCGGTTCCTCTACGGCTACCTCCGCTTCACCTCGGACGGGGCCTACGAAGGGCTCCGCCTCATGGAACTTGGGGCCAAGGCCATGGGTGGGGAGGCCTGCGCCGAGCTTTGGCGGATCTACGGCACGGAGTTTCCCGCCCACCTCCTGGACTTGGCCCGCTTTCTGGAGCGGCGGGGCCTCCCTCTCCCGGGGGACACCGCCTGGGCGGAGGCCGTTCTGGAGGAGCAGGGGCTTCCTCCGGAGGTGGCCCGGGAGGTGGAGCGGTGGCTCTACCAGGAGGACATCCCCTCCCTGGAAGGGTTTTTCCGCAAACGCCCTTCCCCCTATCCGGGCTACCTCCTGGTGCGCCTGTACCTGGCCCGGGGGGCCTTCCTTAGGGCGCAAGGCCTCGCCGGGGAGCTCGGGGAGGCGTGGGGCGGGGACTGGAGGGTGGAGCTGGCCCGCCTCCTCGCCCGTTTCCCCCAGGAGGGGCCGTCCCTGGCGGAGGAGGTCCGGCCCCTCCTCGCCCGGCGCCCCAAGGACCCCCACCTCGCCGAGGGGCTCGCCCTCCTGGCCCTGGGTGTGGGAGAGGGGAGGGTGGCCCTGGAGCTGGACCGGGCCTTTGACCCGCCCCTAAGGGCCCGGTTTCCCCACCTGGAGGAGCCTCTGGAGGCGGAAGAGGAGGGGAGGCCCCTGGTTCCCCTGGGGCTCTTCCTCTCCCCGGGCCGGGCCGACGTGTCCCCTCCACCCTTCGCTTGGGAGGCCTTCCGGTCCTGGCTTCCCCGCCTGGGGCTAGGGGAGCTCACCCTTTGGGGCCGCCCCTTCCTGCGCTCGGGCCTCCTTTCCCCGGAAGACGTGAGGCAGGAGATGAGGGAGGGGGTGATGCGCCTCCGCTTCCTGGAGGAGGGGAGGCCGCCCTTCGTGCCCTTGGCGAGCCTCGGGGAGCTCCTCGGGGCCTCCCCGGAGGAACGGGAGGCGGCCTCGGCCGCGGCCTCCCCCGGAGAGCTGGCCCACTTCCGCAAGGCCTTCCCCGATAGCCTCCTCCTGGAGCTCTACGCCCTCCTATACCGGCCCTTTGGGGATTGGCCCGAGGGGCGGGTGCGCCGCCTGCTGCGGGAGGAGCTCCCCTGGGGGGTGAGGGAGGCCCTGCGCCTACGCCTGGAGCTCGGGCGGGACCCCCTCGCCCCCCTTTCCCCTCCCGAACCCCCGCCCGGGGACCTATGGCCGGAGGAGTTCCTCTTCACCTGGCTCCTCCTG
Organism: Thermus parvatiensis; assembly: GCF_001535545.1. Taxonomy (GTDB): domain Bacteria; phylum Deinococcota; class Deinococci; order Deinococcales; family Thermaceae; genus Thermus; species Thermus parvatiensis. The sequence continues at coordinate 72,843 of NZ_CP014142.1, read as the reverse complement.
GCCCCGCCCGAGGAGGAGGTGGAAGAGGCCTTCCTCGTCCCCCCCGGGAACCGGGCCGTGAACCTGGACTGGCTCAACGTCTACCCCCTCCGCGTCCGCCGCCTCGAGGCGCAAAGGCCCTGGCGGAAGGAACCCCTTCCTGAGGGGGGCGGTCTGGAGGACTGGGCCCGCCGCCTGCCCCTTAGCCTCAGGACCTTTTGGCTTGTCGAACTGGAGGTGGATGAGGGCATGGGGCTGGAGGACCTCCTGGACCCGGAAACCCTTCGGGACCTCCTGGAGGGGCTAGCCCCCGGCGCCCGCTCCCTCCTCGCCCGCCTCGTCCGGGAGGGAAGGCTTCCCCTTTCCCAAGCGGAGGAAAAAGCCCTTGCCCAACTGGAGCGGCGCTTCCTGGCCTTCGTGGGGGCCGGGGAGGTGGGCCTTCCTGGGGACCTGAGGCGGGCACTTTTCCGTGCGCTTTAGGTGCTCCGAGACCTCCGCCTCGCCCTGGCCCTCCTCACGGTGTTGCCCCTGGCCCCTAAAGGGGTCGGGGAGGAGGACTTCAAGCGGAGCGTGGCCTTCTTCCCCCTGGCGGGCTACCTCCTTGGGCTTCCCCTGGCCCTCCTCGCCCTCTTGCCCCTCCCTCCGGGGCTTTCCGCCGCCCTGGGGGTCGCCCTCCTCCTCGGCCTCACGGGCTTCCTGCACCTGGATGGCCTTTTGGACCTCGCGGACGCCCTCCTCGGGGCGAGGCCCAGGGAGGAGCGCCTGAGGATCCTCAAGGACCCCCACCTGGGGGCCTTCGCCTTCGGGGTGGGGGGGGTCTACCTCCTCCTCCTCTTCCAGGCCCTGGCCCTGGTGCAAGACCCCCTCTTCCTCCTCCTCTTCCCGGGGTGGGCCCGCTTCGCCTTCCTCCCCTTCCTCCACCGCTACCCCCTCTTGGGCCCGGGGATGGCCGCCTTGGTCCGGGGGGGCCCTGGCCCTTTGCCCTCCTTCCCGCCCTGCCCTTCCTCCTCCTCTACCCCCTCCCCGCCCTCCTCGCCCTTCTCGCCGCCTGGGGGGTGGCCCGCCTGGCCTGGGCCCGCCTCGGGGGGCTCAACGGGGACGCCCTTGGGGCCATGATCGCCCTGGGGGAGGTGGTCCTCCTCCTGGCCCAGGCCCTGCTTGGGCCGGCTCCTTCCTCCCGTGCTGGGCCTGGTTTACCATAGGGCTATGTCCGAGGACCGCCTCCTGGAGCGTCTGGAAAAGCTGGAGGGGGTGGTGGAGACCACCGTGGCCGTCCTCCCTCCCCTAATCCAGGACCTCTCCCGGCGCATCGACGCCCTGCGGGAAGAGGTGAAGGCGGAGCTCAGGGAGCGGGAAGCCCGGCTGGAGGAGCGCTTCCAGGGCTTGGAGAAGCGGATCCAGGAGGTGGAGACCAAGCTGGAGAGTCGGATTCAAAACCTGGAGGCCAGGCTGGAGCGGCAGATCCAGGAGACGGAGACCCGGCTGGGGACCCGGATCCAGGAGGTGGAGGCCAAGCTAGAGCGGCAGATCCAAGAGACGGAGGCCCAACTGGAGGCCCGGATCCACGCGGTGGAAACCAAGCTGGAAGGGCGGATCCAAGAGGTGGAGAACCGACTGGAAGCCCAGATCTTGGCCTTGCGCCAGGAGATGAAGGCCGAAATCGGTTCCGCCTTCAACAGGGTGATGCTCTATCTCACGGCCGTGGGGGTGGTACTGGCCCTTCTTTCCGTCTTCTTCCGCTAGGGCCTGTCCCTTTGCGGGGTAAGCTTTTTCCGTGGAGGAGCCCAAACGCCAAAAGCCCTACGCCAAGCCCCAAGGAGAGCGACGAGGTCTCCTTTTGGTCTACACCGGGGACGGGAAGGGCAAGAGCACGGCCGCCTTCGGCCTTGCCCTCAGGGCCCATGGCCGGGGGCTTAAGGTGCGGATTTTCCAGTTTATTAAGCATGGAACCGCCCGCTTCGGGGAGCACCGGGCCTTCTCCCTCCTAGGCATCCCCATAGAAGGCCTGGGGGACGGGTTCACCTGGAGGAGCCGGGACCTCGCCCGTTCCGCCGCCTTGGCCCAGGAGGGGTGGGGGCGGGCCAAGGAGGCCCTCCTCTCCGGGACCTACGACCTGGTGGTCCTGGACGAGGCCACCTACCCCCTGCGCTACGGCTGGGTTTCCCTGGAAGAGTTCCTGGAAGTCTTGCGGGCGAGGCCTCCCCACGTCCACGTGGTGGTGACGGGGCGGGGCGCCCCCGAGGCCCTCTTGGAGTTGGCCGACACGGTGACGGAGATGCGGAAGGTAAAGCACGCCTTTGACCAGGGCGTCCCCGCCCAGAGGGGGATAGAGCACTGATGCGTCTTCTCCTCGCCGCCCCCCACTCGGGCGCCGGCAAGACCACGGTCTCCCTGGCCCTTCTCCTCGCCCTTAGGGCGAGGGGCCTAAGGGTGCAGCCCTTCAAGGTGGGGCCGGACTACATTGACCCCACCCACCTGGAGAAGGCCGCCGCCAGGAGGCCCTACAACCTGGACGGCTTCTTCCTGGACGAAACGGGCCTCCTCGCCCTCTTCCGCCACGGGGCGAGGGGGCGGACTTCGCCCTGATTGAGGGGGTGATGGGCCTCTTTGACGGGAAGGACCCCCGGGGAGAGGTGGGCTCCACCGCCCAGGTGGCTAGGCTCCTTAAGGCCCCCGTGGCCCTGGTGGTGGACGCCAAGGGGATGGCGGGCTCCATCGCCCCCCTCGCCCTGGGCTTCCGGGACTTCCACCCCGGGGTGCGGGTGGTGGGGGTCTTCGCCAACCGGGTGGGCTCGGAGCGACACGCGGAGATCCTGAAGGAGGCCCTAAAGGCCGTGGGCCTCCCCCTCCTCGGCTGGCTTCCCCAAGACCCCGCCCTGGAGCTTCCTGAGCGCCACCTGGGCCTGGTCCTGGCCGGGGAGATGGCCCCGCCCCTCGAGGCCCTGAGGCGGGCCTTCCGCGTGGACCTGGAAGGGGTCCTCCGCCTCGCCGCCTCCGCCCCGCCCCTCCCCGAGGCCAGGCCCTTCCTCCCCCCGAGGCGCCCGCCCCGGGCCCGGGTGGCCTACGCCTGGGATAAGGCCTTCTCCTTCTACTACCCCGAGGCTTTGGAGCTTCTTGAGGCCTTGGGGGCGGAGCTCATCCCCTTCAGCCCCCTCGAGGACGAGGCCCTCCCCAAAGCCCACGCTCTCCTCCTCGGGGGCGGCTACCCAGAGCTCTTCGCCGAGCGACTTTCCGCGAACGTGGCCCTGCGGGAGGCCATCCGCCGCTTCCCCGGCCCCATCGTGGCCGAGTGCGGGGGGTACATGTACCTCTCCCAGGGCCTCTGGGTGGGGGAGCGCTTCTTCCCCATGGTGGGCCTGGTCCCGGGGGAGGCCCGCATGGCGGAGAGGCCCGTCCTCGGCTACCGGGAGGTGGAGGCCTTGCGGGATAGCCCCGTGGCCCGGAAGGGCCAGGCCTTCAAGGGGCACGAGTTCCACTACGCAAGGCTTCCCGCCTCGCCAAGCCCCGCCTGGCGCCGCCTGGGCGGAGAGGAGGTGGAGGGGTACACCGACGGGCGGGTGCTGGCGAGCTTCGTCCACCTCTACCTCCCCGCGAGGCCCGAGGGGGCGGAGCGGCTCCTCGGCCTGGCCTCGAGGGGCAAGGCTGCCGGGGCCTCCTAGGTAGGATCGCGGATCGGGGACCGGAGGGCCCTCTTTAGGGCAGGGAGGGCTGTTGGGATCGCCTTTTGTTTCTGGGACGCGCCGCTCTTTCGCCGACAACGTGTACGGGGCGTGGAGGCCTGGCCCCTTCTGGGGAACCCGGCGGGAGAGAACCTGGCAGAAGAAGACCAGCGAAGGCCCTAAATACCCGGGATGTCTTGGAACCTGCGCAGCGGACTTCGGGGGGCAAAACCCCTCCCCGAAGTCCGAGGCCTAGCCCCCCCAAAGCCGGAGACCTACCACCGGACCCATACAACCGGCGGGCCGGGGATCATACTATACACAGCTGCATTTTTGTGCCGCAAAGGAAACTACTAAACCCGTAAGGATTGGAGCGTGCGTACTCTACACGACTTCCTTGCGCTCTATTGAACTCAGTCAAGCGTTACGTTCAAGTGCTATAATCGGGGTGTCCGGGAAGCCGGACGAGGATCTTGAAAGCCGATTTTCCTCTTGCGCAAGGGCAATATGCGTTTTCACCTGCTTATCGACCGCTCCTGCAGTGGCTTTGCAACGAGCTAAACCCCGCAAAACCCCCTTTATTCGCCATGTGTATATTCCAGCCTTCATGATTCTCACAAACCCCCCCTCCAGGAGCACCGTCCAGGACGATGTTCTAAGGGGGGTACCGTTGCAAGAGATGCTTCCCCGAAAGGGGATTGCGACCGCCTGCGGTGGGAGGAGGCCCGGAGCGATATTGCGTGTTGCAAGAGATGCTTCCCCGAAAGGGGATTGATACTGTCTTGCCTGTCAAGCCACCCCTTGGGCTGGCTGACCGGCGTAGTACTCCCTGAGCCGCCCCATCATCCGCCTGAGGAGCTTGTGGGCCACGGCCAAGAGCGCCTGCTTTTTTGTCTTCCCTCGGGAAAGCAAGCGGTGGTAGAAGGCCCGCATCTCTGGGTCATGGCGCACCGCCACTAGGGCCCCCATGTAGAGCTTCCGCCGCAAAAGGGGAGGCCCCTTCCTGGAAAGCCGACCCCTCTCCACGCTCTTTCCCGACTCCTCCCGCTCGGGGATGAGCCCCGCGTAGGAGGCTGCCGCCTTCGCCCGGCCCCAAAGCTCTGGCGGCAGGAGGGCCAGCACCGCCGCCGCCACCTGGGGCCCCACCCCGGGCAGGCCCATCAGGACCTCCGCCTCGGGGAGGGCGGCGAGGAGGGCCTGGATCCTGGCCTCCACCTCCCCAAGGAGCGCTTTCACGCACGACAGCTCCTTCTGGAGGAGGGCGAGGACCTCCCTGCTCCCCGCCCACTCCGCCGCCTCCATTTGGTTGAGGATGGCCTGCTCCCGCCCGGCCAGGTCCTCCCGGTAGCCCACCAGGGCCTTGAGGGTCTGGAGGGTTTCTGGGGGTAGGGTGTAGGCCCGGAGGTCTTCGTGGTAGACCTGGGCGTAGCGGGCGAGGAGGAGGGCGTCCTGGCGGTCTGTCTTGTTCCGTTCCCCCTTAGCTTTGCGGAAGGCGGCGAGGTGGTAGGGGTTGACCAGGGCCACGGGGAGGCCCTTTTCGGCCAGGAGGCGGAGGAGGGGGAGGTGGTAGGGGCCCGTGGGCTCCAGGGCGACCCAGGCGGGGTTGTGGTGGGCGAGGGCGGCGAGGAGGGCTTGACGGCCTTCGGGGGTGTTGGGGAAGCGGAGGCGGGTGGGTTTGGGGGAGTTGGAGACCAGGGCCAGGTCCAGGTGGGGTTTGCTGACGTCAATACCGGCGAAGGTCATGGGCTCTCTCCTTTTTGGTAACCTGAGGGAGGTGGCCACCCGACCCTGTGGGCCTTCCATGTGGATGCGGTCTTTCACGACCGGGATACTGTGCGGCGGGGAGGCCGGGGCGGGTGGCTACCCATCAATCCCGCGGGCGTGGGTGCCCGGCAACCAGGGCGGTAGGGCCTCCCTCAGGGGGCAAGATACATGAAACAAGGCCATCCCGCTTGAGGCATACTGGGCGACCAGCTGGAGTTGCACCGGCCCGAAAGGGCCGGTGAGGATTGAAACCCCATGACTGAGGTTGATGCCCTCTTGCGGGCGCTTAGTTGCACCGGCCCGAAAGGGCCGGTGAGGATTGAAACCTGGAAGAGACCTGCTGGGCGCAGTCCATGCTCGTCTGGGGTTGCACCGGCCCGAAAGGGCCGGTGAGGATTGAAACCTCAAGAAGGACGCGCCCCTCGCGGTTTAGCTCCCTGGTTGCACCGGCCCGAAAGGGCCGGTGAGGATTGAAACCTCCGCTCCCTGGAGGAGGAGGCCAAGCCCGAGGGGGGTTGCACCGGCCCGAAAGGGCCGGTGAGGATTGAAACCCCAAAGGGGGTGTGCTCTCCCGGGAGAGAGCCGAGGTTGCACCGGCCCGAAAGGGCCGGTGAGGATTGAAACTACTTTCGGCCCGTGAACACCCTCCAGGCAGTCCGGTTGCACCGGCCCGAAAGGGCCGGTGAGGATTGAAACACCCTCTGGCCCCGCACGGACGAGGAGGGAAGGCTCGTTGCACCGGCCCGAAAGGGCCGGTGAGGATTGAAACCTCCCCAGGAGGCACAGAAGACGTACACCGCTTACCGTTGCACCGGCCCGAAAGGGCCGGTGAGGATTGAAACCCCGGCCCCCCTCAGGACCTCCCCTTGGTCAACCCCTGTTGCACCGGCCCGAAAGGGCCGGTGAGGATTGAAACAAGGGGTTTTCGCCTGGGCGCTGGGCCGTTACATCCAAGCTTCACAGCTTGGCTACGTTGCAGCTCCTCCTCCTCTCCTCAAAACGGCAGAGGCCCGAACGTTACATCCAAGCTTCACAGCTTGGCTACGTTGCAGGAGGGTCCAGGGGAAGGTGCCGGCTGAAGTCCCAGAGGAGTTACATCCAAGCTTCACAGCTTGGCTACGTTGCAGGAAGGCAGGCGAAAATAGCGAAGAAAGGAGGTAAGGTGTGCGCGCCGAGGACCCAGGACTGATACACGTCACCCCCAACCGGGCGGTGGCCCGCAGGCTGGGGGTTCCCTACCGCACCCTGGCCGGGCTGGCCCGGGAGCTCCTAAGGGACGGGGGGCTCCTGGTGGCCTCCCCCTACCGGGCCCGCCGCCTGCTGGTGCAGGCGGTGCGGGAGGCCCTCGCCCCGAAGGACCCCCAGGGGCTGGCCGCGGCCCTCGAGGGCCCGGTGAGGACCCTCCTCCTGCTCGCCCAGGCCTCCGGCCAGGGGGAGGAGGCGCTTGCCCGCCTGGCGAAGGGGGCCTCCCCCGGCTTGCCCGGGTGGCCCGGGCGGCCCGGCGCTACGGGGAGTTGCTCAGGGGCCGGAGGCTCCTGGACCCCGTGGAGGTCCTTCCGAGGGCGGCGGCCCTGGGGAAGCGGCTTCCCCTGAGGCTGTGGCACTACCCCTACCTGGGGACGGGGGAGCTGGCCTTCCTGAAGGGGGTTGCGGCCCCGGGGAGCGAGGTGGAGCTCCTCCTCCCCGAAGGGGCGTGGGGAGAGGCCAACCGCAGGGCCAAGGAGGCCCTGGAGGAGGTGGGCCTAAAGGTCAGGCCCCTGGAGCTTACCGGCCTGGGGAGGGCCTTTCTCCAGGGGCGAGGTCTCCAGGGGCGAGAGGCGGACCGGGTCCAGGCCCTCCGCTTTCCCGACATGGAGGCGGAGGTGCGCCATGTCCTGGCCTCCCTCAAGGGGCTCCTCCGGGAGGGGCTATCCCCGGGAGAGGTGGCCCTGGTGGCCCGGGACGACCGCCGCTACGGCCCCCTGGTGGCCGCCGTGGGGTTTGACCAGGGCCTGCCCGTGCGCCTCCTCTACCGCGTGCCCGTGGGGGAGAGCCGGGTGGGAAGCCTCGCCGCCCTCCTGGCCCAGGCCCTCCAGGACTTCCCCTACGAGGCCACCCTGCGCCTCCTCTTCCACCCCCTCTTTCCCTGGGAGCGAAAGGTGGACCTGGACCAGGCCCGCCTGCGGAGGCCTTCCGGGGAGGCGTGGAAGGGGCTCGGCCTTCCCGGGGAGCTTCTGGAGCTCGCCCAGGGAAAGACGGGCGGGGAGCTCGTTCAGGGCCTCCGCCGGGCGCTTTCCCCCCTGAGGAAGCGGCTTGAGGGCTGGCCCCGGGAGCGGGCGGCCCTTGAGGCCCTCCTGGAAGGCCTCGGGGAGCTGGAGGAGGAGGACCGGGAGGGCTTCTTCCAGGGGATTTCCGAGCTCCTCTACCACCTCACCGTGCCCGCCCAGCCGGGGTACGGGGGGGTGGAGCTCCACACTCCCCTGGCCCGCTACGGAGGGGCCTTCCGCCACCTCTTCGTCCTGGGCATGGCGGAAGGCCTTACCCCGGTCCCGGTGGCCGAGGACCCCTTCCTGGGCCTGTCCGAGGTGGAGGAGCTGGAGCGGTTCGGGCTCTTTCCGGAGAAGCCCTGGGAGGCCGCCGCCCGGGAGGCCCTGGTCTTCGCCGCCCTTCTAGGGAGCTTGAAGGAGGACGGCGAAGCGGTCCTCACCTACCCGGAGGTGGTGGAGGGGAGGCCCGTCCCCATGAGCCCCTTCCTGGAGCGCCTGGGCCTGGAGCCCCGAAGCCCCGGGCGCACCCTGGTGGGAAGCCTGGTGGAGGCCCGCAGGCTTGGCCTGTGGGAGGGAGACCCCCTCCAGGAGGCCATGGAGCGGGCCCTCGAGGCCGAGAGGGCCCGCCTGGAAGGGGAGGCCTCCTCCCCCCACCACGGGGCCACGGGGAGGCCCTTCCTTCCCGCAAGCCTCAGCGTCTCCCAGCTTGAGGACCTGGCCACCTGCCCCTTTCGCTTCTACGCCAAGCACCTCCTCCGTCCCCGGGGGACCGGGAGGCGGGGGACGGGGACCGGGAGGACCTGGGAACCTTCGTCCACCAGGTACTCGCCCGCGTCTTCCGGACCGCGCTGGAGAAGGACGCACGGAGGGGCGAGGAGGTGAGGGCCCTTGCGGCGGGGGGCCTTCTGGAGGAGGCCTTCTCGCGGGTGGAGGAGGAGTGGAAGGGGAGGCCCAATCCCCCCTTCTTCCTGAGGCGGCCCGACTGGCCTCACCGCCGGAGGCGGGTTCTGCGGCTTCTCGCCCGGGCCTTTGAGGACGACGAGCAGTTCCTGAAGGGGGACGCGGAGATCGTGGCCGTGGAAGAGGCCTTTGCCAGGGCCGCGCCAGAGCTCGGCGGCCTGGAGGTGCGGGGCACCATAGACCGCCTGGAGAGGCGCTCGGGGAGCCACTTCTACCTGGACTACAAGTTGGGGAGCACCTTCCCCGAGTGAAGGATCCCAAAACGGGGGCGCTCAGGATAGACTTACAGCTTTCCCTCTACATCCTCCTCCACGGAGGGGGAAGGGGAAGGGGGGTCTACTATTCCCTCACCACGGGAAAGCACGACCTGGTGCCCAAGAGTCTGAAGGACGGAAGGTCTTGGGCGGACGCTCTCCGGGAGGTGTTGAGGGGAGCCCACGGGGTTTTGCGGGACGGCGCCTTCGAACCGCGGCCCGACGCAGAGGCCGAGGCCTGCCGGTCCTGCCCCGTGGAGCTCCTTTGCCGCTACGAGGGGAGGTGAGGGATGGAGGCGAATCTCTACGTGGCGGGGGCGGGGACGGGCAAGACCTACACGCTGGCGGAGCGCTACCTCGGCTTTTTGGAAGAAGGGCTGTCCCCCCTCCAGGTGGTGGCGGTGACCTTCACGGAAAGGGCCGCCCTGGAGCTGCGCCACCGGGTGCGGCAGATGGTGGGCGAACGCTCCCTCGGCCACAAGGAGCGGGTCCTGGCCGAGCTGGAGGCGGCCCCCATAGGCACCCTCCACGCCCTGGCCGCCCGGGTCTGCCGGGAGTTCCCCGAGGAGGCGGGGGTGCCCGCGGACTTCCAGGTGATGGAGGACCTCGAGGCCGCCCTCCTCCTGGAGGCGTGGCTGGAGGAAGCCCTCCTGGAGGCGCTCCAGGACCCGAGGTACGCCCCCCTGGTGGAGGCCGTGGGGTACGAGGGGCTTCTGGACACCCTGCGGGAGGTGGCGAAGGACCCCCTGGCCGCCCGGGAACTCCTGGAGAAGGGTCTTGGGGAAGTGGCGAAGGCGCTCCGCCTCGAGGCCTGGCGCGGCCTTAGGCGCCGGATGGAGGAGCTTTTCCACGGGGAGAGGCCGGAGGAGCGGTACCCGGGCTTCCCCAAAGGATGGCGGGCCGAGGAGCCTGAAGTTGTTCCCGACCTCCTGGCCTGGGCCGGGGAGGTCAAGTTCAACAAGAAACCTTGGCTTGAGTATAAGGACGACCCCGCCCTCAAGCGGCTCCTGAAGCTTCTAGGAGGGGTGAAGGAAGGGTTTTCCCCGGGGCCTGCGGACGAGCGCCTGGAGGAGGTCTGGCCCCTCCTCCGGGAGCTGGCGGAGGGGGTTCTGGCCCGCCTGGAGGAGCGCCGCTTCCGGGCCCGGCGCCTGGGCTACGCCGACCTGGAGGTGCACGCCCTCCGTGCCCTGGAGGAGGAAGAGGTGAGGGCCTACTACCGGGGGCGCTTCCGGCGGCTCCTGGTGGACGAGTTCCAGGACACCAACCCCGTACAGGTCCGGCTCCTGCAGGCCCTCTTCCCGGACCTCCGGGCCTGGACCGTGGTGGGGGACCCCAACCAGTCCATCTACAGCTTCCGCCGCGCGGACCCCAAGGTGATGGAGAGGTTCCAGATAGAGGCCGCGAAGGAGGGTTTGCGCGTCCGGCGCCTGGAGAAGAGCCACCGCTACCACCAGGGCCTGGCGGACTTTCACAACCGCTTCTTTCCCCCCCTTCTCCCGGGGTACGGGGCCGTGAGCGCCGAGAGGAAACCCGAAGGGGAGGGCCCGTGGGTCTTCCACTTCCAGGGGGACCTGGAGGCCCAGGCCCGCTTCATCGCCCAGGAGGTGGGGCGCCTGCTTTCGGAAGGCTTCCAGGTCTACGACCTCGGGGAGAAGGCCTACCGGCCCATGAGCCTTCGGGACGTGGCGGTCCTGGGCCGCACCTGGAGGGATCTCGCCCGGGTGGCCGAGGCCCTTCGCCGCCTGGAGGTGCCCGCGGTGGAGGCCGGGGGCGGGAACCTCCTGGAGACCCGGGCCTTCAAGGACGCCTATCTGGCCCTGAGGTTTCTGGGAGACCCCAGGGACGAGGAGGCCCTGGTGGGGCTTCTGCGTTCTCCCTTCTTCGCCCTCACCGACGGGGAGGTCCGCCGCCTGGCGGAGGCGCGGGGGAAGGGGAGACCTTATGGGAGGTTCTGGAACGGGAGGGGGACCTTTCCGCCGAGGCCGAAAGGGCCCGGGAGACGCTCCGGGGCCTCCTCCGGCGCAAGGCTCTCGAGGCCCCAAGCCGACTCCTTCAGCGCCTGGACGGGGCCACGGGCTACACGGGGGTGGCCGCCCGTCTCCCCCAGGGCCGGAGGCGGGTGAAGGACTGGGAGGGCACCCTTGACCTGGTGCGCAAGCTGGAGGTGGGGAGCGAGGACCCCTTCCTGGTGGCCCGCCACCTCCGCCTCCTCCTCCGTAGCGGGCTTTCCGTGGAGCGCCCCCCCTTGGAGGCGGGCGAGGCCGTGACCCTCCTCACCGTCCACGGGGCCAAGGGTTTGGAGTGGCCCGTGGTGTTCGTGCTGAACGTGGGGGGGTGGAACAGGCTAGGTTCTTGGAAAAACAACAAGACCAAGCCCCTCTTCCGCCCGGGCCTGGCCCTGGTGCCCCCTGTCCTGGACGAGAAGGGCAACCCCAGCGCCCTCTTCCACCTGGCGAAGCGCCGGGTAGAAGAGGAGGAGAAGCAGGAGGAGAACCGGCTCCTCTACGTGGCCGCCACCCGGGCCTCCGAACGGCTTTACCTCCTTCTCTCCCCCGATCTCTCCCCTGATAAGGGCGACCTGGACCCCCAGACCCTGATCGGGGCAGGGTCCCTGGAGAAGGGCCTCGAGGCCACCGAGCCGGAGAGGCCCTGGTCCGGGGAGGAGGGGGAGGTGGAGGTCCTCGAGGAGAGGATCCAGGGCCTTCCCCTGGAGGCCTTGCCCGTCTCCCTCCTCCCCCTGGCGGCCAGGGATCCCGAGGCGGCCCGGAGGCGCCTTTTGGGGGAGCCCGAGGCCGAAGGCGGCGAGGCCTGGATGCCGGAGGATCCCCAGGAGACCGAGGAGGAGGTTCCGGGCGGGGCCGGGGTGGGGCGGATGACCCACGCCCTCCTGGAGCGCTTTGAGGCCTTGGAGGACCTGGAGAGGGAGGGCCGGGCCTTCCTAGAGGAAAGCTTCCCCGGGGCGGAAGGGGAGGAGGTGGAGGAGGCCCTGAGGCTTGCCCGCACCTTCCTCACTGCCGAGGTCTTCGCCCCCTACCGTGGGAACGCCGTGGCGAAAGAGGTGCCTGTGGCTTTGGAGCTCCTGGGGGTGCGCCTCGAGGGCCGGGCGGACCGGGTGGGGGAGGACTGGGTCCTGGACTACAAGACGGACCGCGGGGTGGACGCGGAGGCCTACCTGCTCCAGGTGGGGGTGTACGCCCTAGCCTTGGGGAAGCCGCGGGCCCTGGTGGCGGACCTTCGGGAGGGAAAGCTCTACGAAGGGGCGAGCCAGCAGGTTGAAGAGAAGGCCGAAGAGGTCCTGCGGCGCCTCATGGGCGGCGAAGGACAGGGACGGCAACCCTACCCCCTGGCAGCGACAGACCCGGGGCATGGAGCTCCTGGATAAGCGCCCGAAAGGCCTCGAGCAACGCCGTAATGCGCCCGCGCCAGAAGTCCCTCCCGGGGGGCTCAGGGCCAGCCTCCCGGGCCATGGTGTGAAACTCCCTTCTCCACGCGGCGGGCGGATCGGGGAAGTCCCGCCCGGGTCGGCCCCCGTGGATCCCATAGACGCGTTCGATGGTCCGGGCGAGCGTTTGCGGATCCGCCTCCTCGGCGAGCTCGATCGTCAGTATCGCCAGGTCCACGAGGTCCTTGACGCGCGTCTTCTGCCTTGACGCACGCTCTCGGAGGTAGGCGTGCGGCTTGTTGGCGTACTGCCACGCGAGCGGGGCCATGGGCACCTCGGGCGGCTCGAGGCCCTCGAGCTCGATGACGGGTCCAAACCTCGCCCGGACGGGATCGAGCCCCACCGAACCGCTCACGTGAACATCCAGGGCCACCTCCTCAAACAACCTGCCCCCGAGGCGGGCGGTTAGGGTGAAGCGCCTCACCCCGGACGTGCGGTCTCGCTGCCGTTCCCGAACGCGGAAAAGGAAGCCGTCGCCAAGATCCCGGGCGGCCGCGTCCTGCGGGAATTCCAGCGGATCCGGGATGCTCTCCCAGGCCTCGAGGTTCAGGTCCTGGGTCGTCCGCCGCCTGCCGAGCAGGGTCGCAAGGGCGAAGGCTCCCACGACGACGAAAGGGATAGCCCCCTTGGCGTAGAGCCGCGCCAGGAAGCGCTCGATCGTCAACCGCTTCCGTAGGTACTGAAGAGGCAACCCCCGGACCTCCGAAGTTCGGCGCAGACGGTCTTCCAACGCCCTTCGCAGATTCTCGGGGGAGGCGAACCTCTTCACGCCGACACCGCGCCTAGAGCGTGCGACCGCAGGGCCCGCAGGAGCCGGGCGCGGGCACGCACCGAAAGCCCAGGCAGGGCGGCCTCGAGGCGCTTTTGGGACACAAGCCCGCGATCGAGGGCCTGGTGGACCGCAAGCCAAAGCTGTTCTTCAGGAACGCGCGAGGTCTCGGCCACGTCGAGGAGCGTCCTGAGCGGGGTGGTCACCCGGTAGCCCGGCCGTTCCTCGGTGTCGGCCGGAGCAAGGTCCCGACGGTGCAGAACGACCTGCCAGCGGGGCTTGCGGGAAAAGCCCCGGGGCACGGTGAGGTGGTACCGATCGGGGAGGAGGTCGGAAAGCCCGTGGAGGGCCAGGGCGGTCTCGTGGGAGAAGGCCACCAGCCCCCGGTAAGACGAGGCCCAAAGGGCAATGCGCACGAGATCCTCGTCTTGGGAGAGAGGGGCAAAGGAGAGGCGGTAGATGCCTCGCGCAAGCCTCTCCCACAGTCCGGTGCGCACACGGTAGCTTGCCCCCTTGCGGTCAATCCCGTAGCGCCGGGCCTGATCGAGGGTGAACACGCCGCCCTGGGCCAGGGCCATCCGGTAAAGCTCACGTTCCTTCTCGTGCCGGCTCACAAGCCAATTTTACGCCGGCCCGGCCATTCTGCGGTAGTAAGGTCCAACATTTTTGGACTATCTTACCCTGTTATGTAACCACCCCCAGGCTCTGGCGCCGGGCATCGTGGAGAGGCCCTCTTCGGCCCATCCCGGCGAGGGGGAAGTGGGCTCCCTGCGGGCGGCCAAGCCCTCTCCCAGGGCCTTCTCAAGTGCGGCCTCGGTTTGGGCGCGGTACCGCCCCTTTTGCCCCTACTCCTCCCCCCACCCCGGCACCACGAGGCTCTTCATCCCGGTCCAGTAGGCCACCTTCTCCCTGGGGTGGCCTTCTTTGAGGAAGCGGCGGATGGCCCGCCAGCGCAAGGGGAGGGCGAGGTCGGCCCGCCGCTTGCCCTCCGCCTTCACCCCGGCGAAGTCCGCGAACTCGGCGAGGATCCACTTGGCCTCCTCCAGGCCAAGGGGCTTCCCCCGGTTCTTCCCCGGGGCGGGCTTGAGGAGGAGGTGGGGGTAGGGGAGGGGCTGGTGGGAGGCGAGGAAGGCCCTCTGGGGGAGCCAGTCGGCGAGGACCTCCCGGGCGAGGGGGAGAGGGGGACCTCCCGGAGCTTGGTCCCCCGCACCAGTAGGCTCTTCTCCCGCACGTCCTCCTTCCAGAGGTCCGCCACCTCCTTCACCGTGAGGCCCACCTCCCCCAGGAGGACGAGGAGGACCCGGAGGAGGGGACGCCAGTAGGCGAGGGGATAGGCCCCGGCCTTTTCCAGGAGGTCCTGGTAGGCCTCCTCGGGCATGGCCCGGGAGGGGGCGACCACGGGAAGCTCCTGGCGGGAGGGGAGGCGCACGTGGGACGGCATGGGATGCCCGGCCCAGTCCAGGAAGGGGAAGAGGTGCCTGAGGCTTGCCCGGGCCCGCTCCACGGTGCCCCAGGAGAGGGGCCCCCTTTCCCCTCCGGGGAAGCCCTTCTCCTTGGCCTCCAGGAGGAAGGCCTTGGGGTCCTCGGGCTCCAGATGGGGCCACCGCCTCCCCTTGAGGGCGAGCCAGCGGACGAAGTAGCCCACGTAATGGGGGGCCGCCCGGTCGGGCTTCTTGCGGTGGCGCACCAGGTAGGCCCAGAGCGCCTCCTTGAGGGCACCCTCGTCCCACCGCGCCAACGCCTCCCCCACCACCCGCCTCCGCTCCTCGGGGTGGTCCCAGACCTCCAGCCCAAGTCCTTCTCTCATCCTCACTCCCATCTTATCACCCCACCTCCCCAACCACAACCAAATCCCGCTCCTTCCCCCCACTCCTTCCCATTCCCCTCTTCTTTCTCTCCCTTCTCTACCTCATTTCCCACGCCCTGAACCCTCTTCCCGCGAGGGCTGAGGGGGCGGGGTGGGGGAGGGGTGCAAAACCAACATGAAAGTGAGGAGAAGAGATGGAAAATCCCAAGCCCGATAGATGGGGCACTGCCGTCAGGTCCCCCTCCGGGGCTGGGCCACGCAACGCAGGAGGCTTCCACCCCCACCAGGGCCCCCGGTACCGCTATCCCAACGGGAGCGGGGCCTCTTGGAGCTCTTCCGCCAGGCCCCCCAGTGGCGGGTGGCGTAGGCCGCCCAAGCCTGGGGTGTTTGGGCCAAGGCTTGCTCAGGCCCGTGGTAGATTCCTTCGTGTGCTACCTCATAGCTCCACCCCGGCCATCCTGAGAAGCACCCGGCTACGTATGAGGTTGTGAACGAGCAGGATGAGGTTCACCCGGGCCACCAGCCCCCAGTAGGACCGGGCCTCTATCCGATGAAGCCCCAAAGACCGCACCATCACGCTGAAGCGGGTCTCTATCCAGTTCCGTACCCTTCCTCCCCTGACCCGATAGGGTGGTGTCTTGACTCCCTGGACCCAACGAAAGCCCCGGTCCCCGAGGACCGCGGGCAGACCGTCCAGCAGGTCCCTCCCCCAGGTCTCCCGGGCATTACCGGGGAGAATGGCCCAACGAAAGAAGAGACCCCGCTCGTTCATCACTGGCATGAGAACGTAGCCCGCGAAAGCCCCCAGAGGTCCTACCCCCATCGCGGCCTCGGGAAGAGAGAGGCCGTGGATGCGGTGGCCGTGGGCCAGGGGGATAGGCTTGAGGTCCACCACCTGCAGGAGGCCTTGTCCCCCAGAGAGCCTCATGGCCAGGTGAGCCAACAACCCCTGGGCCTTCTGAAGGACCCGGTAGAAGCGGGAGAGGTGGGGGAGGAAGGGGAAGTAAGCCTTGAGGGTGGTCTTGGCGGCCAAGTAGCCTTTGGCGAGGTCTTGGCCTTGCAAAAGGAGAAAGATGGCGAGGGTTAGGAGCTCGGCCAGGGTAGCCTTCTGGTGCTTTTGCTTTGGGGGGAGCTTGAAGTCCTGAGCTTGCAAGGCCTTGAGTTCGTCATCCACCCAAATGTAGGTAGCCACCAGAAGGGTTTCCGCGTCAAGATAGTAAAGGGGGTGCTCACGATCTTGCTGCATAGCACCCCCTCTTTTTTCACATCCCGAGGGTCCAGATCAAGTAGCACACGAAGGGATTTCATCAGGGAGCGGGAGAAAGACGTGCTAGCAGAAATAGCGAAGAAGCTTAGCTGCTAGGGAGAGGCCCTCGAGGCGGAAGGGCCCCCCTTCCCGGGGCAGGGCAAGGCTCCGGCAAGCGCCCCCCTCGGAGCAAGCCGAGAGCACCACCCGGGCGGGAAGGGCCTCCACCTGGACCTCCGCCGTGGCCCAGGCCCCACCCCCTTCCAGGCGCACCCGGTAGGCCCCGGGGGGCCGTCCCCATGGGTACCCGCACCCGGAGGTAGGCCGCGCCCTGGGGGGCGGCCTGGTATGATGATGTGTGATATGCGGGTGACCATCTACCTTCCCGACCACCTGGCCCAGGAGGTGGAGGCCTACCGCAAGGCCCGCCCCGGCCTCAGCCTCTCCGCCCTGGTGCGGGAGCTCCTGGAGCGGGAGCTCGTCAAGCGCCCGGAGGCCCTCCTGGAGGTTGCGGGGCTGGTGGAGAGGGCTGAGCTTTCCGCCCGGGAGCACGACGCCCTCATCCGCGAGGAGCGGTGATCCCAGAGCGGCTGGTCTTGGACGCGGGGCCCCTCATCGCCCTCCTCCACCGCTCCGACCCGGACCACGAGGAGGCGGTGAGGGGCTTCCGCCGCCTCGCCGAGGGCGGCGCCCGGCTCTTCCTGCCCATGCCCGTCCTCTTTGAGGTGTTCAAGTGGCTCCTCTTCCAGGCGGGACCGAAGGCGGCGCGGGAGGGCCTGGCCAAGGTAGAGGAGGGGGTGGTGGTGGTGCCCTTCACCCTGGAAGACCTGGAGGAAGTGCGCCTCCTCCTCACCCGGCTGCCCGGATGGGGGGGCACCCTGGAGGACGCGGGCGTGGCCCTCCTCGCCCTGCGGCTTGGGGCGCCCGTTTGGACGCTGAACTACCGGGACCTGGGGGCCTTTCCCGCCCTCCGCTTCTGGACCCCGTGATGGGGTTACCTGGCGGCGGCAACGGTGCTGGCCCTCCTGCCCCCAGAGCTCTGGGGCCGGGCGAAGAGGGCGGCCTCCTACGCGGGGCTGATCCCGGAGCGGGAAGCGTCGGGAAAGAGCGTGGAGAGGAGCCAGCTCTCCAGGAAAGGACCCCCCCTCCTGCGGCGAAAGCTCTACATGGGCGCCCTGGTGGCGGTGCGCCATGACCCGGAGATGCGGGCCTTCTACCACCGTTTGCTCTCCCGAGGGAAGAGAAAGAAGCAGGCGCTTTTGGCTGTGGCCCACAAGCTCCTCAGGCGGATGATGGGAAGGCTCAGGGAGTACTACGCAACCCAGCTAGATCAAGGGGTCGCTTAACAGGCAAGACAGTATCAATCCTCTACGAGGCTGACGGGGTTTGCAACGGCGCTACCGGGAGGCGGAGGCCGCCCTGGACCAGGTTTCATGTATCTTGCCCCCTGAGGGAGGCCCTACCGCCCTGGTTGCCGGGCACCCACGCCCGCGGGATTGATGGGTAGCCACCCGCCCCGGCCTCCCCGCCGCACAGTATCCCGGTCGTGAAAGACCGCATCCACATGGAAGGCCCACAGGGTCGGGTGGCCACCTCCCTCAGGTTACCAAAAAGGAGAGAGCCCATGACCTTCGCCGGTATTGACGTCAGCAAACCCCACCTGGACCTGGCCCTGGGGTCGTGTCAAGAGTTATGTGTAAGAGTCTGTGTACGGGGGGCATACCGCTCCTGAAGCATCTTCTCCAGTACCTCCTTCACCTCCGAGAACCCCTTTAGTTTCCGTTCTGCCCACCTCCCCTCTTGCCTCTCTGACTCCAGGTAAAGGAGCTTGTATACCGCCTCCGCCTTGGGAAACTTGTGGTCCCGCACCTTCGTCCCCCGCCGTAGCTCCCGGATAAACCGCTCCATCAGGTTGGTGCTCCGCAAGTACGGCCAAAGCACCTTGGGGTACCCGTAGAACCGCAGGAAGGCCCCCGAATCCTGTACCCAAAGCCCCACCACCCCCGGGTACCGCGAACCCCAGGCGGCCTTCACCTCCTCCAAGGCCCCAAGAGCTTCTTCCCGGCTCTCCGCCCCGTACACCCGCCTCAGGTCCTCCGCCAGCAGGCCCCGGTCCCGCGCCCGCACCTGGGACAGGCTCCACCGCACCCCGTGCACCACGCACCGCTGCCACTCCGCCTGAGGGTAGACCCTGCGGATCGCTTCAGGAAGCCCGGGCAGCCCGTCGGTGATGAAGAGCAACACCCGCCGCAGGCCCCGCTGCCAAAGCTCCCCCAGGACCCCCTCCCATCCCAGGGCGCTCTCCGTGGGCAACAGCCAAAACCCCAGGACCCGCCTCTCCCCATTAGGGGCGATGCCCAGGGCCACATACACGCTTTCCCGTACGATCCCTTCTCCTTCCCTAAAGACCTTTAGGGAAAGCCCGTCCAGGTAGACGAAGGCCATCTCCTCGGGCAAAGGCCGGGTGCGGAAGGCTCCTGCCGCCTCCAGGACCTCGTCCGTCAGGGCGCTCAGGGTCTCGTGGGAGTAGCGGTGGCCTAAGAGCAGGCTCAATATCTCGGCCGCCTTGCGCTGACTGACCCCGGCGGCGTACAAGGCCACAGCTACCTCCCCCACGTCCACCAGGCGGCGGGCGTAGGGCTTAAGGAAAGCCGGGTAATACCGAGATTCCCGATCCCTAGGGACCTTCAGGTCCACCTGGCCGAAGGTGGTCTCCAGCTTGCGGGGGTAGTAGCCGTTCCTGCGCCCCCCGTGCACCTGCAAGAAGGCCGTCCGGTCCAGCTCCAGAACCGTCTGCAGAACCTCGGCTACTGTCTCCCGCACCGCTTCCCTCAGCAAGATCCGCAAGGTATCCTGGTCCACGGGGCACCTCCTCGTGCTAAGGTGTGCCCCCCTATTAAACACGGACCCTTACACATGATACTGTCTTGCCTGTCAAGCCACCCCTTGGGCTGGCTGACCGGCGTAGTACTCCCTGAGCCGCCCCATCATCCGCCTGAGGAGCTTGTGGGCCACGGCCAAGAGCGCCTGCTTTTTTGTCTTCCCTCGGGAAAGCAAGCGGTGGTAGAAGGCCCGCATCTCTGGGTCATGGCGCACCGCCACTAGGGCCCCCATGTAGAGCTTCCGCCGCAAAAGGGGAGGCCCCTTCCTGGAAAGCCGACCCCTCTCCACGCTCTTTCCCGACTCCTCCCGCTCGGGGATGAGCCCCGCGTAGGAGGCTGCCGCCTTCGCCCGGCCCCAAAGCTCTGGCGGCAGGAGGGCCAGCACCGCCGCCGCCACCTGGGGCCCCACCCCGGGCAGGCCCATCAGGACCTCCGCCTCGGGGAGGGCGGCGAGGAGGGCCTGGATCCTGGCCTCCACCTCCCCAAGGAGCGCTTTCACGCACGACAGCTCCTTCTGGAGGAGGGCGAGGACCTCCCTGCTCCCCGCCCACTCCGCCGCCTCCATTTGGTTGAGGATGGCCTGCTCCCGCCCGGCCAGGTCCTCCCGGTAGCCCACCAGGGCCTTGAGGGTCTGGAGGGTTTCTGGGGGTAGGGTGTAGGCCCGGAGGTCTTCGTGGTAGACCTGGGCGTAGCGGGCGAGGAGGAGGGCGTCCTGGCGGTCTGTCTTGTTCCGTTCCCCCTTAGCTTTGCGGAAGGCGGCGAGGTGGTAGGGGTTGACCAGGGCCACGGGGAGGCCCTTTTCGGCCAGGAGGCGGAGGAGGGGGAGGTGGTAGGGGCCCGTGGGCTCCAGGGCGACCCAGGCGGGGTTGTGGTGGGCGAGGGCGGCGAGGAGGGCTTGACGGCCTTCGGGGGTGTTGGGGAAGCGGAGGCGGGTGGGTTTGGGGGAGTTGGAGACCAGGGCCAGGTCCAGGTGGGGTTTGCTGACGTCAATACCGGCGAAGGTCATGGGCTCTCTCCTTTTTGGTAACCTGAGGGAGGTGGCCACCCGACCCTGTGGGCCTTCCATGTGGATGCGGTCTTTCACGACCGGGATACTGTGCGGCGGGGAGGCCGGGGCGGGTGGCTACCCATCAATCCCGCGGGCGTGGGTGCCCGGCAACCAGGGCGGTAGGGCCTCCCTCAGGGGGCAAGATACATGAAACCACGCCCACCTCCTCCAGGCGGTACCGACCTGGGGCAAGTTGCAAACCTCGTTAGCCTTCGTAGGGTCGTGTAAGGATTTATGTGTAAGGGTCCGTGTTTAATAGGGGGGCACACCTTAGCACGAGGAGGTGCCCCGTGGACCAGGATACCTTGCGGATCTTGCTGAGGGAAGCGGTGCGGGAGACAGTAGCCGAGGTTCTGCAGACGGTTCTGGAGCTGGACCGGACAGCCTTCTTGCAGGTGCACGGGGGGCGCAGGAACGGCTACTACCCCCGCAAGCTGGAGACCACCTTCGGCCAGGTGGACCTGAAGGTCCCTAGGGATCGGGAATCTCGGTATTACCCGGCTTTCCTTAAGCCCTACGCCCGCCGCCTGGTGGACGTGGGGGAGGTAGCTGTGGCCTTGTACGCCGCCGGGGTCAGTCAGCGCAAGGCGGCCGAGATATTGAGCCTGCTCTTAGGCCACCGCTACTCCCACGAGACCCTGAGCGCCCTGACGGACGAGGTCCTGGAGGCGGCAGGAGCCTTCCGCACCCGGCCTTTGCCCGAGGAGATGGCCTTCGTCTACCTGGACGGGCTTTCCCTAAAGGTCTTTAGGGAAGGAGAAGGGATCGTACGGGAAAGCGTGTATGTGGCCCTGGGCATCGCCCCTAATGGGGAGAGGCGGGTCCTGGGGTTTTGGCTGTTGCCCACGGAGAGCGCCCTGGGATGGGAGGGGGTCCTGGGGGAGCTTTGGCAGCGGGGCCTGCGGCGGGTATTGCTCTTCATCACCGACGGGCTGCCCGGGCTTCCTGAAGCGATCCGCAGGGTCTACCCTCAGGCGGAGTGGCAGCGGTGCGTGGTGCACGGGGTGCGGTGGAGCCTGTCCCAGGTGCGGGCGCGGGACCGGGGCCTGCTGGCGGAGGACCTGAGGCGGGTGTACGGGGCGGAGAGCCGGGAAGAAGCTCTTGGGGCCTTGGAGGAGGTGAAGGCCGCCTGGGGTTCGCGGTACCCGGGGGTGGTGGGGCTTTGGGTACAGGATTCGGGGGCCTTCCTGCGGTTCTACGGGTACCCCAAGGTGCTTTGGCCGTACCTGCGGAGCACCAACCTGATGGAGCGGTTTATCCGGGAAGTGCGGCGGGGGACGAAGGTGCGGGACCACAAGTTTCCTAAGGAAGAGGCGGTGTACAAGCTTCTTTACCTGGAGTCGGAGAGGCAGGCTGCTTCGCGAAGCGAACATCTTGCAGGGAGGTGGGCAGAACGGAAACTAAAGGGGTTCTCGGAGGTGAAGGAGGTGCTGGAGAAGATGCTTCAGGAGCGGTATGCCCCCCGTACACAGACTCTTACACATAACAGGACTTTACCCACATCTCCGTTTCGTGGTAAATCTCCCCTTGCGGGCGCAGCCCGTATCTGGTACCGGGGGTGATCCATGGACATGCTCAAGGTGGCCGAGGCCAGGCTCCAGGAGTTCACGGGCCGTTTTGCGAGCGTTTTCCCCCGATAAGCGCCTCCACCGACGGTTTGAAGAGGTGGTGCGGGGCGCCTTGGCCGCAGGCTCAGCCCGGGTGAGCGAGATGGTGGCCTCGCTCCCTTCTCCCCTCCAGAACCGCTTCCACCAGGCCAAAGCCCTTTACCGCTTCCTGTCCAACCCACGGGTGGAGGCAGAAGCCCTCCTTGACCGGGTCTATCAGGAGAGCGCGACTGCCCTGGAGGGTGAGGAGGTTCTGGTCCTCCTGGACCTGAGCCCGGTGGTCAAGCCCTATGCCCGGGCCCTGGAGGGGATAGCCCGGGTGGGGAAGGATAGGCGGCCCGGGTACGAGCTCCTCACCGCCCTGGGGTTGGACCCCGCGGGGCGGCTGGCCCTGGGGTACGCCCACCTGGTGGCCTACGGGGAGAGGGGGTTTGCCAGCCTGCCCAAGGAGGTGGAGGGAGCCATTGAGGCGGCCCGGGAGCGATTGGGGGGCGTGGGCAGGAGGCTGGTGTATGTGGCGGACCGGGGGTTTGACGACCGGAAGGTGTTTGGGCAGGTGCTGGCCCTGGGGGAGGAGTTCGTGGTGCGGGTCTACCGGGACCGGAAGCTTGGGGAGGGGGGTTCTCTGGCGAAGGTGGCTTCTTCCCTGGCCCTTCCCTGTGGGGAGGAGGTGGAGCTGAGGGTAGGGGGCAGGTACCAGCGGGTGCGGCTCCACTTCGGATGGAGGGAGGTGGAGGTGGAGGGGAGGCGGCTCCACCTGGTGGTCTGCCGGGTGCCAGCCCTGGGGCGGCGTGGGGAGTGGTGGCTACTGACCAGCTTGCCGGTGAGGGGGAGGGAGGAGGCGGCGCGGGTGGTGGAGGCGTACCGCAGGCGGTGGGAGGTGGAGCGGTTCTTCCGGCTTTTGAAGACGGGGCTGGGGCTTGAGACCTTCCAGGTGCGGGGGCTTGCCCGGATCCGGAAGGTGGTGGCGGTTTTGCTGGGGCTGGCGGTGTTCCTTTGGGAAGTTGAGCGGTTGGGGGATCCGTTCAAGGGGTTTCTTTTGCAGCTCGGGGGCAAGCTGGGGCTGCCCAGCGAGAGGGATGGTCCGTACCTGCTCCTGAGGGGCCTGGTTCGCCTGCTCAACTATGAAGTCACCCAAGAACTCTTGAAGCAGGCTAAGGGAGGGCGAGGAAGGAGTTTTGGGTAAAGCCCTGTTACACATAACTCTTGACACGACCTGGGGCTCTATGCGGTATAACGGTCAAGTCTGAATAAGTGGGAAACAAAGAAACACGACTTTTTGGTATACTAACACCATGGAGCTGGCCAAACTCAGCCGCAAGGGCCAACTCTCCATCCCTAAGCGCCTCCTCAAGGCCTTGGGCGTGGAGGGGGAGGCCTACTTCCTGGTGGAACTCGCTCCCGAGGGAGGCCTTCTCTTGCGCCCCGCCGGGGTCTACCCCTTAGAGGTCTACACGGAAGAGCGCCTCCAGGAACTCCTGGCCGAGGACACCCTCACCGAGGAGGAGCGCGCCCGCCTTGCCGCCCTCGCCCGTTAGGCTCCACCGCCTCTTCCTGGACGCCAACGTCCTCTTCGCTGCTTGCTGGCAAGAGGGGAGAGCGCAGGCCCTTTTGGAGCTGGCGCCGAGGGCCAAGGTCCTCCTCCTCACCTCTCCCCACGCCCTGGAGGAGGCCCGGCGCAACCTGGAGGCCAAGCGGCCCGAGGCCCTGGAGTGCCTTCAGCGGATACGGGAACGGGTGCAGACGGTCCCCGAGGCCCCTATGGCGTTGGTGCGGAAAGCGCTGGCAGAAGGCCTACCCCTTAAGGATGCCCCGATCCTGGCGGCTGCCTGGAAGGCCGGCGCCGAGGCCCTGGTGACTGGGGACCGGCGCCACTTTGGGCACCTCATGGGGAAGAGGGTAAGGGGGCTCTGGGTGGTTTCGCTGGCGGAAGCCCTGGCGGGGGTGATGGGCCTCTTGGAGGACAAGGGTTAGGGGGAAAAGGCCTCAAGCCCGAACGGACGCCAAACCCCATTCCTCCGCCTGCGGCGGGTGAGGGGCTACGGGGTGGTGGTGGTGGACACGCCCCCCGCCCTCCGCTCCGAGGCCCTGGAGGCGGTGCTCAGGGCGGCGGACTACGCCGTCCTCCCCACGCCCCCCGCCCCCCTGGACCTCGAGGCCCTGGTGGAGACGGTGCGGCGGGCCATCCGCCCCCTAGGGGTGGCCCACCGGGTCCTCCTCACCCGGGTGGACCCCCGGAGCCTGGGGGAGGCCCTCGAGGCCCAGACCGCCCTCATGGAGGCCGGGGTGCCCGCCTTCCACGCCTTCGTGCGGGCCTACAAGGCCCACGAGCGGGCCGCCCTGGACGGCAAGCCCATCACCCGCTGGCGCGGCCCCAACGCCCGGGAGGCGGAGGCGGACTACCGCCGGGTGGCGGAGGAGCTCCTCAGGGAGCTCGCCCGGACCCCGGAGAGGAGGGAGGCGTGAAGCGGAAGCGCCTGGCGGAGCTGGTGAGGGAGGAGGCGGGGGACCTTCAGGAGGCTCCCGCCCCCAGGGAGGAGAGGCCCAGGGAGGCCCCTCACGGGGGGGCCTCGAGGCCTCCCCGCCGGGCGAGGGCCAAGGGGAGCGCCCCCTCCCCCCCTACCTCACCTACGTCCGCAAGGAGTGCCGCCTCCGCCCCGACCAGCTGGACGCCCTCACCGCCCTGGCCCGGAGGCTCAACCGGGAGAGGAGGGGGAAGGGGGAGCGGATCACGGAGAACACCCTCATCCGGTGGGCGGTGGACATGTTGTTGGAAAATTACCGCAATAGCGACATCTTTCACTCCGAGGACAAGGGGGATTGAACGAGGGCAAGCCAGAGGTAATGGGTGGGAGGTAATGGGTGGGATTTCACCCCACCACGTCCGGCAGCGCCCGGGCGGCCTCCTCCAGGCGCTTGCGGGAGACGTGCACGTAGACCTGGGTGGTGCTGATGGAGCTGTGCCCCAGAAGCTCCTTCACCTCGTCAATCCCCCGCCCCGCCTCCACCAGGGCGCTGGCGTAGGAGTGCCGGAGCTTGTGGGGGGTGATGCGCTGCCAGTCCTTGAGCCCCGCCCGCCTGGCCACCCGCTTCACCATAGCCTCCACTGCCCGGGGGAGAACGGCTTGCCCCGGTTGGGGCCGGAGGTGTGGCTCCAGATGTAGGGGCTGGTGGGGTGCCCCTCGAGGTTCCGGTGCTTGAGCCACTGGTGCAGGGCCCGCTGGGCCGTGGGGGAGAGGACCACCACCCGCTCCTTTCCCCCCTTCCCCTGGACCCGGATGGCGTGGGGGATCCCGTCCTGGTAGGTGAGGTCGGCGTAGGTCAGGGCCAGGGCCTCGGAGAGGCGGAGGCCCGTACCATAGAGGAAGGCGAGGAGGGCCCAGTCCCGGAGGGCCACCCGGGGGGAGCGGTTCTGGTAGGCCGCCTGGAGGAGGCGGGCCACCTCCGGCGGGGTGAGGTAGACGGGAAGCCTCCGGGGAAGCTTGGGCCGCTTGACCCCCTCCGTGGGGTCCTTGAGGAGGGGGAGGCCCTCCACCTCAGCCAGGTAGCGGAAGAGCTTCCTCAAGGAGGCCAGGACGCGCCCCGCCCTGTAGGGGCTCACCTCCCGGGAGGCGAGGAAGGCGCGGATGTGCTGGCTCCCCACCTCCTCAAAGCGGGGGGGCCTGCCGTGGCGCTCCCGGAACCAGCGGGCGAAGAGGCCCGCGTCCATGAGGTACTCCTTGGCGGTGCGGGGGGAGCGGCCTTCCTCCATCTCCAGGTACCTGCGGAAGCGGTGGAGGAGCTCGGCGTGGGGGTCTTGGGCGGCTACCATCTTCAGACCTCCTCAAAGGCGGGAACGGGCACGGTGGGCACCAGGTCACGGGCCACAAGGTAGAGCCTTCGGTCCAGGGTGAAGAAGCGCCCCTTCCCCTCCTTCTCCCAGAGCCAGGCGAAGGAGGCGAGTTGGAGGGCGTCCGCTCCCCTCAAGGGATGCTCCTCGGCCAAGGCGCCCGCCAGCTGGACCACGGGAGGGCTCAGGGGCACGCGGAGGAAGGCGGGCCAGTCGGCCCGGAAAGCGGCGCTCAGAGAAGCCTGGCGGCGGGAGGTGATGGCCCTTCCCCGGCGCAGGGCGTGGAAGGTGGCCAGGGTCTCCACGTAGGCCAGGTGGGAGGCGGCGAGGAGGGTCCCGGGGCGCTGGGCCAGGTCCACGGCCCATTCAAAGGGGTCCTCGGGCTCCAGGTAGTAAAGGCGCACCAAGACGCTGGTGTCCAGGAAGAGGGGCTCAGCGCCGGAGGTCCTGGAGGACGGCATCCAGGGGTACCCCCTTCACTCGGGGACGCCAGGGCTTGAAGCGAGGCTTGGGCCCCTCCGGGGGCTCCAGGGCCATTGCCTCCGCCAAGCGCCGCCACTCGGGCGACTTGAGCAGGGCCTTCAGTCGGGGCTCCTTGGTCTTGGGCATGGCTCCATTCTACCCCTCCGGGGGGAGGGTGCCCTCGAGGGCCCCCACCCCCGCTTTCCCGGAGTATAGCATTCGCAAAAGATTCGTTTGGCGAAGTGGCGGAGGGAGGCCCAGACCGAGGAAGAGTCCCGTCCGGGAGGGCGAAAACCCCCGAAAAAAGGGCGGGCGAGGAGCCGGGGCGGCCGGCGGAGGGTTGCGACAAAAGGCGGATGTTTGCGACAAACTCACAGACTTCCGGACTTACAGACTTCCAGAGTCTGGATGTCTGGAAGTGCACTTCCCGGTACGGCGGGTAACATGGGGGTATGCCCAGGGACGCCCTGAAACCGGAGGTCCTTGAACACTACCTGCGCCTGGCCCAGGAGGTGGCCCCACCCACCTCCAAGGGCAACGGGGCCGCCCCTGACGCTACAGCCACGCCCGCAAGGTGTTCCCCTGACGGGGAAGCGGTTACCTGGCCCTCCTTCCCTACCGCGCCTTCTTCCGCCTCACCTGCCGCAAGACGGAGGCCTCTCTCCAAGACCTGATGGAGGAGCCCTTCCCCTCCCACTGGTCCCTGGCCCGCTATGCCGTACAGCACCTGGACCCCGAACTCCTTGAGGCTCTCCTGGAGAGGCTTTCCCGACAGCCATGGCGCGGGCCTCTTTGGAGCTGATCGCCTACGGCCTTAGGGTTCTTCTCTCCCTCCTTCCCCCGCCTCCGGGGTGCAAGGCGATTTGCTAGGCAAGCCCTGGACCAGGTGTCCAGGTAGGGGTCAAACTCCCCCACGGGGCCGAAGGCGAAGGCCTCCGCCGCCTCCGCGAGCACTCCCGTTCCCCCGGCAAGCCCCAGGAGAAGGGGCCCCACCGTTTGGCGGAGGTCCGCCTTGAAGCCTTAGGCCAGGGCCACGCGGAACAACACCAAACCGATGCCGATCCGTCTCATCGCTTCCCTCCCTGCGTTTCGGACGGGGCCTTGGGGCCTTCGGGGGATGGCCTATCCAGCAGGAGAAGGAGGAGGGCCGCCTTGAGGTGGGCGCGCCTCGGGACGGGGCTCTGCGCGGGGTCGGCGGGGAAGGGGGGCCTCGCCCCCTCGCCCGTGCCCTCCCTCCGGCCGAAAAGCGAGGCCTTACGCATCCTGGCCCTCCGAGTCCAGGACCACCTCAAAGGCCTCCAGCCTGCTCGGCCCCAGGAAGGCCTCCTTGGGCAGGGTGCCGCTCCGGGCGTGCCCCTCCTTGAAGGCGGGGCTTTCCGTCCAGGCCCGGAAGGCCTCCTCGCTCTCCCAGAGGGTCATGACGACGTAGGGGTCCCCCGGGTCCTTGGGCCTCAGGACCAGGTTGCGGATAAACCCCGGCATCCGGTCCACGAGCCGGGCCCTCTGCCGGAAGGCCTCCTCAAACTGCTCGGCGTACTCGGGCCGCACGGGGATGCGGTTCATCGTCACGAACACGGGCGCACCTCCTGGAGGCCAGGCTAAGAAACTGTTGTAAAAGTCCCCTCCTCCAGCTTATGCGGCCCTGGCCAGCCGCTTCACCAGCAAGCGTATCATGCCTAAATACATCCAGGCTTCCGTTACCTCAGGGTGGTACTCGTAATCTTTCCCCAGCCGTCGGTTTCGCCCCATCCAGGCAAAGGTCCGCTCCACCACCCACCGCTTGGGCAGGGGCTTGAACCCACCCTCCCGCGGGATCTCCGGCACCTCCTCCCCCTCCCGCACCCAGACCCCCCGCACCCCCGCGTAAGGACAGGCCACCACCTCCAGCTCCAGTCCCAGCCCCCTAGCCACCTCCCGCAAACCCCGGTAACCCCAGTCCACAAAGAGCTTGCGTACCCGGGGCCACAAGGAGAGGTCCATCCCCAAAAGCAACGCCTGCCCACCCCACTTGTCGTGCTCATTGGCCGGGTGGACAAAGGCCTTCAAAAGACGGCCCCCCGTGTCCGTCAGGATCTGCCGCTTCCTCCCTTTGACCTTCTTCGCCCCGTCGTGTCCCCGGGGCCCCCCTTTTCACTCGTCTGCAAGATACGGGCTATGCCCGTGACCACCGACTGGCTGTCCATAACCAGGGCACTCGGGGAGGCATACCGTCCTCCCCGCTCCCGGTCACGACGGGCCAGAACCTGAGCTACCTTCTCCCAAACCCCTTCCTTCTGCCACTTGCGGAAGTAGTGGTAGACCGTGGACCAGTGGGGCAAGTCGTGAGGCATGGCCCGCCACTTGATGCCGTTTTCCAGGACGTAAAGTATGGCGCTGACGATCTCCCTCCTCAAGGTGTTCCCCTAACGGGGAAGCAGCGGCACCTTTGCGGGTCGGCCACCGGGCTTGGGGGCGGGGATCAACGGCTCCAGGATGGCCCACTCCGCGTCCGACAGGTCGCTGGGGTAAGATCTCCGTGTAGAAGCCACCCTTTAAGTATAGCGGACTTTTACGACAGTCTCTAACTCCTCGCAACACGCCGGAACCACGCAGTGGTGCACTCAGGCCACCCTCGGGGTGGAGCGTGCGGCTGGGCTTGTGGTAGGCGGAAAGGCGGGCGTCTCCAAGAGGCGCCGCCACACCCCGCGGGAAGCGGACCTGTAGAGCCTTCAGCGCTTCCGAGGACCAGCGAAAAGAGGGCGCCTGCGGCCTTGCGGACCATCCGGCTTCGGCTCAGGAGGTCCAGGACCAAGCTCTTGGGGGAAAGAGGAGCCGGGCGCGCACCGGCTCCAGGCCGGAAGAGAAGCTGGTCGTGGAGGAGGATGACCAGGAGCGGTCCTCAAGCTCCCCAAGGCGGCCTACCGTTATCCCGTGGTGCGGCGGGGCGACAGGCTGGAAGCCTTCGTGGTCAAGGTGGGAAAGCGGGTCTACAGCCTGGGCGTCCTCCTCAAGAACCGGCATGGGCCCTTGGGGAAGGACGGAAGTGAAGGCGGCGGTAAGCGGCCCCGGGTCGCCTGGGTTTCTTGCCGGATAACCGGCAGGAACCCCTTCCTTTTGAAGGGAGGGCCGCAGTCCTTGGGGAAGGGGTAGGTGCCCGAAAGGCTTCTCCGCCCTTTCTAGTACCGATGAATTTCCAAGAAACTGCAGGGCGGGGCAGTGGGGTCTCTTTTTCGCGAAACGTAGCTTTCGCGAAGGTGGCATCCCGAGAAACCCAAACCACCCAGGCACCCAGATAATCCAGGACCGGGCTTCGGATAAGAAACGACCGAACCTACCACGAGGGCTGCTCCAGCCGCACTCGCTCCAGGAGCATTCCGCAAGCAGGCTTACCCATGCTCTTCACACATAGCAGACACGAACAATACCCCAAGCAGGCAAGAAAGCATTGGGGCCTACGCCCTGGCCCTCCGGGAGGAGGGGCTTCCCGTGGACGGGGGCCTGGTCCTGGCCCTGAGGGAGGGGCTGAGCGTGGCGGAGGTCCCCCTGGACGAGGCGGCGGAGGCCTTCCTGGGCCTGAGGCGGGCCTTCGACTTTCTTCAGGCGTTGAAGGCTATCCCCTGAGCACCCGCTTGTACCAGACCTTGGTCACGGGCGGAGCCCGTAGCTTGGGGGCCTCGAGGTCCCCGCAGACCACCGCCCGGCTCCCGTCGGGGTAGAAGCGCACCTCTAGGCGGTAAGCCGCCACAGGGCCTGGATGGGAACCGCTAACAGGTCCCTTTCCACCGCCAGGATCTCCTCTCCCCCATAAAGGACCACACCCCTTAGGAAGCGATCCTTGGCCAGGGAACGCAGAGCCTTAAGTCCTGAAAAGTCTCTTAGCCCCAAGGTGCGGCTCGCCTTGACCTCGAGGCCCACCACCCTTCCCTCCCACTCCAGGACCAGGTCCACCTCCTGGCCCGTGTGGGTGCGGAAGTGGTACAGGTTTGGGGCCACCTGGCTCCAACCCAGGCCCTTGAGGATCTCCAACACCACGAAGTTCTCCAGCAGGGGACCGAAGCTGGAAGCCTGATCCAGGGCCAGGCCCCCGTAGCGTAAGAGGCTTGCCGCCAGGCCCGAGTCCACAAAATAGAGCTTGGGCGCCTTCACCAGACGGCCCTCACCCCCCGGGGTCCAGGCGGGAACCCGCACCACCAGGAAGAGGGCCTCGAGGAGGGCCAGGTAATCCCGAAGGGTGGACAGGGGAAGCCCTGCCCCCCGGGCCACCTCGGACTGGTTCATGGGACTTCCCAGCCTGAGGGCCAGAAGGCCCAGGACCTTGGGCACCTCCAGAAGCCGGTGGATGCGGGAGAGGTCCCGCAGGTCCCGCTCCAACAGGGCCTTCAGGTAGGCCTCGAACCAAGCCTGGCGCCGCCTTCCCTTCCGGGTCACGGCCTCGGGAAACCCACCTCTAAACACCCGCTCCTCCAGGGACACAGCCTCCAGCCGTCCGGCGGAGGGAAAGCGGGGGAGAACAGGAGGTCCAGAAACTTCTCCTCCTTGCCCTCCAGCTCCCCTTGGGAAAGCGGCCAGAGGGTGAGGACCTCCATCCTGCCCACCAGCTCCCCCGAGGCCTGGGGCAGGACAAGGACGTTGGCGGAACCCGTGAGCAGGAACCGACCTGGCCGCCGGTCCTCGTCCACCAGGAGCTTGATGGCCCGAAGAAGGCCGGGAGCCCGTTGTACCTCGTCCAGGACCAGAGGGCCTTCCTGCGCCTGAAGGAAGCCCAGGGGGTCGTGCTGGGCAGAGGCCAAGACCAGGGGGTCGTCCAGGGTCAGGTAGCGGCCGTATCCCAGGCTGCGCACCAGGGTGCTCTTCCCCACCTGCCTGGCCCCGGCCAGAAAAACCACGGGGGTGTCCTGGAGAGCCTCGAGGAGACGGGGGGTGAGAAAGCGGGGGTACATGGGAGGATTGTACACCCGATCCTCGCGGAAAATCTACGAGATCTCCGCAGATATTCTGCGACTTACATGGCAGCAAAGAGATATCCCCCGAGCGGTCCTCAGGTAACCCTCGCGCGGCCTCACCGAGGAGTTGCAGGTTCCTAAACCCAGCTCCAGGGAATCGTCACCCTTGCCCAGAACGATAATCCTTTTAACGCCTCCGGGTCGCGGTAGTTCAGGGTCCACACCGGGGCTTTCAGCCTGAGGGCAAGAAGCGCCACACTGGCATCCTCTAAAGTTCCCCTCCACCCTTGCATCCCCAGGAGGAGGATCTGGATGGCCTCGAGGTCATCCAGGCGCAGGGGTAAGATCTCCAACGCCTCCATCATCCGTCCCAACGCCTGCTGGGCTATCAGGGCGTTTGCTTCAAAGAGAAGCCATTTACCCCCCTTTCGGATATTCACCTGCATATGCATTGACACGCCAATAAGGAAGGGGCTTGGATAAATGTGTGGGAACACCCAAGCCCCCTCCCAGCTTACCAGAACTCCCCGAGTGGCAACTGCGCACACTGATCCGCTCCCTCCAGGTCCCAGAACCTGGCCCCAAACCCGGTCGCCCCAGAACCTACACCCACACCCATCTCCTACGCCCCAAGGTACGCTTCGCGTGACCCACGTCTACCGCGCCTTTATGGGCTGGTCCGTGGAACGCATGCTGCGGGAACTCCGACGAGATCCCTCCCTGTGCCGGGCCCTGGGCCTGCCCAGCGTTCTTAAGCCGGGCCACGGTAAGCGAGCGGAGTAAACACCTCCCCTGGCAGGCCCTTTGGCAAAGGCAAGGGGGGAGAAGACCAAAAGAAGGGTCCTGGCCTTAGACGCCACCGCCCTGCCTGCTCAGGCCACGGACCCCGAAGCCCGTTGGGGGAGGGATTCCAAGGGGCAGTGGGTCTACGGGTATAAGCTCCACCTGCTTTTGGACCTGGACACGGGGGAGATCCTGGCCCACAAGATAGCCCCTACGGGGCTGACCTCCGTGACCCCGGCTAACCGGCATGATGGTCCGGTGGGCTGGGCTCTTGTGCGGGGGATAGCCTCTTGGGAAGGGGAAAAGCCCTCCCTGCTCCTTGGGGATTCTGCCTACGATGCCGAGGGGCTTTTTCAGGCTGCAGAGGAGAAGGGGCTTTTGCTCATTTCTGGGCACAACCGGAGGCGGGGGAAGCCGAGGGGGAGAAGGAGGGGGGAGAACTTGAGGCGGCTTCAGCGTGGGGCCTACCGTCGGTTGTACCGGCGGAGGTGGGAGGTGGAGACGGTGTTTGGTTTGTTGAAGGGCTCCTTAGGTTTGGCAGCTTGTTTGCGACGGGTGCGGGGCCTTAAGGCGGTTAGTCGGCAGGTGACGGCGGTGGTGACGGCCTTTTCCTTTGTGGCCCAAGTTCTAGCCCGGGAGGGCTTGCCTCCCACCTGGGTGGCCAGGGTGGCAGCGTGAAGGGCCTCGGAGTGAATAACCGAAAGGGGGGTCCTTACACGACCTGGCCCGCTCCTATGTTGCGAAAGGAGTAATGGATGCGGGTTGGGAACAGTTTTTAAGAATCCTTGCCTACAAAGCGGCAGAGGCTGGTAGGCAGGTGATAAAGGTAGATCCAAAGTACACAAGCCAGGACTGCCCGGTGTGCGGGTACCGGGAGAAGAAACCCTTGTGGGTGCGGGAGTATACCTGCCCCCAGTGCGGGGCTCACCTACACCGGGACATAGCGGCGGCGCAGAACATCCTGGCTAGGGCT
Organism: Thermus parvatiensis; assembly: GCF_001535545.1. Classification (GTDB taxonomy): domain Bacteria; phylum Deinococcota; class Deinococci; order Deinococcales; family Thermaceae; genus Thermus; species Thermus parvatiensis. The sequence continues at coordinate 40,211 of NZ_CP014142.1, read as the reverse complement.
CGGACGGAGCCTTCGGGGATGGGTACGGCATGGGCCGTCCCGTGAGAACCGAGAAGCCCCGCTCTTCAGAGCGGGGAGTCGTCACGCATCCTATACTGGAGTCATGGCCATCAAGTACAACCCCTTCACGGGTAAATACGAGTACTACGATGAGGGAAAAGAGCACAAGGAAGTCCTGAATCCCTTCACGGGCAAATACGGCGTGGGGACCGACGATGATGCCGAGGTCAACCGCTTCACAGGCAGGTACGAAGCCCGTAAGGCCAAGGACCTGTGCGAAAAGTATAACCCGTATACCGGGAGCTACGAGCTGGTACCCTGTGACTGGGAGATCCGCTACAACCCGTACACCCAGCGCTACGAGTTTGGCCCCAAGGAGTAACCTGCCCTCAGTCCACCCACTCCACCACGCTTTCCCCCCTCCCCTTCCGAACCCGAAGCCTCATGGGGAAACGCTGGGCCAGGCTTTCCACGTGGGTGATGACGCCGATCATCCGGTTCTGCCGTCCCAGCCCCTCGAGGGCCTGCGCCACCACCTCGAGGGTCTCCCCGTCCAGGGTGCCGAACCCCTCGTCCAGGAAAAAGGCCTCCAGCTTCCTGCGGGCAAGTTCCTCCGAAAGGGCAAGGGCCAGGGCCAGGCTCGCCAGAAACGACTCGCCCCCCGAGAGGGTGTGCGCAGACCGGTGGACCCCCGTCCAGGCGTCGTACACCTCGTACTCCAGGCCGCTTTCCTCCCTGACCCTAAGGCTGTACCGTCCGGAGGAGAGCTGGTGCAGGATCTCGTTGGCCCTGACCAGGAGGGCCCGCTGCAGGCGGCGGTGCAGCCATTCGGGGAAAGCCCGCTGCTGCAGGTCGCTGGTAAGGGCCTCCCAGATGCGGAACTGCCGCCGCCTTTCCCGGAGATCCTCCTCCAGGCCCACGCGGCGTTTCACCTCTCCCTCCAGGTTCACTAGCTCCCCACGAAGCTCACCCAGTTCCTGGCTGAGCTCCCCGATCTCCTGGCTGAGATCCTCCAGGCGCTTCTCCAGCGCCTCCAGGTCCTCCTGCGTGGGCGGCGTCTCGGGCAACGGAGCCAGCTCCTGAAGCCTGGCCTCCAGGGACTCCAGGGCTCCCTCGACCCTTAGGACATGGTCCCGGTGTTTCTCCCAATCCTCAAGGGCCCTCTTCTCCTCTGCCTCATCCAGGAGAAGGGCCCGTAGGGCCTTCCCGTCCCGGGGAAGGTCGGGGTTATCCTTCCAGGCTTGCTCCAAGGCCCGTACCTTCTCCTCAAGCCGGGCCAGGACGAGCCCAAGCTCTTCCCTGAGCTCCCTTCTCCCTTCCTCCAGCTCCTCCAGCCTCTTCTTCTGCCCCCGCAGGTGCCGGAGGCGCTCCTCCAGCCAGGTCATGAAGTCCTTCAGGTTCTTTCCCCCCAGCACCTGCGCCAGGTGGTGCGCCAGGGAGAGGGCCAGGCGGTGCTTCTCCTGGCCAAGGCGCCGAAACTCCTCCTCCAGGTCCAGGTCCTCCACCTCGAGGTCCGCAAGGGCTTTTTTCAGAGACCCTACGGCAACCCGTAGCTCATCCGCCTGCCGGGCCAACCGGGTTTCCTCCTTTTCCAGGGCAGCCACCACCCCCACCTTCGCCGGGGGAACCTCCTGCCCGACAAGCGTCAGCAGGCGCTCAAGCTCCACCCGCTTCCTGGCCAGCTGCGTTTCCACCTGCTTCCTCTCCCCTTCCAGCTCCTTCTCCTTCCCCTCCTCCAGGGCCGGCGGCAGGGCCTGGACGGGGGTGAGACAAAGGGGACAGGGTTCTCCCGGCCGCAGGAGGTGGCGGAAGCGGGCCACCCCAAGCTCGCCCAGATGGCGTTCCAGGTGGCCAAGCCTCTCCTCCAGCTCCTCCACCTCCGCCTGGAGGGTTTGGACCAGGGCCATGCGAGTCTGCTGAAGCCCGGCCTCCACCTCCGATAGCTCCTTCTCTTGGCGGACGAGCTTCTCCTTCAGCTTCCTGGCCTTTTCCATGCGGGGAAGCTCCTCGAGGACCTCCCTTAAGGCGGCCTCGTCCTCCTCCTCCCACGGGGAAGCCTCCGGATGGAGGGCAGGTTTCTCTCCCGCCTTCCCCAGGAGGTCGTGGAGGGACCGGAGATAGGCGCGTTGGGCCCAAAGCCCTTCCAGCCGCTCGAGCTCGGCCAGGTCCAGTTCCCGAGCCAAGGCGTCACGCTCCTCCTCCAACTGGGCGTCCGCTTCCTTGAGTTCCTTCAGAAGGGCTTCCGCCTTCTCCTTTTCCGCTAGCAGATCCACGAGCTCCCTCGCCCTTTGGGAAAGCTCCGCCCGTTCCTTGTCCCCCAGAAGCGCAGGCTCCGCCTCCATGAGCCGGGAAAGCTCCTCTTGCAAACGGGCTTTTTCCCCGTATAGGGCGAGGAGGGCCCTGAAGTGGTCCCGGACATCCTGAACCTTTTTTAGCTCGCTCGTCTTCGCCTCCAGGGCCTTTTTCACCTGCCCCATCCTGTTCCGGACCTGCTCCAGGGCCTCCGGGGTGGCCTCCTTCAAGGACTCCAGCTCGGCCTCGAGGGCGGCGATCCTGCTTTCCAGGTTCCCCTTGCGCTCACTGGCTTTGGTCCTCATGTCCTGAAGGACATCCAGGCCGAAGAGGTGGTCCAGAATCTTCCGCCGCTCGCTCCCTTTGTCCCGGCGCAGGAAGCGGTCGAACTCACCCTGGGGCAGGAGCACGGTCCGGACAAAGGTGTCGTAGTCCATGCCCAGGATCCTCTCCAAACTACCCTCCAGATTCCGGCCCCTGACATCCCAGATCTGCCAGCGCTCCCCCAGGTGCTCGGCCACCCGGACCTCCCGCCTCCTGCCCACCTCCCGTTCCACCCGGTAGACCCGGCCGTCCACCTGGAAGGTGAGGCTCACCCACATCCTCTCCGCCTCGGGATGGCGCATCTCCTCGATCCTGCGGCTGCCCAGGCGGTGAACCCTTCCGTAAAGGGCGAAGGTAATGGCATCCAACAGAGTGGTCTTACCGCTTCCCGTGGGACCCGTGATGACGAAAAGATCCGCACCCTCCAGGTCCACCACCTGGCGTTTCCGGTAAGGGCCAAAACCCTCCAGTTCAATCCTCACCGGCCTCATGTTCTTCCACCTCCTGCCGCAACTCGGCAAAGCTATGGACCAGCTCCTCCCCCGGGGGGTCCCCTTCCCAGCGGCCTGCCTCCATCAGGTACTGCCGGTAGGCCTCCTCGAGGGCGGAGGGTGGGGGGTGCGCCTCGCCCCCGTCTCCTTCCCTCTCCTCTTCCCACGCCACCTCGAGGACCCTCTCCATTTCCTTAAGCGTGTCCCTCAGCTCCAGGTGCATGGGCCCCTGCACCACCACCCGGGCCCAGCCCGGGAAGGCCTCGATCTCCCCCAGGATTCGGGCCCGCTCCCCGGGGCTTTCCTGCACCTGGGAAACCCTGACCCGGAAGGTGCGGAGGGGCTTTCCCCAGTTTGTCGGCATGGGGTGGACCCGGGCGGGAAGATGGCGGTCCAGAGGGAGCTCCACCAGCACCACCCCCCTCTCCGCCCGCTCGCTGGCCCCGAAGTCCAGGGGGATCAGGCTTCCCGGGTACCAGGCGTTTTCCGCCACCTGCTGCAGGGCGTGAAGGTGGCCCAAAGCGATGTAGCGGGCCCCCGGCAGGGCTCCAGGAGGCACGGCGTAGTGCTCGGCCAGGTGCAGCACATACTCCCCACCCCCCACCCTGGCCCCCGCCACGGTGAAGTGGGCCAGGTACACGTCCGGAGTGCCCTCCTGGGCCAGGTGGGCCAAAAGGCGGCGCATCCCCTCCGCATAGGCCAGGTGGCGTTCCTCAGGGGGAAGTTCCAGGGTCTTGGCCAGGCGTCTTTCGGAAAGGAAGGGCACCAGGGCCACCCTGAGGCCTCCTCGATCCACCACCCCGCCCTCGTGGGCGAAAGCCAGCTGGCCCCGCAGCTCCACCCCGAAGCGACCCAAGAGCTGACGATAGACCCGCTCCATCCTCTCCCCAGAGTCGTGGTTCCCGGCGATGGCCATGGCCGAAACCTTCGCTTCTGCCAAACGCAGGAAGAACTCCACCAGGAGGGCTTCCGCCTCCGTGGAGGGTTGGGGGTGGTCCATGAGATCCCCGCTGACCAGGACGAGATCCACCTTCTCGGAGCGCACCAATCTGAGGACCTCCTCGAGGGCCGAGGCCACCTCCGGGGTGCGGTCCACCCCCTTCAAGGTCTTCCCCAGGTGCCAGTCCGCCGTGTGCAAAAGCCGTAAGGAGGTCTTCATACGTTTTCCACTTTCATTCTATCCAGCTTGCCGTGGGGGTTCGGGGTTGCCGAGGGGCCAGGCGCCCCCACCCAGCCCCGGTCCACGCCTTCAAAACCCTAGCGAAGAAGGCCTGCACCCCCGTGGAGGGCGATGAGCAGGGGAAGTCTCTGATGAAAGAGGCGCAGAACAAAGCGAATCTGGGACTCCAGGACCCCTCCCTGGAAGGGAAGGTCGTAGTCCACCACCAGGATGTCCGGCGACTGGACTTTCATGGAGAACCGTAGCACATGGGTGGTGTCGTTGAGCCTGTTGACGAAGAGAAGCCTGTCCTGCTCGGGCACCCATGGCTCAAACCTAAAGACACAGGCGAAGTGAATGATGCTCTTCTCTCGGCTAACAATCACGAGGGTCTTTAGGGCATCTCCATGCACCACCAGATCCCCGTCTTGATCCACGGAGGTGGTGTACCCTGCCATACGGCAGATCTCCTCCAGCCTGGCCTTGCTCACCTCTTCTTCTGCAATCCACATCCTCTCCTCCATGGCAGTCCTCCTCTAAGGCGGTCAGGCCGCCCAAAGCCTACGCAACTCCTCCGTGAGGGCATCCCACCTGGGTCCGGGATCCCTGGAAGAGGGTTCCTCCACCCATTGGAACAGATCCGGGAAGTGAAAGTAGGCTACCCCAAGACCCACGGCGTCCAGCTCGTGGCTATTTCTGGGAAGAGGGCCGAGCCCAAGCCCCTCGAGGCTACGCCTCACATCCAGGTCGGAAGGCCGGTTGAGCCCGGTGAGGCGCTGGCGCCAGCCTGGGGGCTGGAAGGGATCGTGGAAGCCTCGAGGGGTGGAGGCAAAGGCGGTGCAAACGGGAAGAGTGGAGGAAAGCCTGGACACCAGGGAGTGGGCGATCCCCTGGAGCTCCCTCCACACCTCGCGGGGCACCGAGGGCTTTCGGCCCTTGGGGAGCTCCACCAGGAGGAGATCGGGGCCGTGGCGTTCCACGACCTGGATCACCAGGGCCTCCACCGCACCCACCACCTCCTGCCTGCCTCTCCTCGAGGCCGAAAGGGAACCATGCTCCACCACGAAAAGCCTTCCTTCCGATTCCTCCACCACCGACCAGGCGTTGTGGACCGTTCCGGGATCTAGGGCCAACACCTTCACCTTCCACCTCCCCGGGGGGCCTTAGCCCACCTCCAGGCCATGCTCCCTCCCGAAGGCCTTCATCCAGCCGATGGGGTCCTGGGCCTCCAGGAGGGGCAGGAGCTCCAACAGCCTGTCGCTAAAGCCTCCGATGCGGCTGATGCCGTTCTGAGGAAAGGCCAGGGGCGCATACCCCGCCAGGTTGATCACGTGCACGCGGCGGCGGTCATCCTCGAGAAGCCAGGGCCTCAAGGGGCGGTAGGCGTCGTCCGCCACCTGCTCGTCTGTGAGGATCACCACCCTGCGCCCCTCAAAACTCCTGAGGGCCTTGCCCAGGGCCCTCTCCAGGCAGGTACCGTACCCTCCGGAGGTCAAGAGGTGTTCCACCATGGCTACCAGGGGGTCCCCGGGGGAGAAGGGCACGGGGATCAGGTCGTCGCTGAAGCCGAAGAGCCTCCCCCCGGCCTGGCGGTACAAAACCGCCCCCAGGGTGGCCGCCGCCAGGGCGTAGGTGCTCTCCCCCTTCCTGGACATGCGCTGGTACATGGAGCCCGACACGTCCACCAGGATCAGGGTTTCCCCTTCCAGGTCAAGCCTGGGCACCGAAGCCTCGAGGGCACCCTCCAGGGCGTGGTACACGGGGTGGGGTCTCATCCCACCCTGGGCCACCCCATCTCCAGGGCGAAGCTGGTATAGAGCCTGAAGCCACTGGTGGGGAAAGATACGCCAGCCTCGCACCCTCTCGGGATCCGCCAGCTTGGCCAGGAGGAGGTCCTGCACTTCCCTCCGGTCCAGGAGGCCATGTTCCTGAAGGTTGCGCAGGTTGCGGATAAGGGCGAGGCCCTCGAGGTGAGGCAGGACCTTACGCCAGGCCTCATAAGAAATCCCCCTAGTCCTCTCCCGTAGAATGGGGCCATGGACCTCGCCAAACACCAACGCCGCCCCCGGCTGCAACTCAAGCTGCAGCATCACCCGGATAACCTTCACGCCCTGTACCGGGAAAGCCAAGACCCCATAGAACGCTCCCGCTGGCACGCCCTCTGGCTCCTCGCCACCGGCCACCCCATCCCAAAAGTCGCCCAAACCCTGGGCTACTCCACCCGCTGGGTCCGGGACACCCTCCACCGCTACAACCAAGGCAAGCCCATGGCCGATCTCCGCCACCAAAACCCAGGCCAGCCCCCCTTGCTCCCCCAGAACTCCAGGAGGCCTTCCGCCAGGCCCTCCTGCAACCCCATCCCCGGGACGGAATTTGGACCATAAGGAACGCCGCCGAGTGGCTCTCGGAGAGGCTGGGCCGCCCCGTGGACCCAAGGCGGGCCTGGAGTTGGATGAAGCGCCTGGGCTTTGCCCCCCTCCGCCCCCGTCCCCGGCACCGGGAGCGGGACCTGGCCGAGGGGGAGGCCTTCAAAAAAACCTCTTCTTCACGGTCTTTCTCCTGAAGTACCTCTTTCCCTGGCTGGAGTTGGAGCTCTGGGCCATGGACGAACACCGCCTGGGGCTGAAGCCGGTGTACCGGCGGGTGTGGGCGCCCCGGGGGAGGACGCCCCTGGCCTGGGTGCGGCCGCGGTACCGGTGGTTGTACGTGTACGGTTTCGTGCGTCCCAGTACGGGGGAGAGCGAGTTTTGGCTTTTGCCCACGGTGAATGCGGCTGTGTTCTCGGAGGTGCTTCGGCAGTTTGCCCGGCTTCGGGGGTCTGGGGGGAGGAAGGGGTTGCTGGTGGTGTTGGACCGGGCGGGATGGCACGTGTCCAGGCGGGTGGAGGTACCGGAGGGGGTAGGTTTGGTCTTTTTGCCCCCCTACTCTCCTGAGCTACAGCCTGTGGAGCGGGTATGGCCCTTGGTGGACGGGGTGGTAGCGAATGGGCGGGTGGATTCGGAGGAGGAGCTTTGGGAGAGGGTGGAGGCCCGCTGTGCTTACTTGCAGACCCAGCCGGAGCTTATTCGGAGCCACACTCTTTTTCACTGGTGGCCGGGGGGATGCTGAGGGAATGGATCGGGAGGATTTCATATGAGAGGCTGTCGTAAAAGTCCTCCACGGCCAGCTACGCGGCCCTAGCCAGCCGCTTCACCAACAAGCGTAGCATGCCCAGATACACCCAGGCCTCGCTCACCCGAGGGTTAGCTTCGTAGCCCTTGGCAAGCCGCCGATTCCGCCCAAGCCAGGCGAAGGTCCGCTCCACCACCCACCGCTTGGGCAAGGGCTTGAACCCCCTCTCCCGCGGAAGCTCCGGCGCCTCCTCCCCCTCCCGCACCCAGACCCCACGCACCCCCGCGTAGGGACGGGCCACCACCTCAAGCTCCAGCCCCAGGGAAGAAGCGAGCCCCTTGAGGCCCCTGTACCCCAGTCCACAAAGAGCTTCCGCACCCTTGGCCAAAGGGAGAGGTCCATCCCCAGGAGCAAGGCCTCCCCACCCCGCTTATCGTGCTCGTTGGCCGGGTGCACGAAGGCCTTCAGCAAGCGACCCCCCGTGTCCGTCAAGATTTGGCGCTTTCTCCCCTTGACCTTTTTCGCCCCGTCGTTCCCTCGGGGCCCCCTTTTTCCGTGGTCTTGACGGACTGGCTATCCATCACCAGAGCGCTGGGCGAAGCTTTCCTCCCTTCTCGCTCCCGGTCCTGGCGGGCCAGGGCCTGGACGGCCTTCTCCCAAATGCCTTCCTTCTGCCACTTGCGGAAGTAGTGGTAGACGGTGGACCAGTGGGGCAAGTCATGGGGCATAGCCCGCCACTTGATGCCGTTTTCCAGGACGTAAAGGATGGCGTTAACGATTTCTCTCCTCGGCACCTTGGCGGGGCGGCCGCCGGGCTTGGGGGCTGGGATGAGGGGCTCCAGGAGGGCCCACTCCGCATCGCTGAGGTCGCTGGGGTAAGATCGTCTAGAGCTCATCCCTCAAGAATACCACCCTTTTACGACAGCCTCTGAGTCCGCTCCTAGACCCTTGGATGCTCGGTCATAAGTACCTGGTGATACTCGTTAAGCAGTTAGGTGATCGACGAGTCTTTGTGGAAAAGCCTCCCATCGAGGGCCTTGGCACCGGATGGCTTACCCCTCCGGCCTGAGAAGGACCACCCTGAGCGTCCCCTCATACCGGGCCAGGTCGGCGTCCGCGGTCCAAATCTCCTTCGCCCCCCTTCTAGCGCCGTGGCCAGGATCAGGGCGTCCACCAAGGGGAGATGGAGCCCGTGGGAGAGCCGGGCCGCCCTCTCCCCGATGCCCCAGTCCGGCCACACCACCCGGCAGACGGCGGGGATGGCCTTCAGGAGAAGCTCCGCATCTTGCCGGGCCAGGGCACCCTTGAGGCCCAGCCTTAGGAGTTCCACCAAGGAGAGGCCCGACACAAGCCCTTCTTCCCCCTCAACCAGGGCCTGCCACTTGGCCTTGGCCCCCTCGTGCCCCTCCAGGAGGCGAAGGAAGAAGCCGGTGTCAAGGGCGGTCACGCCAGCCCTCCTCCAGGAGCTGGTAGGCCTCAAGGTAGCCCCCTTGGGGCTGACCGGGGCTCAAGCGGGCCTTCCCCGCCCTCTTGAGGACCTCGGTCAGCGCAGCTAGCTTGTGGCCCAAGGCCTTCCGCCGGCGCTCCTTCAGGTAGGCCGCAAGATGCGGGCTTCGCCCGTGACCGAGGGCCTCCGCCGTGGTCACGCAGACCGTATCTTGTGGGCGCTCATGGACTTGTCCTCGTTCTCCGCCGCCTGCCTCAGGAGGCGGGCCAGGTCATCCGGGAGGTGAACGGCTAAGCGCAGGTATGGGGAGCATAGCAGAAGCTCGTTCTGGTAGCCCCTCCCCCCAACCCCGGACAAACCGTCCGCCCGTTTCCTCAGTTTCCCCGGACAGACTGTCCGGGGGTTTTCGCGGTTTCAGGTGGGATTCAGGCCCATCGCCATCGCCAGTGGGGCGGACAGATTGTCCGCCCGTTTTCGCGGTTTCGCCGGACAGATTGTCCGGCGGTTGGTCGTGTCAAGATTTATGTGTAAGCGTCTGTGTACGGGGGGCATACCTCTCCAGAAGCCCCCCCTTTCGGATATTCACCTGCATATGCATTGACACGCCAATAAGGAAGGGGCTTGGATAAATGTGTGGGAACACCCAAGCCCCCTCCCAGCTTACCAGAACTCCCCGAGTGGCAACTGCGCACACGGATCCGCTCCCTCCAGGTCCCAGAACCTGGCCCCAAACCCGGTCGCCCCAGAACCTACACCCACACCCATCTCCTACGCCCCAAGGTACGCTTCGCGTGACCCACGTCTACCGCGCCTTTATGGGCTGGTCCGTGGAACGCATGCTGCGGGAACTCCGACGAGATCCCTCCCTGTGCCGGGCCCTGGGCCTGCCCGGCGTTCCCAGCCGGGCCACGGTAAGCGAGCGGAGTAAACACCTCCCCTGGCAGGCCCTTTGGCAAAGGCAAGGGGGGGAGAAGACCAAAAGAAGGGTCCTGGCCTTAGACGCCACCGCCCTGCCTGCTCAGGCCACGGACCCCGAACCCGCCTCATGGCCCTCTTGGGGGGCCTTCTCCTCGTCTCCTTGGACGAGCGAAACCCTTTCGTCCTGAACACCGGCCACCAGCTCATGGGGGCCTTCCTCCTCTTAAGCGCTCTCCTCCCCCTGGCGGGGAGCTGGGGCTTCCAGGCCGCCTTGGACCCTTCCCCCAAGGAGGCCTTTCGCACCCCGGTGGTCCTCCCCTTCCTCCTGGTGGCCTTCACGGCCTACTTCCTGAACGCCGTGGCCAAGGACTTCGAGGCCTACTTCCTCCAGGGGAGTGCGGTCTACGAAGCCATGGCCAACTACGGCAACCCCCTGGGGGAGTGGGGAGCAGAGGCCCTGGCCCCCCTTCTCCCCTGGCTTTCCCGCTACACCTGGCTGGTGGAAGCGGGGGCTCCCCTCCTCCTCCTGGTGCCCCTGTGGTGGGCCAGGACCCTGGCGGTGCTCCTCCTTGGGAGCCTCCACCTGGGGTTCCTCCTCTTCTTGGACATTGGGAACTTCCCCCTGGTGATGCTCTCCTTCCTCGCCCTCTTCCTCCCCAAGGAGTTCTGGCGCCTCCTCTCCCGCCCCCGCCCCTGGGTCCGGGTGCACTACGACGGGGGGTGCGGCTTTTGCGCCAGGGCGGTGGCGGTGCTGGCGCGGCTCCTTGGGGTGAGGGTCCAGGCCCTTCCCGCAGAGGGGGAGGCCCTGGACCTCCTCCTGGCCCGGCGGAGCTGGGTGGTGGAGTGGGAGGGGAAGTACCACCTGGAGGGCTGGGGTTTCTACGCTCTCCTTAGGGCCTCCCCCCTTTGGCCCCTGGCCTTCCTCTGGAGGGTTCCGGGGTTCCCTTGGCTTGCGAACCGGGCCTACCGCTTGGTGGCGGACCGGCGTCCCTCCCTGGCCTGGACCCGAAGGCACCTCCCCGAGCGCCCGGTCCTTCCCCCTGGGCCTTGGGCCGTGGCGGTAGCCCTAGCCTTCAGCCTGGTCTACGGCTTCTACTCCCTCTATGGGCCCTGGGATTCCTTCGTGTGCTACTTGATCTGGACCCTCGGGATGTGAAAAAAGAGGGGGTGCTATGCAGCAAGATCGTGAGCACCCCCTTTACTCAGGGCTTTACCCAAAACTCCTTCCTCGCCCTCCCTTAGCCTGCTTCAAGAGTTCTTGGGTGACTTCATAGTTGAGCAGGCGAACCAGGCCCCTCAGGAGCAGGTACGGACCATCCCTCTCGCTGGGCAGCCCCAGCTTGCCCCCGAGCTGCAAAAGAAACCCCTTGAACGGATCCCCCAACCGCTCAACTTCCCAAAGGAACACCGCCAGCCCCAGCAAAACCGCCACCACCTTCCGGATCCGGGCAAGCCCCCGCACCTGGAAGGTCTCAAGCCCCAGCCCCGTCTTCAAAAGCCGGAAGAACCGCTCCACCTCCCACCGCCTGCGGTACGCCTCCACCACCCGCGCCGCCTCCTCCCTCCCCCTCACCGGCAAGCTGGTCAGTAGCCACCACTCCCCACGCCGCCCCAGGGCTGGCACCCGGCAGACCACCAGGTGGAGCCGCCTCCCCTCCACCTCCACCTCCCTCCATCCGAAGTGGAGCCGCACCCGCTGGTACCTGCCCCCTACCCTCAGCTCCACCTCCTCCCCACAGGGAAGGGCCAGGGAAGAAGCCACCTTCGCCAGAGAACCCCCCTCCCCAAGCTTCCGGTCCCGGTAGACCCGCACCACGAACTCCTCCCCCAGGGCCAGCACCTGCCCAAACACCTTCCGGTCGTCAAACCCCCGGTCCGCCACATACACCAGCCTCCTGCCCACGCCCCCCAATCGCTCCCGGGCCGCCTCAATGGCTCCCTCCACCTCCTTGGGCAGGCTGGCAAACCCCCTCTCCCCGTAGGCCACCAGGTGGGCGTACCCCAGGGCCAGCCGCCCCGCGGGGTCCAACCCCAGGGCGGTGAGGAGCTCGTACCCGGGCCGCCTATCCTTCCCCACCCGGGCTATCCCCTCCAGGGCCCGGGCATAGGGCTTGACCACCGGGCTCAGGTCCAGGAGGACCAGAACCTCCTCACCCTCCAGGGCAGTCGCGCTCTCCTGATAGACCCGGTCAAGGAGGGCTTCTGCCTCCACCCGTGGGTTGGACAGGAAGCGGTAAAGGGCTTTGGCCTGGTGGAAGCGGTTCTGGAGGGGAGAAGGGAGCGAGGCCACCATCTCGCTCACCCGGGCTGAGCCTGCGGCCAAGGCGCCCCGCACCACCTCTTCAAACCGTCGGTGGAGGCGCTTATCGGGGGAAAACGCTCGCAAAACGGCCCGTGAACTCCTGGAGCCTGGCCTCGGCCACCTTGAGCATGTCCATGGATCACCCCCGGTACCAGATACGGGCTGCGCCCGCAAGGGGAGATTTACCACGAAACGGAGATGTGGGTAAAGTCCTGTTTACTATCTTGACGCGGAAACCCTTCTGGTGGCTACCTACATTTGGGTGGATGACGAACTCAAGGCCTTGCAAGCTCAGGACTTCAAGCTCCCCCAAAGCCAAAGCACCAGAAGGCTACCCTGGCCGAGCTCCTAACCCTCGCCATCTTTCTCCTTTTGCAAGGCCAAGACCTCGCCAAAGGCTACTTGGCCGCCAAGACCACCCTCAAGGCCTACTTCCCCTCCCTCCCCCACCTCTCCCGCTTCTACCGGGTCCTTCAGAAGGCCCAGGGGTTGTTGGCTCACCTGGCCATGAGGCTCTCTGGGGGACAAGGCCTCCTGCAGGTGGTGGACCTCAAGCCTATCCCCCTGGCCCACGGCCACCGCATCCACGGCCTCTCTCTTCCCGAGGCCGCGATGGGGGTAGGACCTCTGGGGGCTTTCGCGGGCTACGTCCACAAGCTGTTTCCCTGACGGGAAAGCATCATGCCAGTGATGAACGAGCGGGGTCTCTTCTTTCGTTGGGCCATTCTCCCCGGTAATGCCCGGGAGACCTGGGGGAGGGACCTGCTGGACGGTCTGCCCGCGGTCCTCGGGGACCGGGGCTTTCGTTGGGTCCAGGGAGTCAAGACACCACCCTATCGGGTCAGGGGAGGAAGGGTGGTGGAGACGGGGTGGAGAGGGTGGATGGGAAGGGTACGGAACTGGATAGAGACCCGCTTCAGCGTGATGGTGCGGTCTTTGGGGCTTCATCGGATAGAGGCCCGGTCCTACTGGGGGCTGGTGGCCCGGGTGAACCTCATCCTGCTTGTTCACAACCTCATACGTAGCCGGGTGCTTCTCAGGATGGCCGGGGTGGAGCTATGAGGTAGCACACGAAGGGATAAAACCTACTCTTTTCATGCTTTACCTCCTCTTACCTCACGATGGTCCTGAGGCTCACCATCACCTTGTCCCCCTTGGAAAGGACGGGGATGACCCAGCGCGCGTGGGTGTACTCCTCGGGCTTGACCTCCACCTCCTTCTCCACCTCCTTTCCGTTTTCCACCACCCGAATCCGCTTCTTGAGGGGAGGCCTGCCGAAGGTCTTCCCCCCGTCAAAGCTGAACTCGGGCGGCACGATCGTCCCTCCCACCTGAAGGGGCTTGGCGCTCCCCTCCAGGTAGTAGGTTTCCTTGGGGATGGGGATGACGAGGGCCACCTGGCGGAGGTCGCCCTGGGCGCGGTTTTCCGCCACCAGGCGCCACTCCAGCACGTCCCCCGGCCTCACCGCCAGGGGGTTCGCCTCGTAGACCTCCTTGCCCTCCACCACCTTGACCAGATAGGGCCGCAGGTCCAGGGTGAGGGCCTGGGCCAAGGCCAGAGAGGCCAGGAGCAAGACCGCCAAACCGAGAACGCTCTTCCACCTCATCATGCGCATATGTAAATGCGCCGTGTGAAAAACCTGTGAAAAACCCCCGGCGCCAGGCCCCGCCCTCCTCGGCTCGGACCTCCTCGGAAAACGGGCTCGGGGACCGCCTGGAACCCAGGCGGTAGGCCGGGGAAAGCCCCCCGAGAAGCCGGGTGCAAAGGTCACATCCCCCGTCCGGGACCCTCCTATCTTGAAGCCGTGGCCTTTGGCGTATCGCACCCCGTCGCTTTGGACCTCGAGGCCACCTCCACGGATCCGAGCGAGGCGGAGGTCCTGGAGGTGGCGGCGGTGGACGGCGAGGGGCGGGTCTTTCACCGCTACCTGGCCACGCAAAGGCCCCTTCCCCCGACCACGAGGTCTTCCAGCTCACGGGCATCCCTTACGAGGAATACGAGGCGAAAAAGGTGGCCCCGAAGGAGGCCTTGGAGGAGCTCTTGGCCTTCTTGGGAGGCAGGCCCCTCCTCGGCCACAACCTCCTCCGCTACGACCTCCCCCTGCTCCAGCGGCACCTGGAGGAGGCGGGCCTTCCTCGCTGGCAGGGCGAGGCCCTGGACACCCTGAGGCTCGCCCACCTCCTCTTCCCCACCCCGCCGGGGGGCCTCGAGGGGTACCGCCTCGGGGACCTCTACGCCTTCCTCCTCGGGCGCCCCCTGGAGGGGGCCCACCGGGCGTTGAACGACGCCCAAGCCACCCTCGCGGTCTTCCACCGGCTCCTGGACCAGGGCAGGCGCGCCCTCGCCCAGCACCCGGGCCTGGTGCGGGCCTGGAGGGAACTCGGCCTCCCCGAGGGCCACCTCTTCCCCGAGGACGAGGGCCTAATCAAGGACCTCCTCGCCCGGCAGGCCGACGTGGAGGCCTTCTTCGTGGAAAAGGAGGGCAGGCCTTTCCCTGCGCCCACCGACCTCGGCCCCGACCTCCTCCCCAAGCCCCGCCCCGCCCAGAGAAGGATGTTCCAGCTCGTGGAAGAGGCCCTCTCCCGCGAAGAGATCCTCCTCCTGGAGGCCCCTACCGGGACCGGGAAGACCAAGGGCTACCTCTATCCGGTTCTCCACCAAAGGAAGCCCACCTGGGTGGCCACCCACACCAAGGTGCTCCAGGCGCAGGCCATGGAGGAACTCCGGGCCGTGGCCCAGAGGGGCTACCGGGTGCGGGCCGCCCTGGTCAAGTCCCCCCAGGACACCCTATGCCCCGATCGTCTTCTGGAGGCCTTCCTCCGTGAGGCGCGAAGCGGGAAGCCCGGGGAGGATGTCGGGGCGGCGATCGCCGTCCTCCTGCACTATGCCGCCCAAAGAGGGCACGACCTGGAGGCCCTTCCCGCCTACTGGCACTTCTTAGAGGGTTTCCGTGAGGTCCGGGGACGGGTGGGCACCAATCCCGATCGCTGCCGGAGGGAGTGCCCCTTCGCCTCCGCCTGCGCCTACCAGGCCATCCTGCGAAGGCGGGAAGAGGCCCAGATCCTGGTGACGAACCAGGCCTACCTGCTCCACTCCCTTTTGGGGGAGAAGGCCCTTCCCGAGGCACGCCCCGCCCTGGTCCTGGACGAGGCCCACCACCTGGAGGACGTGGCCACCGAGGCCCTGACCCTTAAGGTGGACGGGGAAGGGCTTCGGCACCTCCTCGAGGCTCTCGCCAACCCCTCCAAGCGCTCGGGCCTCCTGCAGGAGAGGGACTATCTGAAATCCCTGGAAGACGACCTCCGCGCAAGCGCCGAAACCCTGGCCAAAGAGGCCGTCCCCAAGGCCCTGGAGGCCCTAAAGGCCTACTCGGAGCGCATGGAGCGCTTCCTCAAGCGTCGCGGCGTGGGCAGCCCGGAACACGGCCTCACCCTCCCCCTGGAACCCTCCTGGACCCGGGACGAGGAGTACCCCCTCCTGGACCGGGAGGAGCGCCACCTTATCCAAAGCCTCGAGGCCCTGGCCAAGGGGCTGGAAGGCCTCTTGGACGCCCACCCGCCCCCCTGGCCTCTCCTCCTGCGGGAGATCCGGCCCCTTCTTCAGGAGTTGCGGCAGGCCATCAGGCTCTTCCTTCGGCGGAAGCGGGTCCTAAAGGGGGAGGCGGACGAGGCCCTCCACCTCACCCGCCTGGACCCCGTCACCGGGACCTGGAGCCACCTCGCCGAGCCCATAGAGGTGGCCGCCGAGCTGGAGGAGAAGCTCTGGCCCGCCTTCCGCGGCGTGGTCCTCACCAGCGCCACCCTCGCCGTTCCCACCGAAACCGACCCGGAAGGGTTCGCCTTCCTCCAGCGCGCCCTCGGCCTTCCTCCCCAGGCCCGGGCGGAGCGCCTCCCTCCGAGCCTTCCCTACCACCGGGCCCACCTCCTCGTTCCCCGCCACCTGCCCGAGGCCAGGGAGAGCACCCTCCCCCGCTTCCAGCGGCTTTTGCACCGGGAACTCCGCCTGGTCCTCGGGCAGGTACCGCGAACCCTCACCCTCTTCACGAGCTTAAGCCGCCTGGAGGCCGCCAAGAAGGCCCTCGAGGACCTCCCGCACCTGCGGGCCCCCTTCACCCGGAGGGAGCGGGAGGACACCGTGCGCTTCGCCCGCAGCAACCCCACGGAGCCCCTCGCCGCCCTCGGCTCCCGCAGCTTCATGGAGGGGGTGGACCTCCCCCACCTCCGGGTGGTGAACCTGGAGCGCCTCCCCTTCCCCTACCCTTCCCCCCTCCTCAAGCGGCGCATGGCCTTGGCCTACGAGCGAGGCCTGGACCCCTGGGAAGACTACTACCTTCCCAAAGCCGTCCTGAGCTTCGTCCAGGCCTTCGGCCGCCTCATCCGGGACGACCGCCAGGTGGCGGGGGACGGCGCGTTCATCCTGTGGGATAAGAAGCTCCTCCACGCCGACTACCAGGAGCTCTTCTATCGGGCGCTTCCCGACGGGGTCGCCCATCACTTCCCCGGGGACCGGCAGGCCTTTTACCGGAAGCTGGAGGAAATCCTGGGCCTCGCCTTTCCCGGAGCGGAGGAGGAACTCTCCGAGGAGGCCTGGGCCAAGGTCAAGGCCATCCTGGCGGAGGCGGGCCTTGATCCCTTGGAAAGGGCCCGCCGCCTGGCGGAGGAGGTGCACGGCGTCTTCGTGGACGAGGCCCGGTGGGCCAAGCAGCGGGAGGCGGTACGGGCGGCCCTCGAGGGCCGCCACCTCCTCGCCCTCCTCCCCACCGGCTTCGGAAAGAGCCTGGCCTTCCAGATCCCGGCCTGGATGTCCCCGGGGCTCACCCTGGTGATCTCCCCCCTGGTGGCCTTGATGAAGGACCAGGTAGACCGGCTCCAGGAGCTCGGCCTCCCCGCCCTCGCCCTCCACGGCCTCATGTCCTGGGGAGAGCAGGCCAGCGTCCTGGACGAGGTGCAGGCGGGCCAGGTCCGCCTGCTCTATCTGGCCCCCGAGCGGATCAACCGCAGCGAGGCCGTGCGCAAGGCGCTCAGGGAGCTCCGGGAAGCAGGGAAGCTCGTCCGGGTGGTCTTTGACGAGGCCCACTGCCTTCTGGAGTGGGGCTACGACTTCCGGCCCGATTACCTGAAAGCCTTGGAGTGGCTCCGGGAACTCGGCCTCCCCATGAGCTTCTTCACCGCCACCCTGATGCCGGAAGAGCGGGCGCGGCTCAAAGAGGTGGCGGGGATCCCCGAGGCCGTGGAGGTGCTGCCCGAGACCTTCCACCGCCCGAACCTTCGCTTCGTGGTCCGCCAGGCCCCGGGGGAGGTGGGAAAGTTTGACCGCCTTGCCCAGGCCCTCCTCTGGGTGGAAAAGACGGGGGGAAGCGCCATCGTCTACGCCACGAGCCGGGCGGAGACCGAACGCCTGGCCTGGGCCCTGGACCGGCTCTTCCCCAGCCTCGGGGTGGAGGCCTACCACGCAGGCCTTGGGCCCGTCCTGCGGAAAGAGGTCCAGGAACGGTTCATGCGCGGGGAGAGCCGGGTGGTGGTGGCCACCACCGCCTTCGGCATGGGGGTAGACAAACCAGACGTGCGCCTGGTGGTCCACTGGCGCCCGCCCCTGAGCCTCGCGGAGTACGCCCAGCAGGCGGGCCGGGCGGGCCGGGACGGCAAGGAGGCCTACGCCCTCCTCCTCTACACCCACGGGGACTGGGGCTTTCTGCGCTGGATGGTGGGCCTGGGGCAAAGAGGGACGGAGCGCCTCGAGACCCTGGCGGAACCCCTCCTCGCCCGCCTTCCCTTCCGGGGTTACCGGAAGGAGCTCCTGGAGCTCCTGATGACGGAGGGCGCAGAGGAGGCCGCAGAGAAAGAGGCATCGGACTTGGAAGCGGGCCCCGCCTTAAGCGGGGAGGATCTGGAGCGGCTTCTCTTGGGGATGGAGCAGGCGGGGCTCATCCGCTACGAGTACCTTCCGGGTAAGGCCTCCCTCTACCTCTCCCCCGAGCAGTGGGAGGCCTTCGCCCGCACGCCCGGACTCGCCGAGCGCCTCGTCCGGGCGGGTTACCGCCCGGGTTCCCGGCAGAACGTCCTGGACCTCAGCAAGTTGCCTCGTGAAGAAGCCGAGGACCTGGACCGCTACCTCTACCAAGCCTACCGGGAGGGAAAGGCCATCCTCTACCGGTACCGGGAGCCCCTCCTCCTGGTGGAGCGTGTGGATTCGGGCAAAATAGTTCACTGGCGGGCCTCCCTAGAGGCTTCCCGGGCCCGCGCTTTGGAGCGCCTGGGGCGCGTCCAGGCCTACGCCACCCAGGGGCGTTGCCGCGCCCTCGTCCTTCTCTCCCACCTCAACGGGGAGCGCCGCCGCTGCGGGACCTGCGACGTCTGTGCCCAGGACGGGGGCCCCTGGGAAGCCAGGGAAAACTTCCACGAAGAAGAGCTCCTCAGGGCCTACAAACCCTTGGACACCCTCCTCGCCTTCTTCCGCTGGGCGGAGGACCACTACCCGCAAAAGCCTCTCCTCGGCCGGAAGGCGACCCTGATGGCCCTGAGAGGGAAGGCCTGGACCGGAAACGGCCCCCTCCACCGCCGCTACCTGGAAAACCGCTTCTTCGGGCACCTCTCCTTCCTGAAGCCCAAGGAGCTGGAGCAGGCCTTCCGGGAGGCCTTGGAAAGGGGCTACCTGGAGCAAAAGGGCTCGTGGCAGGGCCACCCGCTCTTTGGCCTCACCGACCACGGCCGCCAGAGGCTCCGGAAGGGAGCGAGGGGAAAGGAAGCGAGGTGAAGCGCCGTGAAAGGGAAGATGGATCCGAGCAAAGCCTTCCGGATCCCAAGCCTCGAGGAACTGCCCCCACGGGAAACCCCCTTGAGGCCGACCACCCCTCCCTTGCCCGAGTTCACCCCCACAGGGGAAGGGGCCCTCCCCGCCTTGGACCCGAAGGCCACGCCTGCTCCGCCCCCGGAAAGAGGCCCTCTAAGCCTCCAAGGAGAGCTGAAGCGGACCCGCGACCAGCTGGAGAAGCTAAAGGTGAAGCTCGCCCAGGCGGAAAAGGCGCGCGCGGAGGCGGTGAAGGAGCGGGACAAGGCCCTGCAGGAGAGGGCGGCTTTACGGAAGCAGGTGGAAGCGCTCACCGCTTCCCACGCCGCCATGAGGCAGGCCCTCGAGAAAGCCCAGGAAGACCTAAAAATCCTCCAAGAGGAGTTGGAGACCCTCAAGAAGGAGAAGGGGGAACTGGAGACCCTCAGGAAGGAACGGGACGAGCTCTTCGCGCGGGCAGCCCGCTGGGAAAAGGCGGAGGTACTGCGGGAGCGTCTGCAGGAGCCTTTCCCCCTAGAGGCTTTTTTCCGAATGCTCTTCGTCCCTTACTCCGAACTCGGTCCAGGTCCCGAGGTCCGCCTCCTGGCCCTCATTGAGGGGTACCGCGCCCTCCTTCAGGGGAAGGAGCACCCCATGCTCTCCCGCACCAACCGGGAGCTCCTCTCCGGGAAGCCCGAGGGAATCGTCCTCCTCGGGGTGGAGCGCCTCCTTTTGGACCTGGCCGAAAGCCCCTTACCCCGGTGGCTCAAGACCCACGCTTGGCTTGCGGAAGCCTTCCTGACCCGGGAGAAGCTTTCCTCGCCCAGGGAGGAAGCATGACTTGGGAAGAGGAGAAGAAAGCCCTGGAAGCCCGGTTTCGCGAGGACCTGGCCTGGTACGAGCGGGAGTGGGAAGCGTGCCGGCGGAAGCTGGAGGAGGAGCGCCAGGAGTGGAACGCCGCACGGAAGCGGCTTCTTAACGAGCTCAGCCAGAGCTCCAGGAAGGTTTGGGAGCTAAAGAAACGCCTTGAAGCCTTGCAGGGCTTGGAGGAACGCTATTCGGCCCTAGAGCGCGAGGTTCGGGGGCTGAGGCGAAAGCTCGCGGCTCTGGACCGCCCCGCCATCGGCCGCAGATACCTGGAGGCCCTCCGCGAAGACCTCGCCCTATGGGACGAACTCCTCTTAGCGGAGGCCGAGCGTTTGCAAACGCGGGGGCTTGAAGGGTTCCTGCAGGAGCTTTGGGCCAAGCGGGAAGCCGCCTTTCGCCATTGGCAAGCGGGCGAAGACGTGGACTTCGCCACCGTGCGCACCGCCCTCGTCCTGGAATGGGCCATCTGGACCTGGCTGGAGGCGGGATGGAACCCTGGGCGCACGCCGTGAACCTCCACCGCGCGGTGGAGGCGGCCCTAGAGGCCCAAAACCTCGCCCACCTCCAGGTGCGCCGGGAGGACGTGGAGGGGGCCAAGCCCCTGGTGCGGGCCCTCTGGACAGGGGAGTGGCGGGCCGACCCCCTGGCCAAGAGCCGGGACGGGGTCGTCCCGGGCTACCTCCTCCTCGGCTTCCTCGGGGGCCACTTCTTTGACCGGGACCTCCCGGAAAACGACCTGGCCTTCTGGCCGGAGTTCCACCGGGCCCTGGGGCTCAACCAAGGCCAGCCCACCCCGAAGCAGCGAGACAAGCTTTGGAAAGTTCTGGAGGGCCTCCCCGGGACCAAAGCCTTCCTGCGCTTCCACGCCGACGGGAAGCGCGACTTCGTGGGCACCCTCAAGGCCCTTTTCGGCGCCCGAACCCTGAGGCTAAAGGAGATCCTGGACCACCTGCGCCTCTACCGCGACGAGGCCAAGCTCCAAGAGGAGGCCCTAGGGCCCTACGCCTCCCTGGTGCGGGGGCTCAAGGAGGCCCTGGACCTCCTGGCCGAGGAAGCCCTTGACGCGGCGGAGCAGGAGGACGTGGAAGCCTTGGTCGCACGTCTGGAAGCCCTGGGCTTTTATGCGGAAGAACCCCACCCCCTACGCTTCCTCTTCCACCGCTCCCCCAAAGCCTTCGCCGAGCTCTACGCCGAGTGGCGCGGCGAGAAGAAGGCGACTCCCCTCCGCCACCCTCAGGTCCGCGTGGAGGTGCTCCAGGGGAAAGAGGTTCTGGAACGCGTCCTCCCGCAGATCCGCAGGGAAGTCCTGGTGGAAGGGGCTTTGGTGTACGGCCAGGTCCGGCTCAAGAGCGGGCTTTTCCGGGGGTTTTCCTGGAGGCCGCGCCTAGACACCGAGGGCAACCCGATCCCCGAGGAAGTGGCCGTGCCCCTCGGCGAAGGCCAGGTGGTCCTCCGCCTCCACCACAGGGCCTGGGGGGTCCGCTTTCTGGACGAAAGGGGGCAGGTGTGCCCCGAGTGGCGCCCTCCAGAGCCCCTCGAGGTCCGCCCCCTGGTGGACGAAGGCACCCCTGTGCGCTTCCTCCTGGAGGGCGGCGGCGACCCTGTGGAGCGGCTAGAGGACCTGCCTCTGGAACTCGGCCTCCCCGAAGACGCCCTGGTGGTGGAGGCGCTCGTCTTCGGCTCCAGGGAACACGGGGAGTGGCGGCCCCTGGGAAGGCTTCCCGTGCGCCTGGAAGCGCGGCTGGAGGAGCGTCTCTCGGAAACGGCCCTGGAGCTTGAAGTCTTCCCCCGGGGCCCCCTCGAGGCGGTCTGGCTCGCCCCCGCAGGACCCAAGCAGACCTTTCCTGAAGGGAGGGCCTGCATCCCCCGTGACCTCTGGCCCGCGAAAATCCTCGTCAAAGCCTGGGGCAGGGCCTGGGAGATCCTCGTGCCTCCCAAGGGATGGCCCGAAAAGGCCTGGAGGCGGGGCCTCGGGCTTCCCGCAGTAGGCGCAAACAAGCCGGAAGGTAGCCAACCCTAGCCGATTGCCGTGAGGCCCTGGCCAGCCGCTTGGGGCGACGGCACCCGTCACGAGACGTGCCCGGGGCGCGGTCCCCTCACGCCTCCGCCTCGGAAGAGGGGCTCAGGGGGACGAAGGGCTTCCCAAAGCCCCTCCCCGGAGGCGGGTGGAGGCGGCCCAGTCCACCCAGAGGCTCGGCCGAAAGCCTGGGCGTTAGGATGGGGCCGTGATCCCGGCGCGCTACGCCGCCTACTGCCCGAACTGCGGCGGCGAGGCGGAAAGCGAGCGCCTCGCCGCGGGGCTTGCCTGCGCCCGTTGCCAGCCGGACCCCCAAAAGCCTCCCCTCCCCGGGGCGCTCGCCCGCTTCGCCGCCCAGGAGAAGGCCCTTGCCGACTGGACCCGCTATTTTACGGCCCAAGTGGGCGCCCCGCCCTGGCCGCTGCAGCGGGCCTGGGCCGCGCGGGTGGTGCAGGGGCGCTCCTTCGCCATGCTCGCCCCCACGGGGATCGGCAAGACCACCTTCGGCCTCCTCACCGCCCTCTGGCTTGCCAGGGAGGGGCGGCGGAGCTACCTCGTCTTCCCCACCCGCCTCCTCGTGGCCCAGGCGGCGGAGCGGCTTCAGGCCCTGGGCGCTTCCTTCACCGCCTACACCGGGAAGCCCCGGGAGAAGGAGGCCCTCCTCGAGGGCGAGCGCCCCATCGGCCTCTTCACCGTGGCCTTCCTCTATAAAAACCACGCCCGGCTCCCCCGGCCCGTGGACTTCCTCTTCGTGGACGACGTGGACAGCCTCCTCAAGTCCGCGCGGAACGTGGACCGGGTCCTGGGGCTTCTGGGCTTCGCCCCCGAGGACGTGGAGAAGGGCCTCGCCCTCGTCCGGCTCCGGAGGAAAAACCCCGAGGAGGCCGAGCGGCGGGCCGAAAGGCTGAGGGAAAAGGCCCGGGGGGTCCTCGCCGTGGCGAGCGCCACCGCAAGGCCGCACTCGCCGCGGGTCCACCTCTTCCGCGAGCTTTTGGGCTTTGAGGTGGGCACGCCGAGCTTCGCCCTGCGCAAGGTGGCGGACCTGTACGAGGAGGCCTTCTGGCTCTCCCAGGAGGAACTCTGGGCCAGGGGGGCGGAGTGGGCGGGGCGGCTTGGAAAGGGGGGCTTTTCTTCCTCCCCGGGGACCTGCCGAAGGAGGCCGCCCTGGACCTCGCCCGCTTCCTCCGGGCCCGGGGCCTCAGGGCCAGGGCCTATCTGGAGCCCGAGGCGCTCGAGGCCTTCCGGCGGGGCGAGGCGGACCACCTCGTGGGGTTCGCCTCCTGGCGCAACCCCCTGGCCCGGGGCCTGGACCTCCCCGGGCGCGTCCGCTACGCCCTCTTCCTCGGGGTGCCCAAGCTCCGCTTCGCCTTAGGGGAAGACCTCGCCCCCCAGGAGCTTGTGCGCCTGGGCCTCGCCCTTTTGCCCCTCCTGGAGGACCCAAGGCTTAAGGCCCTGGTCCGAAGCCTCGCCAGGAAGCCCGGGCTTCAGGAGAAGGAGGTCGCCCCCCTACGGGAAGCCCTCCTGGAGCGGCTCGCCGACCCCGCCTTCCGCGCCCGCGTGGCGGAAAGCCCCGAGGTGGGGCTCACCTTCGTGGGGGAAAAGCCCGTCCTGGTCTTCGCCGACGTCACCGGCTACCTCCAGGCCTCGGGGCGGACGAGCCGCCTCACCCCGGCGGGGCTCACCCAGGGCCTCGCCCTCCTCCTCGCCGAGGACCGGAAGGCCTTCACCGCCCTCGTGCGGCGGCTCGGCTACCTCCTGGAGGCGCCGCCTCTCCCCGTGGCCGAGGCGGACCTCGAGGCCCTCTTGAAGCGGGTGGACGAGGACCGGGAACGGCTCGCCCGGGGGGAGCGGGGCGGCCTCGCCCTGCCCGAGCGGGTGGTGGTGGTGGAGTCGCCCAACAAGGCCCGCACCCTGGCCGGCTTCTTCGGCCGGCCCATGCGCCGCTACCTCCCCGGCCTCGTGGTCTACGAGGCCCTCGCCGAGGAGGGGTACCTGGTGGTCACCGCCACCCGGGGCCACGTCACCGACCTCGCCCTCCGGGGCGGGCTTTACGGGGTGGAGACGACCCCCGCCTACCGCCCCCGGTACCACCCCTTGCGGGCCTGCCCCGAGGGGAGCGTCCCGGACCCCTTCTGCCCGGACGGGACGGAGAGCCAGCCCGACCGCGACCGGGCCCTCCAGGCGCTAAGGAGCCTGGCCCTGGAGGCCCAGGACTTCCTCCTCGCCACCGACCCCGATACCGAAGGGGAGAAGATCGCCTATGACGTCTACCTCGCCCTCCGCGCCTTCGGGAGGGAGGTGGTGCGGGGCGAGTTCCACGCCGTCACCCCCCGGGCCTTCCTCGAGGCCCTCAGGCGCCCCCGGGAGGTGAAGGAGGACCTGGTGGAGGCCCAGATGGTCCGCAGGATCGCCGACCGCTGGATCGGCTTCGCCCTCTCGGAGGACCTGCAAAGGCTTCTTGGGCGCCGGGGCCTCTCCGCCGGGCGCGTCCAGACGCCGGTCCTCGGCTGGGTCATCGCCCGGGAGCGGGAGGCCCGAACCCGCCTCCCCTTTACCGAGGTCGCCCTTCGGGGCCTTGCCTTACGCTTCCCCGGCGAGGTCAGGGAGAGGGTCCTCCTCCTGGAGGTCCTGGAGGAGGGGGAGCGGGAGCAAAACCCCCTTCCCCCCTACACCACGGACGCCCTCCTCGCCGACGCCTCCCGGGAGGGGTTCCGCGTGCCGGAGGCCATGGCCTTGGCCCAGGACCTCTTTGAAGCGGGCCTCATCACCTACCACCGCACCGACGCCACCCGGGTGGCCCCGGAGGGCATGGCCTTGGCCCGGAGGCTCATCGAGGCCCGCTTCGGCCCGGAGTACGCCCGCCCCCGGCCCTGGGGGGAGGGCGGCGCCCACGAGGCCATCCGTCCCACCCGTCCCCTCTGGCCTGAGGACCTGGAGGAGGCGGGGCTTTTCCAGGCCCTGCCCCTTTCCGAGGCCCACGGGCGGCTTTATGACCTGATCTTCCGCCGCTTCCTCGCAAGCCAGATGGCCCCCGCCCGGGTGCGGGAGAAGCGGCTTCGCGCCTGCCTGGGCGAGGCCTGCCAGGAGCTTACCCTGCGGGTGGCCCTCCCCTTCCCCGGCTTCGCCCGGGTCTGGCCCCTGGGGCTTGACCCCGACCTCGCGGCCGGCCCCTACGCCGTGGCGCCCAAGACGGTGCGGCTCCCCAAGGCGGCGCGCTACACCGAGGGGGAGCTCGTGGCGGAGATGAAGCGGCGGGGCCTCGGCCGCCCCAGTACCTACGCGACCATCGTGGAGCGGCTTCTGGAGCGCCGCTATGTGGTCCGCCGCGGGCCCTTCCTCGTCCCCACGCGCCTCGGGGAGCGGGTCTACGCCCTCCTCACGGAGAAGCCTCCCCTCGCCCCCGTGGCCCGGCGCTTCGTGGGCGAGGCCTTCACCCGGGAGGTGGAGGCCTGGATGGACCGGGTGGAGGCAGGGGAAGACCCCACGCCCCTCCTGCGGGAGCTCCACGAGGCCACCCTGGCCCTCCTCGAGGCCCTCGGGGACGACTAGCCCCTGGTGGGTATGCGCGCCCTCTACTGGACCATTGGCCTCTCCTGGAGCCTGGCCCTGGCCGCCTACCTCCTTGGCCTCCGCCCGGGAGGCCCCGCCTACCTCGCCTTCGCCGTCCTCTACATGTGGGTCCCGGGCCTCGTGGCCCTGGGCTTCGCCCGCTTGGCCCCCATCACCGCCCCCACGCCCCCCGGGCGGCGAGGCGGGAAGGGCGGCCGTCGGTGTCGGAGAAGGCGATGCCGGAAAGAAGGCCCCCGTACTCCCCCACAGGGCCCAAAAGGGCGAAGGCGATGCGCCGCCCGTAGGCGGCGAAAAGCCTATTTGCCGCCTGGAAGTTCCCCAGGCCTAAAAGCCCCTCCGCAGGGTCAAAGAAGACCTCCCCCGTGCGGGTGATGCGGAGGACCACCCAGTCCGGGCTCTTTCCCTCCAGCACCAGGTGAGAAAGCCGCATCTGCCCCAGGGCGTAGCCGAAGGTGCCGCCGCCATTGGCCTCCTTGATGCCCAGGGTCAGGGGGCTACGGGTGCCCACGCTGGTGCGGTTAGCGTTGGAAGACCCCGTGCCCGCCAGGGGGCCGATGGCGAAGACCAAGGGGTTTTCCGGGGAAAAGGGGTCAAAGCGGTAGGCCTCCTGCTCCAGAAGGAGCCTCGCCGTGCGGTAGCGCCCGCCCATGGCCACCTCCTCCGGAGGCACCTCCTGCCAGTAGGCCTTCCCCGCCCTCAGGTCTACCCTCAACGACCGCCACACCTTTCACCTCCGGGCGGAAAATAGGTTCTCGCTCCCCACGATACCAGCCCGGGGAAGGGCCGCAAGCCCCAAACCCCTCAGCAAAGCCCCGGAAGACCATCCTCGGCCTCGGCGAGGCGCAGGGCCCGCTCCCTCTCGTCCCAGCCGAGAAGCCCTCCCATGAGCTCCACCACCTTGGGCAGGGCCTCCCGGGCTTTCCTTTGGTCCAGGAAGGCGAGGCCCATCCGCCGCGCCAGGACGTCCAGGGGCTTCCTGGCAAGCTCCCGCCGCACCGCATAGACCACTTCTCCCTCCAGGTAGGGAAGCCCGGGGAGGAGGGGCCTATCCCCCAGGGCCAGGACCTCGGGGGCCAGGGTGCCGTAGGTCTCCCAGAGCCGCCGCGCCGTCTCCTCGGGCAAGGGAAGCTCGGGCCTCGGCCCCGCCCCGAGGAGGGGCGTGGCGTGGCTTTTTGAGGGCGGAAGGGCGAGGCCCAGGTCCTTGGCGAGGCGCTCCACGAGGTCCAAGGCCATGAGGCGGAAGGTGGTCCACTTGCCCCCCACCAGGGTGTAGAGGCCTTGCCTTTCCTCTATGTAGTGGTCCCGGACCAGAAGCTTTGTCTCCCCCTTCCCCACGAGGGGCCTAAGGCCCGACCAGACCGCCCGCACCCGGCCCGAGACGTCCCCCAGGTAGGGCCTAATCTCCTCCAGGAGGTAGGCCACCTCCTCCTCCCGAGGAAGGGGGCAGGAGGCGGGCTCGGCGGGGAGGTCCGTGGTCCCGAGGAGGGCCATGCCCCGGTAGGGAAGGAGGAAGAGGACGCGGCCGTCCCTGGTCTTGGGGACGAGGAGGCCCGCCTTTAGGGGATAGTCCAGGACGAGGTGGACCCCGCTGGAGGGGGTGAGGAGGGGGGGAAGCTCGGGGTCCAGAAGCCGGCGCACCCGGTCGGCGAGGGGCCCGGTGGCGTTCACCACGGCCTTGGCGAAGACCTCCACCTCCTTCCCCGAAAGCCCATCCCGCACCACCGCCCCCCGCACCCTCCCCCCTCCAGGAGGAGGGCCGTGGCCTCAGCGTGGTTCAGGGCCACCGCCCCCCTTTCCAGGGCGGAGAGGACGAGGGCGAGGTTTAGGCGGAAGTCGGCGAACTGCCCGTCCTGGTAGGCCACGCCCCCCAGGGTCTTGGGCAGGTCCGGGAAAAGCCGCGCCACCTCCTCAGGGGGAAGGTAGCGGCTTGGGGCGAGGCGCCTTTTCCCGGCGAGGAGGTCGTAGAGCTTGAGGCCCGTCCAGTAGTAAGGGATCTCCAAGGGGCGGAAGAGGGGGGTGACGAGGGTGAGGGGCCGGGCCAGGTGGGGGGCGAGGTCCATCACCACCTTGCGCTCGTGGAGGGCGTCCACCACCAGCTTGAACTGGCGTCGGTCCAAGCGCTTGAAGGCAAGCTCCAGGTACCGCACCCCCCCGTGGAGGAGCTTGGTGGAGCGGGAGCTCGTCCCCGAGGCGAAGTCCCTCGCCTCCACCAAAGCGGCCTTGAGGCCCCTAAGCGTGGCCTCCCAAAGCACCCCCGCCCCCGTGGCCCCGCCCCCCAAAATAAGGAGGTCAAAGGGCTCCCTTAGCCGCTCCCACAGAGCCTCCCGGTCCGTCATCCCTCCTCCTTTGCCCAGCCCCGGGTCCTTTCCACCGCCTCCCGCCACCTCCGGTAGAGGGCTTCCCGCCTCCCCTCGGGCATCGTGGGGAAAAACCTTTCCGCCTCGCGGTAGCGCCCCGCCACCTTCTCCGGGGAAAGGGCCCCCGCCCCCACCCCCGCCATGAGGGCCGCCCCCAAGGCGGTGGTCTCCGTCACCTCCGGCACCGCCACGGGCACCCCCAGGAGGTTCGCCTGGATCTGGAGGAAGAGGCGGTTTTGCGCCATGCCCCCGTCCGCCTTGAGGACCTTGAGCCGGACCCCGGCCTCCTCCTCCATGGCCAGAACCACGTCCCGCACCTGGAAGGCCACCCCCTCCAGGGCCGCCCGGGCCAGATGGGCCCGGGTGGTTCCCCGGGTGAGGCCCAGGATCGCCCCCCGGGCGTAGGGGTCCCAGTAGGGGGCGCCAAGCCCCGTGAAGGCGGGGACGAAGTAGACGCCCCCCGTGTCCTCCACGCTTCCCGCCAGGGCCTCCACCTCGCGGCTTTCCCGTAGGAGGCCGACCTCCTTGAGCCACCCCACCGCCGCCCCCGCCACGAAGAGGCTTCCCTCGAGGGCGTACGTGGCCCTCCCCCCAAGGCTCCAGGCCACCGTGGCGAGGAGGCCCTTTTCGGAGAGGACGGGCCTTTTCCCCGTGTTCAGGAGGAGGAAGGCCCCGGTGCCGTAGGTGCACTTCCCCTCCCCCTCCCCTAAGGCCCCCTGGCCGAAGAGGGCCGCCTGCTGGTCCCCCAAGACCCCCCGGATGGGGACGGGCGCCCCCAGGAGCTCGGGGAGGGTTTCCCCGAAGTCCCCGTCCGAGGGCCGCACCTCCGGGAGGAGGGCGGCGGGGATCCCGAGGGCCTCAAGAAGCTCCGGGTCCCAGGCGAGGGTGTGGAGGTTGAAGAACAAGGTGCGGCTCGCGTTCGTGGGGTCGGTGGCGAAGACCTTCCCCCCCGTGAGGTTCCAGATGAGCCAGGTGTCCACGGTGCCGAAGCAGACCTCTCCCCTTTCCGCCCGCGCCCTCAGACCGGGCACGTTCTCCAAGAGCCACAAAAGCTTCGTTCCCGAGAAGTAGGGGTCAAAGAGGAGCCCGGTGCGCTCCCGGAAAAGGGGTTCCAGGCCCCGCGCCCTCAAGGCCTCGCACAGGGGGGCCGTCCTCCGGTCCTGCCAGACGATGGCGTTGTAAAGGGGCCGCCCCGTGGCCCGTTCCCAGACCAGGGTGGTCTCCCGCTGGTTGGTGAGGCCCAGGGCCAAAACCGCCTCCCCGCCCACCCCGGCCCGCCTCAGGGCCTCCTGGGCGGCCCAAAGCTGGCTCTCCCAGATCTCCATCGGGTCGTGCTCCACCCACCCGGGCTTCGGGTAAAGCTGCCGGAACTCCCGCTTGGCCACCGCCACGGGCCTCCCCTCCAGGGTGAAGAGGATGGCCCGGCTGCTGGTGGTGCCTTGGTCCAAAGCCAAGAGAAACGCCACGGCTTTCCCCCTCCCCGGAGTTTACGCAAAAAGGCTTTGGGAGGTGTGGGGTCTTGGGGCCCCCGCACGCGGCGGGGCACTTAGGATGGAAAGCGGGTCCGCCGCTTGGGCGGACCCCTCCGGAGGAAACGCGAATGACCGCCTTCCGCCAAAGACCCCTTCGCCTCGGCCACCGGGGCGCCCCCCTGAAGGCCAAGGAGAACACCCTGGAGAGCTTCCGGCTGGCCCTCGAGGCCGGCCTGGACGGGGTGGAGCTGGACGTCTGGCCCACCCGGGACGGGGTCTTCGCCGTCCGCCACGACCCGGACACCCCCTTGGGCCCCGTCTTCCAGGTGGACTACGCCGACCTCAAGGCCAGAGAACCCGACCTGCCCCGCCTGGAAGAGGTCCTCGCCCTGAGAGAGGCCTTTCCCCAGGCCGTCTTCAACGTGGAGCTCAAGTCCTTCCCCGGCCTCGGCGAGGAGGCAGGGCGCCAACTCGCCGCCCTCCTCCGGGGGCGGGAGGGGGTGTGGGTTTCCAGCTTTGACCCCCTCGCCCTCCTCGCCCTCAGGAAGGCGGCCCCCGGCCTTCCCTTAGGCTTCCTCATGGCCGAGGACCACTCCGCCCTCCTCCCCTGCCTCGGGGTGGAGGCCGTCCACCCCCACCACGCCCTCGTCACGGAGGAGGCCGTGGCGGGGTGGCGAAAGCGGGGGCTCTTCGTGGTGGCCTGGACGGTGAACGAGGAAGGGGAGGCCAGGCGCCTCCTCGCCCTGGGCGTGGACGGCCTCATCGGGGACCGGCCCGAGGTCCTCCTTCCCTTGGGGGGGTGAGGTGGCCCTCGTCGGGGTCCTCGCCCTCCTCTACCTCGGCACCCTCCTCGTCACCGAGGGGGCGGGCGGGCTCGTGGGCCCCTCGGGAAGGCGGCTCCTCTCCCGCCTCCGGGGCTTTCCCCTGGGGCTTGCCGCCCTCCTCCTCGGGGCGGCCTCGGGGAGCGGCACCGGGCTCAGCCTCCTGGGGAGGGGCCTCTTGCAGGTGGGGGTCCTTCCCCTTTACGAGGCCTCCCTCCTCGCCCTCGGGGGCACCCTGGGGGCCACGGTCCTCGTGGCCGTGGCGGGCCTGGGAAACCGCACCCTGGCCTTCGCCGCCCTGAGCCTGGCCCTGGCCCTCGAGGTCCTCAAGCGGGGCCAAGGGGCAAACCGCCTCCTCTTCGGCCTCGGCCTCCTCTTCCTGGGTCTGGACCTCGCCCGGGGGGAGGCCCTGGGGCGGGGGCCTGGCTGGGAAGCCTTCCCCCCTTAGCCCTCTTCCTCGCCGGGCTTCTTTTGGCCTTCGCCGTGGGCTCGGCGAACCTCGTGGCCCTCCTCGCCCTGGGCCTCGCCGGGGAGGGGGTGGGGCCCGAGGGGGCCCTCGCCTTGGTCCTGGGCGGGGGCGTGGGGTGCACGGGGCCCGTCCTCCTCCGCCCCACCCCGGAAAGCCTCCGCCTCGGCCTCGTCCTCCTCTTCCACCGCCTCGCCCTCGCCCTCCCCCTGCTCTTCGCCCCGAACCCGGGCATCTTCCCCGCCCACGCGGGCTTCCATGCCCTCGCCTTCCTCGCCTTCCCCCTCGCTTTCCCCCTCTGGGAAAGGCTCGCCGACCGCCTGGCCCCAAGCCCCAAGCCCCTCGCCCCCAAGTACCTCCGCCCCGAGGCCCTCAACGACCCTCTCCTCGCCCAGGGGCTCGCCCTGAGGGAGCTTGCCCGCATCGGGGACGCCGCCCGGTACATGCTGGAAGGGGTCCTGAAGGCCCTGGTTCAGGAGACGGGGCACGAGGCCGAACTGGCCCCCCTGGAGGAAAAGGTGGACCGGCTGAGCCGGGAGGTCCTGGTCTACGTGGCCAAGCTCCCCCAGGACACCCCCGCCCTCCCCCTCCTCAAGGCGGCGAGCGAACTGGAGCACCTTGCGGACCTGGCCAAGCGGGCCCTGCGCAAGGCGGAAAGGCTCTGGACCCAGGGGGTCACCTTCAGCCCCGAGGGGAAGGCGGAGCTCGCCCGGATCGTGGGGCGGACCCTCGCCCGCCTGGAGCGGGCCCTCACGGCCCTGGCCACGGGGAACCGGGCCCTGGCGGAAAGGGTGCTCGCCGAGTACCCGGAGGTTCTCGCCGAGGTGGAGGCCTCGAGGGAAGCCCACCTCCAAAGGCTCCGCGACCGGGTGGAAACCCGGGCCTCCACCCTCACCCACCTGGACCTCCTCCTCCTCCTGGAGGAGCTCAACCTGGGGGTGAACCGCCTGGCCCGCCTGGCGGAGGAGATCCACAAAGAGGGCTAGCCTCCGCCAGGAAAACCGCGGCGAAGGCCAGGGCCCCAAGGCCCAAAAGGCCGAGGCTGAAGGGGAGGGGCGCCCCGGCCGAGGCCTGGCCCACCAGGGTACCGAGGAGGGCGGCGAGCAGGGTGGAGCAAAAGCCGGTGAAGCTCGCCGCGAGGCCCACCACTTTCCCCAGCCCCTCCAGGGCCCGGGCCTGGGCGTTGGGGAAGGTGAAGACCACGAGGAGGAGGACCAGGGTGAGGTGAAGCCAGAAGGGGAAAGGCCTTGGGTCCAGGGCGTGGAGGGGCAGGAAGAGAAGGAGCAAAAATAGCCCCGCCACAGCCCACCTCAGGGCCCTTGCGGGGAGGACGGCGAACATGGAG
The DNA here is from genome assembly GCF_001535545.1 of Thermus parvatiensis. Lineage (GTDB taxonomy): Bacteria > Deinococcota > Deinococci > Deinococcales > Thermaceae > Thermus > Thermus parvatiensis. The sequence goes on along the minus strand of NZ_CP014142.1, from coordinate 8,487 downwards.
GCCGCCGACATCTTGGCCCAGAAGAGCCCCTCCGCCGTCTTGAAGGAGGCCACGTAGACCGCGAGGGGGGCCGCCTCGAGGACGTCGTGGGGCAGGGACTGGAGCCCGGTGAGCACCAGGAGGGTGGCGAAGGGGATCCACTGCCAGGCCACGATGGAGGGCATGGGGTACTGCGCTCGGGCTTCTGGGGCTCCAACCTGGGCTACCTCAAGCGCCTCCAGTCCCGCGGGGTGGCCGTGGTGGAGGTGGACCAATTCTACCCCGGAAGTCCTTTCAGCCACGTGATGCTGGACAACGAACGGGGGGTCCTCGAGGGGGTGCGCTACCTGGCCGAGCTCGGCCACCGGCGCATCGCCTTCCTCGGCTACATCAGCAACCCCGAGGTCCCGGACGAGCGGTCCCTGGCCTTCCCCAAGGCGATGCGGGCCCTTGGTCTCCCCCTTCCCGAGGCCTACCTCCGCCCCCTCCCCGCCCTAGGAGAGCCCGGGGCCTACGCCCTCACCCACGAGCTCATGCGTCTTCCCGAGCCCCCCACCGCCCTCTTCGCCGTAAGCGGGGCCGGGGCCCTCAGGGCCCTTAAGGAGCTCGGCCTCCGGATCCCCCAGGACGTCTCCCTCCTCACCTTTGACAACTACTCCTGGATGGAGCTCGTGGACCCCCCCCTGGACGCCATCGAGCAGCCCGTGGAGGAGATGGCGAGGCTCGCCACGGAGCTCGTGGTCCGCATGGTGGAGTCCCGGGACCCCTCCTTGGTGGTCCATTACCGCCTACCCGGGCGCCTCATCCGCCGGGGAAGCTGCGCCCCGCCCCGGGGCTAAGCGCCCGCGCGGCCGCCCGGCCCGGGGGCGCAGGGCTCACCCCCACCCGAGGAGCCTCCGGGCCTTCTCGGAAAGCCGCGCCGGGGTCCAGGGGGGCTCAAAGGTGACCTCCACCTCCACCTCCTCCACCCCGGGAAGCCGGGAAAGGGCCTGGCGCACCGCCTCCCCCATGCTGTCGTGCAAGGGGCAGCCGGGGTGGTGAGGGTCATGCGCACGTAGGCCCGGGGCGGCTCCACCACCAGGTCGTAGATCAGGCCCAGGTTGACCACGTCCAGGCCCAGCTCCGGGTCGTAAACCGCCTCCAAAAGCGCCCATGCCTGCGCTTCCAGCGGGTTTTTCGCCGTCATCGCCGCATCACCTCCCAAAGGGCGTAAAGGTGGGGAAGGGCGCCCAAGGCGTAGGCCCAGGCCGCCCAGGGGAACCAGGGGAAAAGCAGGGCCCCGAAGGCCAAAAGCCCCCCCGCCAGGTAGCCCGCCCCCTCGGGGAGCATCTCCTTGAGGAGGGGCACCTTCTCCTTGCCCGCCCGCTTGGCGTAGCGGTGGGTCCAGACCAGAAAGGGCAGGATCTTGTAGAGCATCCCCGTCACTACCAGGCCCACGAACCCCAGGGCGAACCAAAGGGCGGCGGCCACGGGATGGAAGGGCAAAGCCAGAAGGGCGAGGCCGAGGAAGAAGAGCCCCGCCAGGTAGTGCCGCACCCCGATGTCCAAAGCCCGCTTCATGCGGTTTTTCAGGATGCGGTAGGCGTCGTAGAGGGCGAGGCCGTAGGCGAGGAGGAGCAGGAGGTAGCCGAGCCCCTCCCCGAAGGCGAGCCCCAGAAGCCCCAGGTTGGCGGCCCAGAGGAAAAGCCCCAGGGCACTCTCGTCCACCCCGTGGGTGAGGGTGAACATGGAGACCAGCTTGTACCCCACCCCCACGATGGAAAGGAGGAAGATGCCGCCGAGCCCCGCGAGGAGGTGCCAGGTGAGCCTTTCCGGATCGTAGAAGCCGTAGCGTTGGGAAAGGGCCTGGAAGAGGCCGAGGAGGGGCGTGAGGACCAAGTAGAAGACCACCCAGGCCAAGCTGGTGGCCACCCGATTCCAGCGGGGGGCCTTTAGGAAGGTGAGGAGCATGTGGAGGGCGAAGAGGAAAAGGGCCGCAAGGGCCAAGGCCCCACCCCAGGGGACGAGGGCCGGAGCTTGGGCGAAGCCCAGGGCGAGGAGCCCCACCCCCGAAGCCCAAAGGAGCATCACGGGGTAGCCGAGCTCCTGCCGGTAGAGGGGCGCCTCGAGGACCACGGGCACGAGCTGGTGCATGGCCCCTAGGAGGACCCCCACCCCGAAGCCCAGGAGGAAGAGGTGGGCCAGGGCCAGGCCCAGGGGGTGCCGGGGAAAGGCGAGGGCCTCCGGGTGGAGGGCGAAGAGGAGGGCGAAGGCTAAGAAGAAGGCCTCCCCCAGGAAGAAGAAGCTTGCGGGGAGGCTTAAGGGGATCGTGCGGTTCTGGGCCGTGACGATCACGGCCTAATCCTGAGGAAAGCGATCGGAAATCGCCATGACCTGGGTCATGGCTAGCGCCCCGGGGGAGGAGGGTGAGGCGGTCCTTAGACTTGAGGGGGGTGGCGAGGCCTTGAAGGTAGCGGACGTCCCGGCCCTCGAGGAGCACGGCCCAGCGGGGCCTCAGGCGGTAGAGGGTTTTGGGCTCAAGCCAGAGCCCCACCTCCTCCTCGGAAGGGACGGCCTCCAGGGCCAGGTCCCGCAGGGCCGGGTTCACGGCGAAGACCTTCCTCAAGGCCTCCCCCACGGTCTCCGCCCGCACGAGGAGGGGCTCGGGCTGGGCCGGGTAGGCGAGGCCCAAAGCCTGGAAGCGCACCTCCGTCCGCCCCTCCTTCAGGGCCAGGGCGGCGTCAAACCCCTTCCGCATCACCTCCTCCTGGGCCGAGAGGTAGACGAGCCAAGGGCGGGCGTCCCGCACCCGTTCCGCCACGTACCGCCCCACCATGGCGAAGGAAAGGCCCACGTACTCCGGGGGATGTGGGCCCGCTTGGGCCCGAGCCCCCCGTGCCAGAGCCCCGCCCGGTAGACCTCCCGGGCGAACTCCGCCGAGGTGTCCACGCCGAGGGTGCGGGCGAGCCAGGCGGAGAAAAAGGCCCGCCTCAGGTAAAGCTCCTCCTCGGGCACCCGCCCCTCCCAGCCCAGGGCGCGGGCGGTGCCCGGGTGGCGGCTCAGGTGGTCATAGACCTGGGCCACGAAGGCCGCAGCCCCCTCCAGAAGCCTTTCCGCATCCAGGCGCATGGCCCTTTTCTCCTCCTCCCCCAGCCCTCCGAAGGCCAAGAGGTCGGCGAAGACCTCTTCCGGTGGGGGCGGCAGGTCCAGAACAAGGGTCTCCTCCCAGCGGACCTCCGGCTTCATCTTCCCCTCCTCTCCCGCTCCTCACGCATTTTCCTCAGCATATCCCCCGTGACCACCCGCCGCGTCATGGCCCAGGCGAAGACCAAGGTGGCGAGAAGCTGGAGCCCCCCGGAAAGCCCAAGCCAAGGGCGCAGCCCCTCCTGGCCCAGGAGGTGGAGGGGCTCCAGGAAGAGCCTCAGGAGGAGGCCGGCATTGAGGAGAAGGAAGGTGAGGGCCTCGAGGGCATCCTGCCTCAAGCCTCCCGGCCTCGGCATCATCCAGTAGGCCACCCCCATGACCATCTGCAGGAAGAAGCCCACCAGCCCGGCGTGCACGTGGGAGGGCCTGAAGGGCCCCACCAGCCCTGGGAAGAAGTAGAAAAGCGTGCCCAAGAGGGCGGTGTAGATAAGGTATAAAAGAGCCGCCCGGATGAAGAGGAAGTGCCAAAAGCCCATGGGCTTTGAGGGCCTACCCCCCTTTCCGGATCAGGATCTTCACCTGCCCCGGGCCCAGGTCCTTGAGCAGGTAGGCGTGCCCTTCCTCCTCGAGGCGGGCGAGGAGGTGCACCGGCCTTCGCACGTGGTGGACCAGAAGCTTCTCCCCCGGTTTGAGGGCGGCCAGGGCCTCGAGGACCCGCATCATGGGCAAAGGAGGCTCGAGGTTCTCCTCAATGAAGACCTCGGCCTGGAAGTCCTCCCAGTCCGCCTCGGTGAGGGGGCGGCATGGTCCCTTTCCCCTTTCCTCCCCTCCCCCACCTCCTGTCGGTAGAAGTGGGCCCGGTAGTGCCGCTCCCCCACCTTCTCGCACCAGGCGAGAAAGCCCTGCTTGGCCAGGACCCGGTAGAGGGGCACGGGCTCAAAGAGCACCTCCAGCACGAGCCTCTCCCCGGGCTTCACCTCCTTGGCCGCCGCCATGATGGCCTGGAAAGGCTCCCCTCCCGCCTCGAGGGTAGGCCGGACGTCCAGCCGGAAGCCCACGGGGGCGGAAAGCCAGGGAGGGGCGGGGTGCCGAGGAGGCTCTCCTCCGCCTTGGCCACGGGGGCCTGGCCTCCACCCCCAGGGCCCGGTTGAGCCTGGCCACGAGCTCCTCCGGCTCCAGGCCTCCGATCCTCGCCGCCTGGGCCACGGTGACCAGGTTGGGCATGGTGCGGCGGAGGAGGGGTTTTTGAGCTTCTGGAAGGCGGGGCTGGCCTCCACCAGGACCTCGAGGAGGTGAGGCCAGCGCTTTAGGACCTCCGCCACCTTCATCTCGGGGCGGACTACTTCTTCCCGATCCGCACCCGCCATACCTCCGGGCCCTCCTCCAAATAGGTCCAGTCCACCTGGCCCGGGCGCTCGGCCATGAGCTGGTAGTAGAGGGGCTTGGGGTCGTGGTCGTTGACGAGGACGAAGCTCTCGCCGGGGGCCAGGGCGTCAAAGACGCCGAAGATCTTGGGGTGCCTCTCCCTAGGGGGATCGCGCGCACGTCCAGCTCCATAGCGCCTTCAGTCTCCCTAGGCCCTGGCCCCGGGGCCATGACCTGGGTCAAGGACCGGCCCTAAAGCCTGGGGCCCAGGGGCTAGGCCCCCGGGCCCCCGCGCTCCCAGTTAGGCCTTCCTGTCCCTCACCGCCACCTCCCTCTTGGTGGCGCTCAAAAGCCAGACCAAGAGCAGGGCCAAAAGGCCCAGGGCCACGTAGACCGTGTAGCCCATGGGGTAGCCCCTGGCCTCGCCGTAGGCCCGGACGAAGTAGCCGAGGACAGGTGGCACCACGAACCCCCCTGTGGCCCCCAGGCCCCCCACCCAGCCCGAGGCCCCGCCCACCGCGTCGGGACGTAGTAGGGAACCATCTTGAACACCGCGGCGTTGCCCACGCCCATGCCGAAGCCGAGGAGGGTTTCCCCCAGAAAGGCCAGGCCAAAGCTCGAGGCCTGGGTCAGGAGAAGGGCCCCAAGGACCACGAGCCCGTAGGCCAGAAAGGCGGCCCGTTCACCCCCGATGCGGTCCGAGAGGCTGCCGCCGAAAACCCTAACCACCGAGGCCAGGATGGAGAAGTAAGCCGTCAGGTACGCCGCCTGGGTCACGTCCTGGCCAAGGAACTCCCGCCAGTAGGTGGGGAGCCAGGCGGTGAGGGCCAGGAAGCCGCCGAAGGAGGTGAAGTAGAGGGCCACCAGAACCCAGGTGCGCCACTTGGCCGCCGACCGGGCCAGGGTCTCCACGAGGGAGCCTGCGGGAAGAGCTCCTGTCCTAAGGCCCGGGCCTGGGCCTTGGCCTCCTCCCGGCTAAGGCCCAGCCGCAGGAGCTGGAAGTAGGGCGCCCCGTACCCGAGGGCGTAGAAGACGAGGGTGCCCAGGAGGAGGAGGGCGGTCCAGGCCACGTAGGTGCCCAAAAGCCCCCAGGCGGCCAAGGCCGTGGGCAAAAGGAAGGTAAAAAGCCCCGGCGCCAGGTTGCCCACCCCGGCGTAGGTGCCCAGGGCCCACCCCTGGCGGTTTTGGGGGAACCAGTAGGACACGAAGCTGATACCCACGGAGAAGGTGGCGATCCCGCACCCGCTGAGGAAGCCGAGGAACAGGAGGACGGGGTAGAGGCCCGCGGTCAGGCCGTCGGGGTAGTAGGCGAGGAGGAGGGCGATGAGGCCCAGCATCCCCAAAAGAGCCAGGCCTAGAAGGGTAAGCATGGGCCGCCTCCCCCCATCCGTGTCCACCCAGGCCGAGAAGGGGATCCGGAGGAGGGAGCCCGAAAGGTTGGGCATGGCCACGAGGAGGCCTACCTGGACGGGGTCCAGCCCCATGGCCTCCTTAAAGGTCTTGGCGGTCACGTTGAAGAGGGCCACCGCGGCGAAGCCCACGAAAAAGCCCACCGTGGCGGCCACCAGGGCCTCGAGGGGATGACTGCGGACGTGAAGGGTTGCCTTGGTCTTGGACATGGCGCACCTCCGTCAAAGGGTCTCCCGCCGGGCCGTCCGCCTAACCCAGACGACGATCTGCCAGGGCCGCACCACGTACCCCAGGGGCACGGTGATGATGTGGACCAGGCGGGAGAAGGGGAAGAGGGCCAGGAAGAGCCAGAAGTTGAAGACGTGGAGCTTCGTCCAGAAGGGGAGGTCCTGCAGGAGCTCGGGCCTGGGGTTCAGGGTGAGGACGGACCAGAGGTAGGGGGTCATCACCGCGGGGAACCAGAAAGAGCCGTAGCGGTAGAGGACCGCCGTGAGAACCCCGGTGAGGGCGGAGACGAAGACCACCACCAGGACCAGGTAGTCCATGGGGGTGGAGGCCGCCCGCACCCGGGCCACGGCGATGCGCCGGGCGAGGAGGACGTAGGTGCCGAAGAGGGCCCAAAGCCCGAGGCCAAGCCCGGTGATCTCCAGGAGGTAAAGCCTGAGGGCACGGCGTTCCAGAGGAGAAGCCCCTTGGGCACCAGAAGGGCCAAGAGGTGGCCCAAAAGCACGATCACCAGGCCCCAGTGCATGGCGGTGGAGCCGAAGAAGAGGCGCTTCTGCTCCAAAAGCTGGCTGGACTGGGCCGAGACGGAGAAGGGCCTGTAGACCATGCGGTAGGCGGTCACCGCCACCGCCAGGGTCAGGGCGATGTAAGGAAAGACCCCGAAGAGCGCGGCGTTCCAGTTCATCTCCTCACCTCCTCGTGAGAACCCCTTCCACGGCCTCCTGGACCGCCTCGAGGACCAGGAGGTAGGGGTTCTTGGCGTCCAGGGTCTTGAGGGTCCTGTGCATCTCGGAAAGGGCCCGGGGAAGGATCTCCGCAAGCTCCGGCAGAGGCTCCTCCACCCGGGCCAGGTAGCGAAGGACGTTCGCCAGGTGGTCGGGGAGCTCGCTCCCGGGGTCCAGGCCGATCTCCCGGAAGGCCCGCACCAGGGCGGCGAGGAGCTCCCCCGCTGGTAGCTCTCCCCGTACACCGCGAAGCCCACGTAGGGGCGGTGGTGGGGTGAGGTCCAGGGTGCGGGTGTAGAGCTCCTCCCACTCCCCTAAGGAGAGGTCCTCCACCTGGCGCAAGAAGCGCTCCAGCCTCTGCTTGGCGGGGCCCCTGGGGCACTCAATCCAGCGCCGCCAGAGCTCCTCCAGACGGCCCGGCATGGGGTAGTCCAGGGCCAGGGCCAGGGTCTCCAGGAGGTTAGGGTTGCCCGGCATGGCGCCCTCCTACTCGCCCCGCAAGGGGGCTGGATGTAGCCCAGGCCCGCCTCGCCCTTGTGGGCCAGGGGTCCTTCCAGACCTCGGCGGCCATCTCCCGGTGGTAGGGGGAAGGACGAAGCGCTCCTCCAGGGTGGGCAGGGTGGTGAGGCGGTAGATGGCCTCGGCCTCCTCCAGGGTGAGGCCGGCGTCCGCCAGGACCTTCAGGGCCCGCTCGGTGGGGTGGCCCTCGAGGCTCTCCTGCCGCTTAAGGATGCGCACCGCCAGCATCTTCTTGAGAATGGGGACGATGAGGGCCTCGTTGCCGGCGGCGAAAAGGTTCGCCAGGTACTTCACGGGCAGGCGGGCCTTTTCCAGGCTCTCGTAAAGCTCAAAGTCCAGGTCGGTCTCCGGGATGTCCAGGCGCACGAGCCCCCCGTTTCCCTGGCTGGCCCGAAGGGCCTTCTCCACGGTGGAAACCACCGGCGAAAGGGGCGGGACGTAGAACATCATGGCCAGGGTGCGGTACTCGGGTGGAGGGAAGGGCCAGCCCCAGGTCTTGACGAACTTGTAGATGGGGACTTCTGGGCGGCCTGGATCCACCCCTCGTCAATCCCCTCGGCCTTGGCGGCGGCGATCACCTCGGGGTCAAAGGGGTCCAGGATGAGGGAAAGCTGGGACTCAACGAGCTCCTCGTCCGGCACCATGGCCGCCTCGGGGATGCGGTCGGCGTCGTAGAGCAAGACCCCCATGTAGCGGATGCGCCCCACGCAGGAGTGGGCGCAGGCCGGGCCTGGCCCGTCTCCAGCCGGGGAAGCAGAGGATGCACTTCTCGCTCTTTCCCGTGGCCCAGTTGTAGTAGACCTTCTTGTAGGGGCAGGCGGCCACGCACATGCGCCAGGCCTTGCACTTGTTCTCGTTAACCAGCACCACCCCGTCCTCGGCCCTTTTGTAGATGGCCCCGGAGGGGCAGGCGGCCACACAGGAGGGGTTGAGGCAGTGGTTGCAGATCCGGGGCAGGTACTGGAAGACCACCCCTCGATCTCCGTTAGCTGGGCCCGCCTCCGGGTCCAGGCCCCGCAAGTTGGGGTCGTTCTTGGCGTAGAGGGGGCTACCCCCGAGGTCGTCGTCCCAGTTGGGCCCAGCCTCGGGGTCAGGGGTTCCCCGGTGATCATGGACACAGGGATGGCCGTGGGCTGGTCCT
>NZ_CP014141.1:1630000-1872821 GCF_001535545.1 Thermus parvatiensis | reverse complement strand
CCCCGAGCCCGTCCACGCCCGGGTGATGGAGCGGCTTTGGGCCTGGGCCGAGGCGGAGCTCGGCGACCTGGACCGGCCCTTCCCCGTGGAGAAGAGGTTCCTCCTGCGCGTCTCCCGTCTGGGGTAGACCCTTAGACCCAGCTCACCGCCCCGAAGGTGTCCTCCCGCCTGGGGCTCGTGGAGAAGAGGACCACGGGGACCCCGGTGTGCTCCTCCACGAGCTCCAGGTAGCGGAGGAGGTTTGCGGGGAGGTCCTCCCGGCGCTTCACGTGGGAGAGGTCGCCCCAGCCCGGAAGCTCCAGGTAGCGCACCGCCTCCGGGCTCGCCTCCCCGGGGCGGGCCCCGTCCAGGTACTCCACGGCCACCTTCACCTTCTCCAGACCGGAGAGCACGTCCAGCTTGGTGAGGACGAGGCCGTCAAAGCCGTTCACCTCGCAGGCGTACCGGAGGGCCACCAGGTCCAGCCAGCCCACCCTCCTGGGCCTTCCCGTGGTGGTGCCGTACTCGCCGCCCTTTTCCCGGAGGTGGTGGGCGAGCTCCCCCTGGAGCTCCGTGGGGAAGGGGCCTTCCCCTACCCTCGTGGTGTAGGCCTTGGCCACGCCGTAGACCTTGGTGATGGCCTTGTGGGAGAGGCCCGTCCCCACCAGGATCCCCCCCACCGTGGGGTGGGAGCTCGTGACGTAGGGGTAGGTGCCGTAGTTCAGGTCCAGCAGGGTGGCCTGGGCCCCCTCAAAGAGGAGGCGCTTTCCCTTGCGCCAGGCCTCCCGGAGGAGGCTCCCCGTGTCGGCGATGTAGGGGCTTAGGATCTCCCGCATCCGGTGGAGGTCGGCGAGGGCCTTTTCCTCCGTGTCCCAGCCCGCTTCCCGGGTGGAGTTGGGCTTCTCGGCGAGGAGGCGGCGCACCCTCTCCCTCAGGGTGGCCTCGTCCAAAAGGTCCCCAGCCCGGATCCCCACCCTTCTTGCCCGGTCGGAGTAGGCGGGACCGATGCCGCGCCCCGTGGTGCCCACGAAGTTGTGGCGGCTTTCCACGTGCTTGTGGTGGGGGAGGACGAGGTGGGCCCTTTCCGAGACCAGGATCTTGGGGTCAAACCCCTCCTTCCGCAGGCCTTCCACCTCCTCCTGGAAGCGGAAGGGGTCAATGACCATCCCGTCCCCCAGGACGTTCACCGCGTGGGGGTGGATGACCCCCGAGGGCAGGAGGTTGAGCTTGAAGACCTTGCCCTCGGCCACCACGGTGTGGCCGGCGTTGGCCCCGCCCTGGTAGCGGATCACGTAGTCGGCTTCCCGGGCCAGGACGTCCACCACCTTGCCCTTGCCCTCGTCGCCCCACTGCGCCCCGATGATGGCGATGCCCGGCATACCCTCTAAGTCTACAGGCGGGGAGCGGCGCATAGGCCTTTACAAGTGCGCAAGCCGCGGTATAATGAAAGAGTAAGGCGAAAGCGAGGGCTCAGGTCAGGCGGAAGGGGTTGAAGTCCGTGTCCCGGTCGTAGACGTCCATCCCCTCGGCCCGCTTCAAAAAGCCCACCACGGCGTAGGTGAAGGGGAGCATGAGGGCTTCCACCCCGAGCTTGAAGGCGTAGTTGGAGAGGAAAACGGCGAGGAGGACCTCGCTCGGGAAGACCCCGTAGAAGGCCACGAGGAGGAAGACGCCGGTGTCCAGCCCCTGGCCCACCAGGGTGGAGGCGAGGGCCCGGAGCCAGAAGAAGCGCCCCTCCGTCCGCACCTTGAGCTTGGCGAGGACGTAGGCGTTGGCGAACTCCCCGAGGAAGTAGGCGAGGAGGCTTCCCAGGACGATCCTGGGGGTGAGGCCGAAGAGGAGGCCGAAGGCCTCGCCGAAGCGCTGGCTCTCGGCGTCGGGTGGGGCGGGGAGGTGGGCCACCGCCTGGAAGGTGAGGGTGGCGAGGAGGAGGGCGAAGAAGCCGATCCAGATGACCCTGCGGCTTCTCCGGTAGCCGTAGACCTCGGTGAGGACGTCCCCGAAGATGTAGGCCAAGGGGAAAAGGAGGGTGCCCCCGTCAAAGGTGAAGGGCCCCAGGACCACGAGCTTGGTGGAGGCCACGTTGGAGACGAGGAGGACCGTGGCGAAGAGGGCGGTGAGAAGGTCCAGGTACCTCATTCCTCCTCCGGTCGGATGGAGGTGATGAAGGGCAGGTTGCGGTCAAACTGGGCCCGGTCCAGGCCGTAGCCGTAGACGTAGGCGTCCTCAATCTCAAAGCCCAGGTAGTGGATGGGCACCTCCACCTGGCGGCGGCTGGGCTTGGAGAGGAGGGCGGCCACGCGGACGGAGGCGGGCTTCCGGGCCTCGAGGTAGTCCAGAAGGTAGGAGAGGGTGAGCCCCGTGTCCACGATGTCCTCCACCACGATCACGTCCCGGCCGTGGATGGGAAGGCGGAGGTCCTTGATGAGCTCCACCTCGCCGCTAGAGCGAAAGGCGTTCCCGTAGGAGCTGATGGAGATGAAGTCCAGGGTGAGGGGCAGGGGGATGGCCCGCACCAGGTCGGCCATGAAAATGAAGGCCCCGTTCAGGACGCAGACGAGGTGAGGGGTCTTGCCCTGGTAGTCTTGGGCGATCTGCCTCCCCAGCTCCTCCACCCGCTTTTTTATGGCCTCGGCGCTGATCTGCACGGGTCCGTTCCCCGGCGTGAACATGCCCTTCATTCTAGCCCCACGAGCCGGAGGAGGGCCTTGACCTCCCTCTCGGAAAGCCTCCGCCACTTCCCGGGGGGAGGTCCCCGAGGCGGATGGGGCCCACCTGGAGCCGCAGGAGGCGCCGCACCGGGTAGCCCACCCTCTGGAGCATCCGCCGCACCTCCCGCTTGCGGCCCTCCCCTAGGGTGAGGATGGCGCCCCCGGGGGCGGGGCGGCAGGCGAGGGCTTTGGCGGGGCCATCCTCCAGCTCCACCCCCTTTAGGAGCCTCTGGCAGACGGCTTCCGGCAGGGTCCCTCCCTCGGTCCACACCCGGTAGACCTTCCGCACCCCGAAGCGGGGGTGGGTGAGGCGAAAGGTGAGGGCCCCGTCGTTGGTGAAGAGGAGAAGCCCCTCCGAGTCCCGGTCCAGGCGGCCCACGGGGTGGAGGCCGGGGATCTCCGGGAGGAGCTCGTAAACCGTGTGGGCCGCATGGGGGTCATGCCGGGTGGTGGTGTAGCCCCGGGGTTTGTGGAGGGCCAGGACCACCCGCTCCGCTGGGGCCTCCACCCGCCTGCCGTCCACCTCCACCACGTCCCCGGGGGCCACCTTCGTCCCCAGCTGGGCTACCTCGCTGTTCACCCGCACCCTTCCCTGGCGGATGAGGGCCTCCGCCTGGCGGCGGCTTCCCACCCCGGCCCGGGCCAAAAACGCCTGGAGGCGCAAAGGCTTCTCCATGCTAAAACTGGGGTTTTCGTTTTTCCCTGAGGGCCCGTAAGCCTTCCTCCAGCTCCTTTCCCTGGAACCCAAGGAACTCCAAGGCCAAAGACACCTCAAAGTGGGGCATGAAGGTGCGGAACCAGTTGTTCAGGGCGTGCTTGGTGAGGCTTAGGGCCTCCTTGGGGCCTTTGGCCAGGCGGGTGGCCACCTCCAGGGCTTTTTCGTACACCTGCTCCTCCTCCACCGCCAGGGCCACTAGGCCCAGCCGCTCCGCCTCTTCCCCGGTGAGGGGCTCGTTCAGGAGGAGGTGGTACTTGGCCTTGGCCATCCCCACCAGAAGCGGCCAGAGGAGGACGGCGTGGTCCCCCGCCGCCACCCCGAGGCGGAGGTGGCCGTCAAGAAGCCTCGCCCCCTTCCCCACAACGGCGATGTCGGCGGCAAGGGCCAGGGCAAGCCCCGCCCCCACCGCCACCTTCTCCACCGCCGCCACCACGGGCCTCGGGAAGTTGAGGGGTCCGAGCACGAGGTCCCTGGCCTCCCAGAAGACCCGGAGGAGGGCCTCGTGGGAGGCCCGCATCTCCTCAATGAGGCCGAAGGAGCCCCCGGCGGAGAAGACCCCGCCCTCGCCCCGAAGGAGCACGGCCCTTACGCCTTCCACCGCCTCGAGGTCCCGCCACACCCGGGCCAGGCCCCGGTGGAGGGCAGGGAGCATGGCGTTGAGCTTCTCCCCGCGGAAGGTGATCTCCAGGACGCCGGGCCTCGGCCAGGCGAAGGCGAGCCCCGGGTAGCGGGCTTCCAAAGAGGCCAGCATACCGCCATTCTATGCCCTCCGGTGATACAATCCCCTAGGCATGGCCCTCTACGCGGTGGACAAGCCCCTCCACCTCACCTCCCACGACGTGGTGGAGGAGGCGAGGCGGCGCCTCTCCACGCGAAGGGTAGGGCACACCGGCACCTTGGACCCCTTGGCCACGGGGCTCCTCCTCCTGGTCACCAACGAGTCCACCAAGCTCGTCCCCTTCCTCTCCGGGGAGGACAAGGAGTACATCGCCTGGGTCTCCTTCGGGGCCACCACGCCCACCCTGGACGCGGAGGGGCCCATCAGCGAGGAGGCCCCGGTGCGCTTTGACCGGAAGGACCTCGAGGCCGCCCTGCCCCGCTTCCTGGAGGTGCGGGAGCAGGTCCCGCCCCTCTACTCCGCCATCAAGGTGGGGGGAAGCGGGCCTACGAGGCCGCCCGGGAGGGGAAGCCCTTGGCGCTTGGCCCGCGCCCGGTGCGGTATTTGGAGGTGGAGCTCCTCGCCTTTGACCCCGAGCCCATTCCCCACCCCATCGCCCCCTCGGCCCGGGGGTGGCGGCTCGCGGAAAGGCGGGGGCGGCCCGTGCGGCTCCCGCGCCCCCTCGGGGCCTATCCCACGGCCGTGATCCGGCTGGTGGTGGGGCCCGGGACCTACGTCCGTGCCTTTGCCCGGGACCTGGGGGAGATGCTCGGGACCAAGGCCTTCCTCTCGGGGCTCGTCCGCACCCGGGTGGGCCGGGTGGGGCTGGAGCGGGCCGTGGCCCTCTCCGACCTCTCCCCGGAGAAGGCGATCCCGGAGCTTGACGTTTTGCCCTTCCCCGTGGTGGAGCTTTCCCACACCGAGGCCCGGCGGGTGTTGGAGGGGATGCCCCTCCCCATCCCGGCCATGGGGTACGTGACCCTGGTGGACTCCAAACGGCGCCTCTTGGCCATCGCCGAGGGGGACGGCTTCAAGCTTAAAATACGGCGCGTGTTTGCGAGGGAGGCGTAGTCATGGTGATCGGCGTGCCGAAGGAGATCAAGACCTTGGAGAACCGGGTGGCCCTCACGCCCGGCGGGGTGGAGAGCCTGGTCAAGCGCGGCCACACCGTGCTGGTGGAGCGGGGGGCCGGGGAGGGCTCGGGGCTTTCCGATGCGGAGTACGCCCGGGCCGGGGCCGAGCTCGTGGGCCGGGAGGAGGCCTGGGGGGCGGAGATGGTGGTGAAGGTGAAGGAGCCCCTACCCGAGGAGTACGGCTTCCTGCGGGAGGGCCTCATCCTCTTCACCTACCTTCACCTGGCCGCGGACCGCGGCCTCACCGAGGCCATGCTCCGTAGCGGGGTCACGGGCATCGCCTACGAGACTGTCCAGCTTCCCGACGGCACCCTCCCCCTCCTCGTCCCCATGAGCGAGGTGGCGGGGCGGATGGCCCCCCAGGTGGGGGCCCAGTTCCTGGAGAAGCCGAAGGGGGGCCGGGGGGTCCTCCTCGGGGGGGTGCCTGGGGTGGCCCCGGCCAGCGTGGTGATCCTCGGGGGCGGGACCGTGGGCACCAACGCGGCCAAGATCGCCCTGGGGATGGGGGCCCAGGTGACCATCCTGGACGTGAACCACAAGCGCCTCCAGTACCTGGACGACGTCTTCGGCGGACGGGTGGTCACCCTCACCGCCACCGAGGCCAACATCAAAAAGAGCGTCCAGCACGCAGACCTCCTCATCGGGGCCGTCCTCGTCCCCGGGGCCAAGGCCCCCAAGCTCGTCACCCGGGACATGCTTCCCCTGATGAAGGAGGGGGCGGTGATCGTGGACGTGGCCGTGGACCAGGGGGGGTGCGTGGAGACCATCCGGCCCACCACCCACGCCGAGCCCACCTACGTGGTGGACGGGGTGGTCCACTACGGGGTGGCCAACATGCCCGGGGCGGTGCCCAGGACCAGCACCTTCGCCCTCACCAACCAGACGCTTCCCTACGTGCTCAAGCTGGCGGAGAAGGGCCTTCAGGCCCTCCTGGAGGACCCCGCCCTTCTCAAGGGGCTCAACACCCACAAAGGCCGCCTCACCCACCCCGGGGTGGCCGAGGCCTTCGGCCTGCCCTACACGCCTCCCGAGGAGGCCTTGAGGGGGTGAGGGTGCCGGGACGGGTGGTCCTCACGGAGGCGGCCTTGGCGAGCCTCCTCGCCCTGGTGGCCCACGAGGTCCCGGGGGTGGTGGGCATGGCCCCCGCGAGCCTCAAGGACCAGGTGGGGCGCATCCTCAGGCGGCAGGAGGCGGGGGAGGGGGTGGTGGTCCGTCCCGACCCCCAAAGCCCGGGCCGCTACCAGGTGGACCTCTACGTGGTCCTGGCCTACGGCACCCGGGTGCCCGCCTTGGCGGAGGCCTTGGGGGAGCGGCTCGCCTACGCGGCCCGCCACCTTGGGGGGGTGGAGCTCTCCCAGGTCCGGGTCCACGTGGTGGGGGTGCGGTGTGGCTAAGGCCTGGGGTCCCGAGGCGGTGGCGGAGGCCTTCCGCTACGCCACCCGCTGGTTTCAGGTCTACGTGGAGGAGCTCAACGCCTTAAACGTCTACCCCGTCCCCGACGGGGACACGGGCACCAACATGCTCCACACCCTCGAGGCGGCCCGGCGGGAGCTGGACCTTGCCGACACCTCCCGAATGGACCAGGTGGCCCGGGCCCTGGCCTACGGGAGCCTCCTCGGCGCCCGGGGCAACAGCGGGGTGATCCTCTCCCAGATCCTTCGGGGCTTCGCCGAGGCCTTGAAGGGAAAAAAGGCCCTGGACGGGCCCCTCCTCCGCCGGGCCTTGCGGATGGGGGCGGAAAGCGGCTACAAGGCGGTGATGCGCCCCGTGGAGGGCACCATCCTCACCGTGGCCCGGGCCGCCGGGGAGGGGGCCCGGGGGGAGGCCCTGGAGGAGGTCTTGGAGACCGCCCTCGAGGCCGCCCGGGAGGCCTTGGAGAGGACGCCCGAGCTCCTCCCCGCCCTGCGCCAGGCCGGGGTGGTGGACGCGGGCGGGGCGGGGTACGTGCGGCTCTTGGAGGGGATACGGGGGTACGCCCTGGGCCTCCCTCTGCCCGAGCCGCCCAAGGTGGAGCGCTACGCCCAGACGGCCTTCGCCACCGAGGAGTTCGGCTACTGCACGGAGTTCCTCATGGAGGGGGTGGAGGTGC
Organism: Thermus parvatiensis; assembly: GCF_001535545.1. Taxonomy (GTDB): domain Bacteria; phylum Deinococcota; class Deinococci; order Deinococcales; family Thermaceae; genus Thermus; species Thermus parvatiensis. Next base: position 1,865,533 of record NZ_CP014141.1, on the reverse strand, counting down.
CCGTGGAGCGGATCCGCGAGGCGGTGGCCCCTTTCGGCGACTCCCTCCTCGTGGTGGGGGCCGAGGGCTACGTCAAGGGGCACATCCACACGGACGACCCCGACGGCCTCCTCGCCACGGTGGCCCGCTTCGGCCGGGTGGTCCGCACCAAGGTGGAGGACATGACCCAGCAGCACACGGAGATCCTCTCCACCTTCGGGCTTCTGGCCGAGGAGGTGCCCCCCACGGGCCTGGTGGCCGTCGCCTTGGGCCACGGGGTGGCCCGGGCCTTCCGCAGCCTCGGGGCCAGGGTGGTGGCCGGGGGGCAGACGCAAAACCCCAGCGTGGAGGACCTTCTGGCCGCCATTAGGAGCGTGCCCAACCCCAAGGTGATCCTCCTTCCCAACAACCCCAACGTCTTCCTGGCCGCCACGGAGGCGGCGAAGCTCGCACAGGAGGCGGGGAAGGAGGTCCACGTGCTTAAGACGAGGACCCTGGGCCAGGGCCTGGCGGCGGCGGTGCGGTACACCCCCGAGGCCCTTCCCGAGGAGCTTCTCCCCGAGATGGAGGAGGCCATGGCCGGGGCGGTGACCCTCGAGGTCACCTGGGCGAGCCGCGACGCCGAGGTGGAGGGGCTAAAGGTCCTGAAGGACAAGCCCATCGGCCTTCTGGACGGGCGGCTCGTCCTGGTGGGGGAGACCCCCGAGGAAGTGGTGGAGGGCCTCGTCCGCATGGCCCAGGAGGGCAAGGAGGTCCTCACCCTCTTCCTCGGGCCCAACACCCCCAAGGAAAAGGCCCAAGGGGTGGCGCAGAAGTTCCCGGAGCTTGCGGTGGAGATCCTCCCCGGCGGGCCGGACCTCTACGCCTATCTGGGCGTGCTGGAGTAGCGAAGGGCCCGTCCTTTGGTTGCCTAGCCCAAGCCGGGGCTTTGGGGAGGCTTTTGCACCTAAAGGGCACCTTAACCCGTCCGGGCTCTTCCCCGGGTATCCTGAGGGGAAAGAGGGAGGTGGAGGTGGATGTGGCGGATTCTGGCCCTGCTTTCGCTTTTCCTTGCGGCCTGCAACCTTTCCCTGGGCCCGCCTTTGGCGGGGGACCTCCCCGTGGGGGAGAGCCTGGTGGCCACCCTGCCCCCGGCCCAGGAGGCCTCCGGCGGAAGCCTGCGCCCGGGGGTGGCCGTCTTCCGCCTTCTTCCCGCCCAGGACGGGGCCGTGGAGGTGGCGGCGGTTTCGGCTGGGCTAGAGCTCAGCGCCCGGCTCCGCCTGGTCCTTCTGGACGAAAGGGGCGTGGTCCAGGCGGTGAGCGTGGCCCGGAACTGGTTTGGGGCCTACCCCGAGGTGGCCCCCTTGGGCCTGAGGCCCCAAGGGATCACCACCGACCCCGGGGTGCGCCTTAACTTCCGGGGGCAGGCGGGCCAGGCCTACTACCTGCGGGTGGAGAACTACGCCCTGGCGGAGGACCGGGTGAACCTCTCCGCCACGGGGTTTGTGCCCAATCCCTCGGGCAAGGGGGAGGCGCTGACCTCGGGAAGCGTCCAGGGGGCCATTGAGTTCGTCGGGGAGTTTGACCGCTACGACGTTTCCGGGGCTGGGGGCTACCTGCGCCTTGCCTACGCGGGCCCTCTGGACCTGGTGGCCCTCCTCTACAACGGTCCCGACGACCTCTACCCGAGGGCTTTGGACCCGGTGCGAAACTGCGCCCCCCTCTCCCCGGCCACCCTCCTCGTGGTCCGGGACCGGGGCCTCGCCCGGGCGGGGTTTGACGAGGAGGGGAGCGGCCGCTACACCCTGGAGCTCTCCTCCACGCCCTGCCCTTAGGAGGATCATGAGGGCTAGATGAAGGCAGTTTAGCTTCTTGTAAGAAAACCTGCTGCGGCGCGTTCCTGTGCGCTGCGGCTTTTTGAGTTTGCAAAAGCCTTGCAGATAAAAACCCGGGGCTTTCATGAGGGAAGCCGCCTTCCTCTCTAAGGGGGCTCAAGGGTTCGTCCCCATACTCAGGAGGCGATGCGTGGCCTTCTCCTAGCCGTCACCCTCCTCGCCGTTCCGTGGCCGCAGGCCTTGGCCCAGAGCGCGGGAAAGCCCAAGGTCCTGATCCTGGAGGCCACCGCCTACACCTCCAGCGTCCGGGAGACGGACTCCACCCCCCACGTCACCGCCACCGGGGCCCGGACCCGCCTGGGGATCCTGGCGGTGAGCCGGGACCTTCTGGAGATCCTTCCCTTCGGCACCAAGGTCCGGCTTAAGGACCTGGGCACGATCTACGGCCGGGGGAAGGGGCAGTTTGACGCCCTCTTCAAGGACATCGTCTTCGTGGTGGCGGACGTGATGAACGCCCGCTGGCGCAAGAAAGTAGACATCTGGTTCCCTGACCGGGCCACGGCCCTCCGCTTTGGCCGCCGCAAGGTCCAGCTGGAGGTGGTGGCCTACCCCGAGTAAGGGCGCGCGTATCCTGAAGGCGTGCGCTTCGCCCTCTTCCTCGCCTGGGCCTACATCTGGCGCCGCCCCCTCCAAAGCGCCCTCGCCGTCTTGGGCGTGGGCGTGGGGGTGGGGGTGCTTTTGGTGGCCCTTTCCCTGGCCAACGGCTTCATGGACGGCCTCGTCCGGGCCACGCTCAAGGCCTACCCCCAGCTCGTCCTCTTCAGCCTGGAGCCCACCCTTCCCCCCTCCCTTCCCACCCGGAGGTGGAGGCGGCGGCCCCCTTCGCCGCCACCAAGGCCCTCCTCACCCGGCCCGCCGAGGCGGGCCGGGGGCCTGGGGTGGACTTCGCCACCCTGGTGGGGCTCGGTGCGGGCGGGGAGGCCCTTTACCCCGAGCTCGGGCTCAGGCTGGAGCCCGGGGGATCTACCTGGGCGCGGCCCTGATGCAGAGCCTTGACGCCCGGCCCGGGGACCGGCTCTACGCCCTTTCCGCCACGCAGGAGCGGGTGGAGCTCAAGGTGCTCGGGAGCTTCCGCACCGGGAACTACCTCATTGACAGCGGCTTCGCCTTCACCGACCTGGAGAGCGTGAAGCGCCTTTCCGGCCTCGAGGCCCAGGGGTACCAGGTGCGCCTAAAGGACCCCTGGCGGGCCCGGGAGGTGGGGTGGGCCCTGGCGGGAAGCCGCTTCTTCCCCCAGCCCTGGCAGGACACCCAGCGCACCCTCTTGGAGCAGCTTTCCCTGCAGCGGCAGGTCCTCGGCCTTTTGATCTTCCTCATCGTGGCTGTGGCCGCCCTTGGGGTGGCCAACCTCCTCTTCCTCAAGGTGGTGGAGAAGACCCCGGAGATCGCCCTTCTCCGGGCCATGGGGGCCTCGAGGGGGACCGTGGGCCTGGTCTTCGCCCTGGAGGGGGCGATCCTGGGGGTGGGGGGCGTGGCCTTGGGCAACCTCCTCGGCTACCTCCTCGGCCTCTACTTGGCCCGCCGCCCCCTGGACCTCCCCGGGGAGCTCTACTTCCTCACCCACCTCCCCGTGGAGATGCGCCTCGCCGACTTCCTTTGGGTAAGCGGGGCGAGCCTTCTTGCCGTTCTGCTTTCCGCCCTTCTTCCCCTTCTCCGGGCCCTAAGGGTGCGGCCCGGGGTCGTCCTCCGCTAAAGGAGAACCCGGGCCCCATGGGGCCCGGGGGCACCCCGCAGGGCGGCGGTTACTTGAGCTCCACCACCGCGCCCACGGCCTCGAGCTTCTTCTTGATCTCCTCCGCCTCCTGCTTGGAGACGCCCTCCTTGATGGGGCCGCCCTTCTCGGCCAGGTCCTTGGCCTCCTTGAGGCCAAGCCCCGTGATGGCGCGGAGCTCCTTGATGACCTCCAGCTTCTTGGCCCCCGCCTCCTTGAGGATGACGTCGAACTCCGTCTTCTCCTCGGCGGGAGCGGCGGCCGCCCCGGCCGCAGGGGCCGCGGCCACGGCCACGGGGGCCGCGGCGGTCACGCCCCAAGCCTCCTTGAGGGCGTCAATCAGCTGCTTGAGTTCCAGAACCGTAGCCTGGGAGAGCTCTTCCTTGATCCGTTCAATGTCCAGAGCCATCGCTTACCTCCTCTTAAGCCGCCTTCTTCTCCGCGTACGCTTCCAGGATGCCTACCAGCTCGCGGGCCACGCCGCCAAGCACGCCCACGAGCTCCGCCATGGGCGCCTGGAGCACCCCCACGAGCTCCGCCCGGAGCTCGTCCATGGTGGGCAGCTCCGCCAGGGCCTCCACGTCCTTGGCCGTAAGGATCTGGCCCTGGAGGAGGCCGCTTTTCACCTGGGGGATGCCCTTGGGGTTGCTCTTGGCGAACTGGACCAGGGTCTTGGCCGCGGCCACCGGGTCCTCGTAGAAGACCACGGCGCTCGGGCCCTGGAGCCCGTCCAGCTCCGGCAGCCCCAGCTCCTTGAGGGCCAGGCGGATCAGGGTGTTCTTGGCGACGAAGAGCCTGGCCCCGTTCTGCTTCAGGGCCTGGCGGAGGGCGTGGGTTTCCTTGGCGGGGAGCCCCTGGTAGTTCACGAGGAAGAAGGAGCCCTGGGCCCGCTCAAGGTTCTCCTTGAGGGTGGCCAGAAGCTCAACGTTGCGCTTGTTCGGCACGCCTTCCTCCCTTTCGGGGCAGGGGAACCCCGGCCGGTTTGTCCTGGGATTTCCGAGGAAACGCTCCCCCTCAAGCGCCTCGGCGGGCTTTTTAAGGCCCGAAGGCCCCCCGCTGTCTTTGGCCTGGGCGCTGGCGCGCCCGGGGTGCCACCCTGGAGTCTAAGCGAGGGGCCTTGTGTCGTCAAGGCCTAAAGCTTTTTCAGGGCCTGGATGAGCTCGGTGAGGACCTTCTGCGCGTCCCCGTAGAGCATCCGGGTGTTGTCGGCGTAGAAGAGCTCGTTCTCCACCCCGGCGAAGCCCTTCCCCTGCCCCCGCTTGATGACGATGACGTTCTTGGCCTTGTCCACGTCCAGGATGGGCATGCCGTAAAGCGGGCTTCCCGGACGGCGGGCAGCGGGGTTCACCACGTCGTTCGCCCCGATGACCACGGCCACGTCCACCGTGGGGAACTCGGGGTTGATCTCCTCCAGGTCCTTGAGCTTGTCGTAGTCCACCCCGGCCTCGGCCAAAAGGACGTTCATGTGCCCCGGCATCCGCCCCGCCACCGGGTGGATGGCGAACTTCACCTCCACCCCGCGGGCCTCGAGGAGGTCCGCGAGCTCCTTCAGCTTGTGTTGCGCCTGGGAGAGGGCCATGCCGTAGCCGGGCACGAAGACCACCTTGCTCGCGTAGGCCAGCATGACGGCGGCGTCCTCCACGTCAATGGGCTTGAGGCTTCCCTTGACCTCGCCCGCCTCCTGCTCCACGCCGAAGCCCCCCACCAGGACGCTCCACACCGAGCGGTTCATGGCCCTCGCCATGAGCACGGTGAGGAGGGTGCCCGCCGCCCCCACCAGGGTGCCCGCCACCATGAGGGCCGGGTTCCCCACGGCAAAGCCCTCAAAGCCCACGGCCATCCCCGTGAAGGCGTTGTAGAAGGAGATGGCCACGGGCATGTCCCCGCCGCCGATGGGGAGGGTCATGAGGACGCCAAAGAGAAGGGCGAGGAGGAAGAAGAGGACGATGCTCGCCGTGGCGTCGTTCCAGAGGAGGGAGAAGCCCAGGGCCACCGTGACCAGGAGGACCAGGGCGTTCACCGCCTTCTGCCCCGGGAAGAGGATGGGGCGGCTCTTCATGATCCCCTGGAGCTTGGCGAAGGCGATGAGGCTCCCCGTGAAGGCCACGCTCCCGATGAGGCCGCCCAGGATGGCCAAGGCCATGAGCCCCGTGTTCTCAAAGGCCCCCTTGAGGAGTTCCACGGAGGCGATGGTCGCGGCCGCCCCGCCCCCCATGCCGTTGTAGATGGCCACCATCTGGGGCATGTCCGTCATGGCCACCCGCACCGCCGCCCACCAGGCCACCACCGAACCCAGGAGCAAGGCCAGAAGCATGAGGCCGAAGTTCCCCATCCCCGGCCAGAAGAAGGTGGCGAGCACGGCGAGGACCATGCCAAAGCCCGCCCAGACGATGCCGCTTTTGGCCGTGGTGGGATGGGCCATGCGCTTTAGCCCCACGATGAAGAGGATGGCCACCACGAAGTAGGCTGCCTGGATGAGGTCCATTACTGACCACCCCCCTTGCCGGGCTTCTTCTCAAACATCTCCAGCATGCGCACCGTGACCGCATACCCCCCGGCGGCGTTGGCCGCCCCCAGGATGACCCCCAGGAAACCGATGAGCTTTTCCAGGCCCGTCTCCGCGTGGCCCAGGACCACCATGGCCCCCACCACCACCACCCCGTGGATGAAGTTGGAGCCCGACATCAAGGGGGTGTGGAGGATCACGGGCACCCGGGTGATGAGCTCGTAGCCCAAAAAGGCGGTGAGCACAAAAATGTAAAGCGCCGACCAGAAGCCAAACTCCATCACGCACCTCCCACGAGGGCCTTGGTGGGCCCGTGCAGGATCTCCCCTTCCTTCATCAGAAGTGCTCCCTGGATGATCTCGTCCTCCCATTTGGGGGCGAACTCCCCCTTTTCTATGAGGAGGCTGGAGAGGTTAAAGAGGTTTTTGGCGTACATCTCCGAAGCGTGGACGGAAAGCTCGCTCGGCAGGTTCAAGGGGCCAAAAATCCGCACCCCCTTCACCTCCACCACCTCCCCGGGCTTGGTGAGGACGCAGTTGCCCCCACTCTCGGCGGCCAGGTCCACCACCACGGTCCCGGGCTTCAGGCGGTCCATCATGTCCTCGGTGAGGAGGATGGGGGCCCGGCGGCCCGGCACCTGGGCGGTGGTAATGAGGACGTCCATGCCCGCCACGTGCTCGCGCAGGGCCTCGTGCTGGATGCGCTTTTCCTCCTCGGTGAGCTCGCGGGCGTAGCCGCCCTCCCCTTCCGCGCTGATGGGGAGCTCAATGGGCTTCGCCCCCAGGGAGAGGGCCTGCTCTAGGGCGGCCTTGCGCACGTCGTAGGCGAAGACCTGGGCCCCCAGGCGCTTGGCGGTGGCGATGGCCATGAGGCCCGCCACCCCCACCCCCATGACCATCACCTTGGCGGGGCGGATGGTGCCCGCCGCCGTAGTGAGCATGGGGAAGAAACGGGGGGAGAGCCTGGCAGCGTGGAGGGCCGCCAGATACCCCGCCACCGTGGCCTGGCTGGAGAGGGCGTCCATGCTCTGGGCCCGGGTGATGCGGGGGATGAGCTCCATGGCGATCACCGTGGCCTTCTTCGCCTGTAGGGCCCGCACCAGCTCCAGGTTCTTGTGGGGCTGGACGAAGCCCACCACGATGGCCCCAGGCTCCAGGGCGGCGATCAGATCCTCCGGCGGCGGCTGGACGGTGAAGAGGAGGTTGGCTCCCTTGAGGAGCGCCCCTCGCTCCACCACCTCCGCCCCCGCCTCGAGGTAGGCGGCGTCCGGGTAGTAGGCCCCCTCGCCGGCGCCCTTTTCCACCCGAACCCGGGCCCCCTGCTTGACCAGGCGGGCCACCACCTCGGGCACCAGGGCCACCCTCCTTTCCCCTGGGGCCCTTTCCTTGGGAACCACGACGGTCACCATAGGCGCCTCCTTCGGGGGAAGTATACCAGCGCGGGGTGGGGCGTCCGTCCCCGGGTTTTCCCTTGGGCTACACTACTTTGACGCTTCCCGGAAGGCTTCCCTTGTGTAAAAATGCGCACCATGCGCCCCCCGGGGTGGAAGATCGCCGCCGTCCTTCTCGTGGGCATCCTGGCCATAAGCTTCGGGAGCATCCTGGTGCGCCTGGCCCTTCGGGCCTCCGGGGACCAAAGCCTCGCCTTCAGCCTGGTGATGAGCGCGGGGCGCCTGGCCCTGGCCGCCCTCCTCCTCGCCCCCGGCTGGACGCGGCCCTTGGGGGGCAGGGCGGGGCTGCCCTTCGCCTTGGCCGCCGGGGGGTTCCTCGCCCTCCACTTCGCCTTCTGGATCACCTCCCTCTCCTACACCTCCGTGGCGGCGAGCACCGCCCTCGTCACCACCAACCCCGTGTGGGTCACCCTTTTGGGCTGGTGGCTTTTTGGGGAGCGGCCTTCCTTCCTCACCCTGCTCGGCGTGGGGGTGGCCCTCCTCGGGGGGTCCTCATCGGCCTGGGGGACAGCGAGGGCGGAGGGGGGCCAACCCCCTCCTCGGGGACTTCCTCGCCCTCCTCGGGGCGGTGGCGGCCTCTTGCTACTTCCTCCTCGGGCGGGAGGCCCAAAGGCGGGGGCTTTCCACCTGGGCCTACGTCCGCGTGGCCTACACCGCGGCGGCCCTTCTCCTGCTTCCCCTGCCCTACCTCTTCGGCGGGGGGTACGGGGGGTATCCCCTCGAGGTCTACGCCTACCTCCTCCTCATGGCCCTCCTTCCCCAGCTCGTGGGCCACACCAGCTTCAACTGGGCCACCCGGCACATCCCGCCGGTGCTGGTCACCCTGGCCATCCTCTTTGAGCCGGTGGGGGCCAGCCTCCTCGCCTACCTCCTCTTCGGGGAGCTCCCCGGAAGCCAGGTCCTCCTCGGGGCCTTGATCCTTCTCGTGGGGGTGGCTTTGGCCGTCGTGGGGGGTAGGCGGTGAGCTACGTGGCCCTCGCCGCCCTGCTTTGGGGGCTTGGGGGGCTTTGGCGGGGCGGTTCATGCGGGAGATTCCCCCGGAGGTCCTCATCCCCTTGCGCTTCCTCCTGAGCTTCCTCCTCCTCCTGCCCCTCGTCCTCGCCCGCCCACCCCACCCCACTGAGAGGCGGCGGCTCCTCGGGGTGGGCCTCGCCCTCTCCGGGGCCCAGGCCTTTTACTACCTGGCCATCCACGCCACCACGGTGGCCACGGGGATCTTCCTCCAGTACCTCGCCCCCTCCCTCCTCACCCTCTACGCCCTCCTCAAGGGGGAGAGGCTTCCCGGGCGGGCGCTTTTTGGGGTGGGGCTCGCCCTCCTGGGGGCCTACCTCCTGGTGGTGGGGCCCGAGGGGCTTCGGGGAGGGGCTTTAGGCGTGGCCTACGGCCTCCTTTCCGCCGTTTCCTTTGCGGCCTACGCCGCTTTCGCCCACGGCCTCCGCACGCCCGCCTTCGTGGCCCTCGGGGTGGCCACGGGGGTGGGGGCCCTCCTCTCCCTTCCCGTCCTCGGGCTTCACGGGGAGAAGGTGCTGGCCCTCGGCCCGGCCCAGTGGGGGGCGGTGGCCTACCTGGTCACCCTGGGCACGGTGGTCCCCTTCGGCCTCTTCCTCCTCGGGGTGCGGACCCTCCCCGCCCGCACCGCCACCCTGGTGGCCATGCTGGAGCCCCTGAGCGGGGCCCTCTTCGCCTGGCCCCTGGCGGGGCAGCCCCTAAGCCTCGAGGCCCTTTTGGGCGGCTTTCTCATCCTTCTGGGGGTAGCGCTAAACCGGAGGTGATATGGCGGCAAGGATCTTTTTCCTCTTCACCCTGGGCTACTTCCTCTCCTACTTCTACCGCTCGGCCAATGCGGTGCTGGCCAAGGACCTTTCCCGGGACCTGGGCCTAGGCCCGGCGGAGCTTGGCTTCATGACGAGCCTCTTCTACCTGGCCTTCGCCGCGGCCCAGCTCCCCCTGGGGGGCTTTTGGACCGGGTGGGGCCCCGGGCCGTCACCCCGGCCCTCCTCCTCGTGGCCGCCCTGGGGAGCGTGGTCTTCGGCCTGGCGCAAAGCTTCGCCGTCTTGGCCCTGGGCCGCAGCCTCATCGGGGTGGGGATGGCCGCCGCCTTGATGGGCTCCATGAAGGCCTTCAGCCTCTGGTTCCCCCGAACCTACGCTACGGTTTCCACCCTGCTGGTGGGCCTGGGGGCCACGGGGGGGCTTCTGGCGGCCACCCCCTTGGCCCTCCTCAAGGAGGCCTTAGGGTGGCGCGGCGTCTTCCTCCTGGGGTCGGGGTGGTGGTCCTGGTGGCCCTCCTCATCTACCTGGGGGTGAGAAACACCCCTCCAGGGGTCCCTTGGCCCCAAGGGGGTGCGAGGGTAAGCCTCGGGGAGGTCCTGCGGAACGGCAGGCTCCTGCGGGTGGCCTTTCTCGGCTTGGCCTTCGGGGGAAGCTTTCTGGCCCTCCAGACCCTCTGGGCGGGGGCCTACGCCTACCATCTGGGCCTGGAGGCGGTGGCGGTGGGCAACCTCCTCTTCCTCTACTCGGGTAGCGCCGTGGCGGGCTTTCTGGTCTCGGGGTTCTTGGCCGATCGCCTGGGTACCGCCCGGGTTCTTCTAGCCTCCGCCCTCCTCTTTGCCCTGGGGATTGGGCTTCTTTCCCTGAAGCTCCTGGGGCCCGCCTACCTCTTCCTGGGCCTTTTTGGCGCTTTCAACATCCTGACCCTCACCCAGGCCCGCGAGCTGGTGCCAAGCCACCTGGTGGCCCGGGGGACCACCTTGGTGAACCTGTTCGCCATCGGGGGCACCTTCCTCCTGCAGTGGGGGATGGGGATGGTGGTGGGCACCCTGGGGTATGGGGCGGCCTTCGCCGGGCTTTTGGGCCTCCTCCTTCTGGCCCTTTCCCTCTACTTACCCCTGCTCCGCCCAACGAGGACCCGGGGGTGAACCACGTCTTCCGGAAGCCGTCTTGCCAAATCCCAAGGCCACCTGGGCGGGTCCAGGCCAATGCCCTCGAGGCCAGAGGGGTTTCCCCTTCTGCCGCCCCCTAGCCCCTCGGACCGAAGGGGCATAGTGTCCGACCTTATCGCCACAAGGGCCTCCCAACCCAAGGGGCGGCCGAGGCAAAGCCCGCGCTTTTGTGTTAAACTCCCTCCATGTTAGCCCAGGTGCGGAGCTACGCCCTCTTCGGCCTGGACGCGGTTCCCGTCACCGTGGAGGTGGACGTTAGCCCGGGGCTTCCCAGCTACGCCCTGGTGGGCCTGCCCGACAAGGCGGTGGAGGAAAGCCGGGAGAGGGTGCGGGCGGCCCTCAAGAACGCGGGCTTCCCCTACCCCCAGGCCCGGGTGGTGGTGAACCTGGCCCCGGCGGAGCTTCGGAAGGAGGGGAGCCAGTTTGACCTTCCCATCGCCCTGGGCCTCCTCGCGGCCCAGGGGGTGGTGCCCCTCGAGGCCCTTGCGCCCTTCGCCCTCGCGGGGGAGCTTGGCTTGGACGGGAGCCTGAGGCCCGTTCCCGGGGCGGTGAACCTGGCCCTGGGGGCCCTGGCCGAGGGGAAGAAGCTCCTCCTGCCCCTGGAGAGCGCCAAGGAGGCGGCCTTGGTGGAGGGGGTGGAGGTCTACGGGGCGAGAAGCCTCCAGGAAGCCGTGGCCTTCCTCAAGGGCGAGGAGGCCTTGGCCGAGGCCCGGCCCGAGGAGGCCCCGGAAGCGGTGGAGGCGCTGGACCTCAGGGACGTGAAGGGCCAGGCCAAGGCCAAGCGCGCTCTGGAGATCGCCGCCGCGGGCTTCCACCACCTCCTCATGGTGGGGAGCCCGGGTTCGGGGAAGACCATGCTGGCGCGGCGGCTTCCCTTCCTCCTCCCGCCCCTCTCCCGGGAGGAGGCCTTGGAGGTGACCCGGATCCACTCCGCCGCGGGGAAGCCGGTGCGGGGGCTTGTGAAGGCCCCGCCCTTCCGCGCCCCGCACCACACGGTGAGCTACGCTGGGCTCATCGGGGGTGGGGCCATTCCCAAGCCCGGGGAGGTCTCCTTGGCCCACCGGGGGGTGCTCTTTCTGGACGAGTTCCCGGAGTTTTCCCGGGAGGCCCTCGAGGCCCTGCGCCAGCCCCTGGAGGACGGGGTGGTGACCGTGGCACGGGCCCGGGCAAGCCTCACCTTCCCCGCCCGCTTCCTCCTGGTGGCGGCCATGAACCCCTGCCCCTGCGGCTGGCACGGGGACCCGGAAAGGCCTTGCACCTGCACCCCCGCCGCCCAGAGGCGCTACGCGGCCAGGATCTCCGGGCCCCTCCTGGACCGGTTTGACCTGGTGGTGGAGGTGCCCCGCCTCACCCCCGAGGAGCTCGCCCGCGCCCCCGAGGGGGAGGGCACGGAGGCGGTGCGGGAGCGGGTCCTAAGGGCCCGGGAGCGGATGCTCGCCCGCCAAGGGAGGCCCAACGGGCTCCTCTCGGGGCAGGCCCTGAGGGAGCACGCCCGCCTCACCCCACCGGCCCAGGCCCTCCTCCAGGAGGCGGCCAAGCGGATGCTCCTTTCGGCCCGGAGCTACGACCGCGTCCTCCGGGTGGCCCGCACCGTCGCCGACCTCCTGGGCGAGGAGAGGGTGGGGGAGGCCCACGTGGCCGAGGCCCTGGCCTACCGCAGGGCCCTCTAGGCGAGGCGCAAGGGCTCCACCTCCACGGGGGTGGAGTGGAAGGTGCTTCCCCCGCCCAGGTCGGTGAGCCTTTCCGAGGTGAGGTGGTTCACGCCCTTGCCGTCCGGGGCCCACTTCTCCCACCAGGTGCCCTCGAGGACCACCGTCCCCGGGATGGGGGCCTCGGTGACGTGGGCCTTCCTCGTGATCCTTCCCCAAGGGGAACGGATGTGGACGAGCATCCCGTCCCGAATCCCTCGCGCCTCGGCGTCCTCGGGGTGGATGAGGAGCCTGGGCTCCCCCCCTTCCGCTTCCACCAAGGCCTTCACGTTCCCGTAGGTGGTGTTGAGGAAGCGGTGGGCCGGGGGGTAAGGAGGATCAAGGGGTAGTCCGGCAGGGGCTCGGTGGGGAGGACCTCGGGCGGGGGGCTAAAGCGCACGGGCCCTTGGGCGAAGGGGAGGAAGGGCCTGGGGAGGTTGAGCTTTACGAAGCCTTCCTCTTTGAGCCTTTCCAGGGTGATCCCCTCTAGGTAAGGGTGGTCCGAGGCGAGGAGGCTTTCCGCCACCTCCTCGGCCGTCCAGTAGAGGGTGGGCTCCTTCAGGCCGAGCCGCTTCGCCAGCTCCCGGAAGACCCAGGTGTTGGGCCGGGCCTCCCCCGCGGGAGGGCTTAAGGGCTCGTTCCAGGAGAGGTAGTAATGCCCGTAGCTCGTGTAGAGGTCGGGGTGCTCGTAGAAGAGGGTGGCGGGGAGGAGGTAGTCGGCGAAGCGGGCGGTCTCCGTCATCACCTGCTCCAGGACCACGGTGAAGAGGTCCTCCCGCTCTAGCCCCGCCCTTACCTTCCCGGTGTTCGGGGCCACCACCAGGGGGTTCGTGTTGAAAACGAAGAGGACCCGGATGGGAGGGTCTAGCTCCGTGAGGGCGGTGCCGAGCTGGTTCATGTTGACGGCCCGCGCCTTGGGGTTCGGCCGGAAGTAGCCTTGGTGGGGATGTCCCCCCTCCAGGAGGTGCCGCCCCCCGAGGAAGCGCTTGTTCAGGGGAAAGGCTCCGCTCGTGGAGAGCATGGCCCCGCACCCCGGGTAGCGCCAGGCCCCGAGGAGGGCGGGGAGGAGGACCACGGCGCGGAGGGCGTTTCCCCCTCCCGGGTGGCGGGTCATGCCGTAGCCCACCCGCAGGAAGACCCGCTTCGCCTCCCCCATCTCCCGGGCGAGGCGGAGGATGGCCTCTTCGGGCACGCCGGTGAGGGCGCTCGCCCGCTCTGGGGTCCACTTTTCCGCCTCTTTCTGGAACTCCTCCAGGCCCACCGCCGCCTTCCCCAGGTACTCCCAGTCCAAAAGGCCCTCCCGGAAGAGGACGTGGGCTAAGGCGTAGGCTAGGGCGGCGTCGGTGCCGGGGCGCAGGCGGATGTGCCAGTCCGCAAAGCGGCTCGTCTGGTTCTCGTAGGGGTCCACGTGGACCACCTTGGCTCCCCGCTTTCTCGCCTCCTTGAGGAAGGGGGTGAGGTGGCTATTCGTGGCGAGGCTGTTGATCCCCCAAAGGAGGATGTAGCGGGCGTTTTCGGGGATGTCCTCGGGGTCGGGGCTGAGGCGGGGCCCGTAGGTCATCTCCCAGGCGGCGCTTCCCGCCGTGGCGCAGATGGTTTCCAGAAGCTCGCTCGCCCCGATGGCCCGGAAGAAGGCCAGGGGGTGCTGGTTCTCCACGAGGCCCATGGTGCCGGCGTAGTGATAGGGGAGAACCGCTTCCCCCCCTTCTTGGTCCAGGACGGCCTTTAGCTTTTCGGCAATGGCGTCTAGGGCCTCCTCCCAGGAGACCCGCTCAAACCGCCCTTCCCCTTTCCGCCCCACCCGGCGCATGGGGTAAAGGAGCCTCTCCCGCACCCTTTCCGGGTAGCGGTAGGTCTTGGCGCAGGCGAAGCCTTGGGTGATGGGGTGGCGGGGGTCCCCCTCCACCCGGAGGAGGTGCCCTTCCTCCAGGGTGAGGAGGAGGCTGCAGGCGTCGGGGCAGTCCAGGGGACAGGTGGCGCGGGCCCTCATGCCCTTAGAGTAGCCCAAGGGCCTCGAGGGCGCCGCACCGTTCCTCGTAAAGGTCCGGCAGAAGCCCCAGGGGGACGTCCAGCCGCAGGAGGTGGCCCTCCCGGTAGAGGGGCCAACGGGGCCAGCCCTTGGGCTCCCCTTCCTTGGCGAAGGATGTCCAGTAGCGGCGCATCATCTTGCCCAGGTACTCCGCCTCTTCCTTGGCCTCTTGGCTCAGGAAAAGGGGCAGGAAGGGCCTCTCCAGGAGGTTCCCGAAGAGAGGGGCGAGCTCCAGGCCGTGGAAGGCCCCGAGGCCCTCAAACCCCGGCGCCCGGAAGGTGAAGAGGTAGGCGTAGGTGGGGGCGTGGGGGCCTGGAGGCGGGCGGCCTTCAGGGAAGGGCAGAGGAGGGTGAGGTCGGTCTGCACCTCCCCCCAGGCCCTTTTGGGGTCGGGGTTTCGCCTTTGGTAGTGGGCGAGGAGGGCCTGGGCCTTCTCCCGGGAAAGCCCAGACTCCAAAAGCCTCCTTTCCGCCTCCTCCCAGTCCCCGGGCCCGAGGAGGGCTTGGAGGCTGGGGAAGGCCACCTCCTCGGCGTTCGCCCCGGCGATGAGGGGGATGCCCGCCGCCTTCCCCTCCCTTAGGGCCTCCCTGGGGTCCTGGGGAGGAGGAAGGGGGAGAGGTGGGGCTTGAAGGGGCCTGTCCGGAAGAGGGAGGGGTTTGAGAGGAAGCGGCCCATGGCCTCGAGGCCGGGCTCCTTGGGCAAGAGCCTCTCCAGGGGGAGGGCGCGGAGGCAGGCGAGGTCCTTGGGGTCGCACCCCCTCGCCTTGGCCCAGGCCTCCCCCTGGGCGTAGTCTTCCTCCAAAGCCCGGACGTACCCGCACCCTCCCGATTGGACGATGGCCTTTTGGAAGAGGCCGCGGGCCTCCGGGGTGGCGAGGAGGGCGCAGACCAGCATCCCCCCGGCGGACTCCCCGAAGAGGGTGACGTTCTTGGGGTCGCCCCCGAAGTAGCGGATATAGTCCCTCACGA
Organism: Thermus parvatiensis; assembly: GCF_001535545.1. GTDB lineage: Bacteria > Deinococcota > Deinococci > Deinococcales > Thermaceae > Thermus > Thermus parvatiensis. The sequence goes on along the minus strand of NZ_CP014141.1, from coordinate 1,850,388 downwards.
AGCGGAGGGCCTCGAGGGCGTCCAAAAGCCCGTAGTTCCCCACCGCCCTCGGATCCTCCTCCGTCAAGGCGGGAAGGGCCAAAAACCCCAAGGGCCCCAGGCGGTAGTTGGGGGCGACCACAACGACCCCCTCCTCCGAAAGCCGGTGCCCCCGGTAAATGGGCTCGGCCCCCGCCCCCGAGGTGAAGCCTCCCCCGTGGAGGTAGACCATCACCGGAAAGCCCTCGGGAGGCGGCACCTGGGCGGGGAGGTAGACGTTGAGGACCAGGCAGTCCTCCCTCTGCGGGGGATGGGCCCCCCGAACCGCTCGGTGATTCCCGGAACCTGGGGGCAGGCGACGGCCTCCTGCCCCACCCCTTCCGGCCAGGCCTTTAGGGGCCTTGGGGCCTGGAACCGCTCCGCCTCGGCGTAGGGGAGGCCGTAGAAGGCGATGGCCCCGCCCTTGAGGCGGCCTTGGGCCCGGCCCAAGGGGGTCTCCACCCAGAAGGCCTGGGCGAGGGCCCCTCCCAGGAGGGCGAGGAAGGGCAGGATGCGCCGGAGCATGCCCTAAGCGTATAAGATGGCTCCATGGCCGAAGGGCCCTTGGAAGCCCCCTTTTGGCGAAAAGGCCTCCTCGTGGCCGGTCTGGACGAGGCGGGGAGGGGGGCCTGGGCCGGGCCCATCGTGGTGGGGGCGGTGATCCTCCCCCCGGGGCGCTACCCCTTCCGCGACTCCAAAAAGCTTTCCCCCAAGGAGCGGGAGCGGCTCGCTGAGGAAGTGCGCCGGGTGGCCTTGGCCTTTGCCTTAGGGGTGGCGGGGGTGGAGGAGGTGGACCGGCTTGGCGTCCTCAAGGCCACCCTCCTCGCCGCCAAGCGGGCTTTGAAGGGGCTTAGCCTACTCCCTCAGGCCCTGGTCACCGACTACCTGGTTCTTCCCACCTCCCTCCCCCTCCTCGCTCCCCCCAAGGCCGACGAGCATAGCCCCACGGTGGCCGCCGCCAGCATCCTGGCCAAGGTCCACCGGGATGGCCTCATGGCCGAGCTTGACCGCCTTTATCCGGGCTACGGCTTCGCCCGGCACAAGGGCTACGGCACCCCGGAGCACCAAGAGGCCCTCCTCGCCCTCGGACCCTCCCCCGTCCACAGGAAGCGCTTCGCCCCCCGTGGCCCAGGCCCCCTTAAGGTTTCCTGAAGCCCCTTAGGCCCTTTTTGGCCTAGACTTTGGGTAAGAGGTGAGCGGTATGCGGTTTCTCCTTCTGGCCCTTGCGGCCTTCCTTTCCGCCTGCACCCTGACCCTTTACCCGGAGGGCCTTTCCGTGACCTACCGGGTGGACTTCGGCGGGGCGATCCTGCGCTTTGAGCCCGACCGGGGGCGGGGGGCCACCTACTTCGTGGGGGAGGAGGTGCGCTTCTTCCTCACCTTGGACCGCCCGGGCTGGGTGAGCCTGGTGGTGCAGGATCCGGACGGCTACACCTACGAGCTGGACCGCTTCCACCTTTCTCGGGGCACCCACGTCCTGCCTCCTGGGCCCTACCGCTACACCCTTACCCCGCCTCGCGGCCTCCACCGGGTGCGGGCGGTCTACACCCAAAGCCCCCCCTCAGGCCGGGTCCGCCTCGAGGGCCGCTACACCGACTGGGACGCGCGGCTCCGCCTCTACGTGGAGGCCTCGGGGGCGAGGGCCTACGACGTGGCCGAGACCTACTTTTACGTCCGCTAGGGGCTGGGCTTGCCTAGTAAATTGCCTTGTACCCCGGAGGGGGCGGGAGAAGGGAGAGAAGAACCCTAAGGCCGTAGGCGATGAGCTCCAAAAGCGCCCGCGCCATGGCCGTCCAAGGCTTCCGCTCCCAAAGGTACCCCCCACCCAGCCGCGTCTTCATCCCCCCAAACACCCCCTCCACCACCCCGCGAAACCGGTACACCTCGGGGTCCCACCCCTCCCGCGCCCGCACCCGCGCCTCCTCCCTGGCCTCGCCCCCGCCCCGAAGCCGGATCACCGGCCGCACCCCCGCCTCCCCCAAAACCCCCCACACCTCCTTCCCGTCAAACCCCGCGTCCGCCAAAAGCCACCCCCGGGAAGGAGGAAACCGCCTCAGCACCTCCCCCCCAAGCCGGGGGTCCGGGGCGTAGCCCTCCCCCACCACTCCACCCCAGGGCCATAAGAGCCGCCTCTCCCTATCCCACCGCATCAGGGCCAGAAGCCGCGCGTGCCCCCGCACCCGCCGCACCTCCTTCCCCCGACGAAAGCGGAGAAGCCGGTCCTTGCTCCGGTAGGCCAGCCCCGTGGTGTCCATGAGGTAGAGGGGGGGAAAGCGCCGCCAGGTGTGCCGGCGCCTCGTCCGAAGCCGCTTCGCCTTCCGGCGAGGACTCCGGGGCGAGATGGGCCTCCAGTTCCCGGGAAAGCCTCTCCAGGAGGGCCTCAAGGAGTTTGGGGTCCAGGTGCTTGAGGGCGTAGCGGGCCAGGGACTGGTGGGAAGGGAAGGGGCCTTCCATCAGGTCCTGGAGTGAGGCCTCCGTCTCGCGGTAGGTGAGGTGGAAGAAGGCGCGGAAGAGAAGGAGGGCCAGGTAAAGGGCGTGGCTGTAGCGCCAGGGGCGGCCCCGCTTGCCTTTGGGGGTGGGAGGGGCCACCTCCCGGGCCAGGCGCAGGCAGTGTTCCAAGACCTCCTTGGGGCTTGCCTCCCTGCGAAGGAAGCCTCGCTTGCCCATCAGGAGAGAGATATACACCCGTCCTCCTGACCTTTGCAAGGCAAGCCCCCTAGGGGCTTGACCGAACGTGGCGTTTGGGGTATGATCCCGGCGGAAACCCTTAGGGGAGGTAAATAAAAATGAAGCGGCGTGACTTTTTGAAGCGGGCAGGCATCGGCGTGGCGGCGAGCGCGGCCTTCGGCCCGGTGTTTGCCCAGGCGCAACCCACCATCCGGTGGCGCCTGGCCAGCAGCTTCCCCAAGAGCCTGGACACCATCTACGGGGCGGCGGAGGTCCTGGCGGAAAGGGTCCGGGCGCTCACTGGGGGAAGGTTCCAGATCCGGGTCTACCAGGCGGGGGAGATCGTCCCCGGCCTTCAGGTCATGGACGCCGTGCAGCAGGGCACGGTGGAGGCGGGGCACACGGCGAGCTACTACTTCGTGGGCAAGGCCCAGGTCCTGGCCTTTGACACCAGCGTGCCCTTCGGCCTCACCGCCAGGCAGCAGAACGCCTGGATGTACCACGGGGGCGGGATTGAGCTCTTCCGCCCCATCTTCGCCGATTTCAACATCATCCAGTTCCCCGGCGGCAACACCGGGGCCCAGATGGGGGGCTGGTTTCGCAAGGAGATCAAGAGTGTGGCGGACCTCAAGGGGCTCAGAATGCGTATTCCCGGCCCTGGCGGCCAGGTGATGAGCCGGCTTGGGGTGGTGCCCCAAGTGCTGGCGGGTGGGGACATCTACCCGGCTTTGGAGCGGGGCACCATTGACGCTACGGACTGGGTGGGACCCTACGACGACGAAAAGCTCGGCTTCTACAAGGTGGCCAAGTACTACTACTACCCTGGCTGGCACGAGCCCGGGCCCCAGCTTTCCTTCTACGTGAACCTTCAAGAGTGGCGGAAGCTGCCTAAGGAGTACCAGCAAGCCTTTGAGGTGGCCGCCGCCGAGGCCAACCTGTCCATGCTGGCCAAGTACGACCAGGTGAACCCCCCTGCCCTCCAGCGGCTCATCAGGGCGGGGGTGCGCCTGCGCAAATGGCCCACCGACGTGATGAAGGCGGCCCAGAAGGCAGCCTTTGACTGGTACGAGGAGGAGGCGGCTAAGGACGCCACTTACCGGAAGGTCTACACTGCCTGGAAGAAGTTCCGGGAGGAGCAGTACCGTTGGTTCGGGGTGGCGGAGCTCGGCTACGAGCAGTTCGCCTTCCCCGCCTCCTAAGGGAGGCAAAACCTATTCCCCCCCGGGAAGCCCCGGGGATTTCCTTTAGTAGCCTCGTACGAGGGCCAAGATGGGGTCGCGCAGGAGGTAGGTGAGGAGGAGAACCAGGAGCTGTAGCCCGATGAAGGGGATGCCCCCCAGGTAGATGTCCGCCGTTTTGACCTCCTTGGGGGCTACGTTCCTTAGGTAGAAGAGGGCAAAGCCGAAGGGCGGGGTGAGGAAGGAGGTCTGGAGGTTCACCCCCACCAGTAGGCCAAACCAGAGCTTGTCTATGCCCAAGGCGTCGGCGCCGATCGCCAGGAGGGGCAGGGCGATGAAGGCGATCTCAAAGAAGTCGATGAAGCAGCCCAGGAGGAAGACCAAAACCATCACGAAGAGGATGTAGCCCACCTCCCCTCCGGGAAGCCCCGTGAGGAACCCCTCCACCCAGAGGTCCCCGTCCACCCCGCGGAAGACCAGGCTGAAGAGGGTGGAGCCAATGAGGATGAAGATGACAAAGGCGGTGAGCTTGGCCGTGCCCTCCATGGCCCCGTAGAGGACGGGGAAGCTGAGGCGGCGGTTCAGGGCGGCCAGGGCCAGGGCCCCCACCACCCCCATGGCCCCAGCCTCCGTGGGGGTGGCAAGGCCGATCAGCACCGTGCCCAGCACCAGGAAGATGAGGACCAAGGGGGGGACCATGGAAAGGAGGGCCTTCTTAAGAAGGGGGTTCTTGCGGATCCAGGGGAGGAGGACCAGCGTCCAGAGGGAAAGGGCCAGCAGGATCTCCAGCCATTCCGCCCAGGTGGGCAGGAAGCGGCCCACCCCGTAGGCCCCCACCCCCACCAGGAGGTAGGAGAGGAGGGCAAAGGCCGCCTGCACCTCCTTGCCGGCGTCCGGACGGCCCTCGGGGGCAGGGCCGGAGCCCAGGCCGGCCGGAAGAGGGCCACGTAGATCACGTAAAGGAAGTAGAAACCTACGGTGAGCCCCGCGGGGATCAAGGCTGCCTTGTACATGTCCCCCACGCTCACCCCCAGCTGGTCCGCAAGGACGATCAGCACTGTGCTAGGGGGGATGATCTGGGCCAGGGTGGCAGAGCCAAGGATGACGCCGCTAGCGAAGCGGGGGTTGTAGCCGTACTTCAGCATGACGGGCAGAGAGATGAGGCCCATGGCCATGACGCTCGCGGCCACGACCCCCGTGGTGGCGGCGAGGATGGCCCCCACGAAGACCACGCTCAGGGCGAGCCCGCCCCTAAGGGGCCCGAAGAGCTTGCCCATGGTGTCCAAGAGGTCCTCGGCGAGGCCGCTTTTCTCCAGGATGATGCCCATGAAGGTGAAGAAGGGGATGGCCAAGAGGAGCTGGTTGGACATGATCCCAAAGATCCGGTCGGGCATGGCCCCAAGGAGGCTTGCGGGGAAGAGGTCCAAGGCGATGCCCAAGAACCCGAAGATCATGCCCACGGCGCCCAAGGAGAAGGCCACGGGGTAGCCGGAAAAGAGAAAGAGGATCAAGGCCAAAAACATCAGGGGGGGCATGAGGGCGTAGAGATCCATCAGACCACCTCCTCCTCTTCCTCGGGGGACCAGTGGGGCAAGGCCCCGGTTAAGAAGGCGATCCGCTTGATGAGCTCGGAAAGCCCTTGGAGGGCGAGCAAGCCGAAGCTAAAGGGCACCAGGAGCTTGATGGGCCAGCGGGGCAGGCCCCCCACGTCCGGGGACATCTCCCGGATGCTCAGGGAGTTCATGGCCCAAGGCCAGGAGAGGTAGATGAGCCCTAGGGCCATGGGCAAGAGGAAGAGCACCGTACCCACCACGTCAATCCAGGCCTGGGTGCGCCGGCTAAAGCGGCCGTAGATGAGGTCTATGCGCACGTGGGCGTTGTGTTTTAAGGCGTAAGACCCGCCCAGCAAGAAGATAAGGCTGAACATGTACCACTGGGCCTCGAGGTAGGCGTTGGAGCTATAGCTGAAGCCGTAGCGCATGACCGCATTCCCCGCGGAAAGTAGGGCCACGAGGAGCACCAGCCAGACCACAGCCCGCCCGATCCTTTCTGTGAGGGCGTCTATGGCGCCAGAAAGCCTTAGGAGAAAGCGCATGGTCCTTACCCCCTGAAAACCGGACCTATCCTACCGGGGGGGCTTTGGGGTGTCAATCCGCTTGAAAAAGGGCTTTTTTGTAAGAAGCAAAAACATTCAGCGGGCCCGGCGGATGGGGGCCACCAGGAAAGCCCCGAGGAGAAAGAAGCCGCCGGCCAAAAGGAAGAGAACCAGGTACCCAAGGCCTGCTTCCCGGGCGTTCAGGAGGTCCAAAGGCCTCCCGAAAGCCCCCGCCAGCACCTGGGGCACCACGATGGCGGTTTGCCAGAGGCCCATGTCCGTGGCGTGGGCTTTTGGGTCCCTGAGGACATCCGCCACCAAGGCCCAGTCCACCGCCAGATAGACCCCGTAGAAAAGGCCGAAGAGGAGGGCGAGAAGGAGCAAAAGGTCGTACCGGGGGAAGAGGAGGAAGAAAGGCATGAGGAGGCCAAGCCCTACCCCCGAGAGGTAGATGAGGGGCTTCCGACCGAGCCGGTCCGAGGCCCGCCCCGCGGGGACGCTGGCGAGGGCGGCCCCCAAGGAGATGAGGAGGCCCAGGAGGGCCACCGCCTGGAAGGGCGCTTCCGTGAGGGTCCGCCCCAGGGCCTGGAAGCTTCGTACCACGTCGGCCAGGTAGTACTGCAGGTAGGTCTGCGCCAGGTAGAAGCCCAGCATCACCAGGAAGCGGGTGAGGTAGACGAGGAGGAAGTCCCGGTCCCGCCACGGGGCGGCCATGGCCTTGAGGAAGGGCCTCGGGTTGGCCTTGGGGAGGCGGTCGGGGACGAGGGAGAGGCTTAAGGCCGCCCCTAGGAGGTTGAGGAGGGCGGCCAGGTAGGCCTGGGGGGCGAGGGGAAGGAGGAAGCCCACCGCGCCCGCCAGGACCTGCCCCGAGACCTGCAGCACCCCCATGTACCCCGAGGCGGCCCCCCGCTCCCCCTTGGGCACCAGGTCGGGGATCAAGGCGCTATAGGGCCCCGTGGCCAGGTCGTCCGCCACCTGGAGGAGGAGGTAGGCGAAAAGGAGCGCCGTGTAGCTCGGCGCGTGGACCAGGAGGAGGAGGGCGAAGGCGGTGAGGAGGCTCCCCCAAAGGAGAAAGGGCCTCCTCCGGCCCAGGCGGTCCGAGAGGTAGCCCATCACGGGCGGCCCCAGGATGGCCATCACCGCCCCCAGGCCGAAGAGGAAGCCGAGCCTCGAGGCCTTCTCCTCCGGGGGGAGACCTCCGCCACCTTGGCCGGGAGGAGGACGAGGAGGACCAGGAACCACTTGAAGCTGGTGGCGAACCAGTAGGCGGAGAGGCGCAGGAACCACGAGGGCCCGTGGCGCATGGCCCCAAGCCTACCAGACCGTGGCCTCGGGGACCACGAGGAGGGGGAGGTCGGTCCGCTGCAAGGCCGCCTCCACCGTGCCGCCCAGGCGCCTGCGCCAGGTGCGCTTGGCCTTGGAGCCGAGGACGAGGAGGTCCAGCTTTTCCCGGCGGGCGAGCTCCACGAGGTCGGCCTCGTCCTCCCCCTTGGTGACGAGAAGCCGGTCCAGGGGGGTGTAGCGCGCCCTTAGGAAGGCCTCGGCCTTCTCCAGGACCTCGGCGAGGGAGAGGCCTTTGGGGTCCAGGTAGGTGGGGTAGCAGCACCCCCCTTCCCCGCTCACCAGGTGGAGGCCCAAAACCTCGGCGCCTAGGGCCTCCTTCCAGCTGAGGGCCAGGCGGAAAGCGGCGAGACTGGCGTCGCTTTCGTCCAGACCCACGCCGATCCGCCTCACCGCCGTGAGGGGCCTTTCCGGGGGGACGAGGAGGACGGGGACCTCTCCCCGGTGGAGGAGGTAGCGGGCAAGCCCTCCCCGGGCCAGGCGCTCCAGGGGGTCGTCCCCCGTCTGGCCCAGGACCACGAGCTTGGCCCGGGCGGCCTCGCCGCCCACGACGAAGGCGGGAAGCCCCCTAAGGACCCGCGCCTTCAGCCCCGTGGCCCCCAAGGCCTCCCGTACCCGGGCCTCCACCCGGTCCAGGGCTTCTCGGAGGAGGGGGCGAGGTCGGGGAAGCGGTGGGCCAGGCCCTGGAAGTAGGGGTCGGGGATCACGTGGACCAGTTGGGCCTCGAGGCCCAAGGCGGGAGCCAGGGCCCGGGCCGTGGCCACCACGCTCTCGTGGGTCAGGCCGAAGTCCACGGCGGCGAGAAGCCTCATGGGTGCACCTCCTTACGACCCACTATAATCCCTCCTGTGCGGACGCTCTGGCTTCGGGACCGGGCCCTGGACCTGGACCGGGTGCGGCTCATGGGGGTGCTGAACCTCACCCCCGACTCCTTCTCCGACGGGGGGCGGTACTTGGACCCGGAGCGGGCCCTTGAGCGGGCCCGGGAGATGCTGGCGGAAGGGGCGGACATTCTGGACCTCGGGGCCGAGTCCACCCGCCCTGGGGCGGCACCTGTGCCCGTGGAGGAGGAGAAACGGAGGCTTCTTCCCGTCCTCGAGGCGGTCCTCTCCTTGGGGGTGCCGGTGAGCGTGGACACCCACAAGCCCGAGGTGGCCGAGGAGGCCCTAAAGATGGGGGCCCACCTCCTGAACGACGTCACCGGGCTTCGGGACGAGCGCATGGTGGCCCTGGCCGCCCGCCATGGGGTGGCCGCCGTGATCATGCACATGCCCGTGCCGGACCCGGCCACCATGATGGCCCACGCCCGCTACCGGGACGTGGTGGCCGAGGTTAAGGCCTTCCTTAAGGCCCAGGCGGAGAAGGCCCTTGGAGCGGGGGTTCCCCAGGTGGTTCTGGACCCGGGGTTTGGCTTCGGCAAGCTTTTGGAGCACAACCTGGCCCTTCTCCGCCGCCTGGACGAGATCGTGGCCCTGGGCCACCCGGTCTTGGTGGGGCTTTCCCGCAAGCGCACCATCGGGGAGCTTTCCGGGGTGGAGGACCCGGCCCAGAGGGTCCACGGCTCCGTGGCCGCCCACCTTTTCGCCGTCATGAAGGGGGCGAGGATCCTCAGGGTCCACGACGTGCGGGCCCACCGGGAGGCCCTTAGGGTTTGGGAGGCGCTGTATGGGGGAGATCGCCCTTCTCGGGCTTGAGTTCTACGGGCACCACGGGGTCATGCCCGAGGAAGGGCGGCTTGGGGCCCGGTTCGTGGTGGACCTCTGGCTTTCCGTGCCCTTTGAAGGTAAGGGGGACAGGCTGGAGGAGACCGTGGACTACGCCGCCGTCTACGCCCTGGTGGAGGAGGCGGTGCGCCACCGCCGCTTCTACCTCATTGAAGCCCTGGCGGACTACCTGGCGGAGGAGCTTTTGCGGGCCTTCCCCCGCCTTCAGGCGGTCCGGGTCCGGGTCCACAAGCCCCACGCCCCCATTCCCGGGGTCTTCCGCGACGTCTACGCTGAGACGCAAAAGTCCCGTACCTGAGGGCGCTTCTTTTCCTCATCTTGCGCTCATGGGAAGGTCGTGGTAGGATGCCCCCGCCCTTAAGGGCTAAGCCAACGGTGCCTATCCCGCCCCCGCCGCTCAGGGGAGCGGCGGGCTATGTTTTTCCTCATCCTGGGGGAGTAAACTGAGGGGGCCCGGGAGGAGCGGGCGGGTTATGGAAAGGGTGGCCATCTTTATCGACGGCTCTAATCTATACAAAGGGTTGGTCCAGCACCTGGGTTCAGACTACCGCCTCAACTTCGTGGAGTTCATTACCCTGCTTACCGCAGGGCGGAAGCTTCTCCGGGCCTACTACTACAACGCCCCCCTTCCCCCGGAAGACCCTGCCGCCAAGGCCCACCAGAGCTTCCTCAACTACCTGAAGCGGGTGCCCTACGTGGCCGTGCGCCTGGGCAGGCTGGAGCGGCGGGCGGACGGGTTCGTGGAGAAGGGGGTGGACATCCAGATCGCCGTGGACATGCTCCGCCTCGCCTTCGTCAACGCCTACGACATCGCCGTGCTGGTCTCGGGGGACGGGGACTTCGCCGAGGTGGTGCGGGTGGTGCAGGATTTGGGCAAGCAGGTGGAGAACACCACCTTCCACGCCCTCTCCTCCCACCGGCTGGCCCAGCAGGCGGACCGCTTCTACCCCCTGGACGACTTTCCCTGGGAGCGCCTCAGGGCCCAGGTGAGCCTGACCGCCCCGGAGGAAGAGACTTAAGCGCCCTCGCCGCTTGGGGTACCTGAACCCGGGCGAGAGAAGGCGCTTTTGGGGCCCCTTGCTGGCTTGGGCCGGCAGGGTGTTAAAGGAGCTCCTCGGGACGGAAGAAGAGGGCGATCTCCCGCTGGGCGTCCTCGAGGGTGGCGGAGCCGTGGATCACGTTCTCGTCAATGGTGGTGGCGAAATCGCCCCGGATGGTCCCGGGGAGGGCGTCCTTGGGGTGGGTGGCGCCCATCATCTTGCGCACCTCGGCCACCGCGTTCGGCCCCTCCAGGACCATGGCCACCACAGGGCCTGAGGTGATGAAGCGCACGAGGCCGGGGAAAAAAGGCTTTTCCCGGTGTTCGGCGTAGTGCCGCTCCGCCAGCTCCTGGCTGATCTGCATCAGCTTCAGGGCCGCGATGCGGAACCCCTTACGCTCAAACCGGGCGAGGATCTCCCCCACGAGGCCCCGGCGCACGCCGTCGGGCTTGATCATGACGAAGGTCCGCTCCATACTGCGAAGAGTCTACCCGCTCCCCGCCTCCAGGGTCTAGGGGGTCCGTAGGGAGTTAAGGAGGATGTAGGCCACCACCACCACCCAGAGGAGGATAAGGAGGGCGTCCCGCCACCCCACCCGCCTTCCCTTGGGGGCGGGTTCCAGGACTTGGGTGGTGAGCTCCTCGGGCACCTCCCCCACTTGGAGGCGGACGGGTTCCCCCTTGGCGGCCTCCAGGGGGAGGGCGTAGGGCCTCGGGCGCTCCGGCAGGGCTTCGGGGACCCGGACCACGGCCACGCTCATGTTGTCCGGGCCGCCCCACTCGTTGGCCAGGGCCACGAGGCGCTCCGCCGCCTCGGCGGGGGGAAAGTGGGCCAGCACCTGTTTTAGGGCCCGCTCCTCCAGGACCCCCGAAAGCCCGTCCGTGCAGAGGAGGAAGACATCCCCCGGGCGGAGCTTGAGCCCGAGAAGGTCCACCCGGGCCTGGGGGAAGGAGCCCAGGGCGTTGGTGATGACGTTGCGCCAACGGTGCGTCCTCGCCTCCTCGGGAGAGAGGAGGCCCTGCCGCACCCTTTCCGCCACCCAGGAGTGGTCCTCCGTAAGCTGGAGGAGGTTCCCCTCCCGGAGCAGGTAGGCGCGGGAGTCCCCCACGTGGGCCACCAGGGCGTAGGGCAGGTCCAGGACGAGGACGGTGCAGGTGGTGCCCATTCCCCGGTTCTCCGGGCGCTGGGCTTCCTGGTAGATCCTCCCGTTGGCCTCCTCCAAGGCCTCCAGCAGGTCCTTGGGGGAAGGGGGTTCCTCCCGGGAAAGCCTCGCCAAGACGGTCTCCACGGCGAGCCTCGAGGCCACCTCCCCCGTCCGGTGTCCCCCCATGCCGTCGGCCACCACGTAGACCCCACCCCAGGGGGTGGCCTCCCCGCCCACCGCGTCCTCGTTCTTGGGGCGCTTGAGGCCGGGGTGGGTCTTAAGGGCGGCCTCGAGGCGGTCCATGGGGGCATTCTACAAGGCGAGGGCGCGGAGAAGCCTGCGCACCTCCGCCAGCCTGGGCGGGGGCGGGCGCCGGGCGTAGATGAGGGCCACCTCGAGGGCGGCCTCCTCCTCCAGGGGCCTCAGGACCACCCCGGGGTGGGGGTAAACCCGGTAGGGGGCGAGGGTGAGGTGGACCCCGAGGCCCGCGGCCACCAGGCTCACCGCCTGGGAGAACCGGGCCACCTCCCGGACCACCTTGGGGGCGAAGCCTGCCCGGCGGAAGACCTCCATGAAGGCCTCGTAGAGGGGGGGGAGGAAGTCCTTGGGAAGGAGGAGGAAGGGCTCCTCCTTGAGGGCCCGAAGGGGTACCCGCGCCCTCGGGGCCAGGGGGTGGGTCTCGGGTAGGGCCACCACGATGGGCACCCGGAGGAGGGGTTCCTTCGCCACCTCCGGGTCCTCCACCTTGAGCCCCGCAAGGCCGTAGTCCAGGCGCCCCTCCTTGAGGGCCCGGACCTGCTCGGGGGTGTGCATCTCCAAGACCTCCACCGCCTGGCCGAGCCCCCGGCGCAGGTGGTCCAGGAGGGGCATGAGGTCGGGGAGGAGGTTCTCCGGTACCCCGAAGCGGAGGGCCTCCTGCCCCGCCCGCCGGACCGCCTCCTTGAGGGCCTCCAGCTCCTTAAGGAACCGCGCCCCTTCCCGGCGGAGCAGGTCCCCCGCCGGGGTCAGGCGGAAGGGGCGCCTTTCCAGAAGGCGCACCCCGAGCTCCCGCTCCAGGGCCTGAATCCTCTGGGTGAGGGCGGACTGGGAGAGGTAAAGGCGCTCTGCGGCCTTGTGGAAGCTCTTTTCCTCCGCCAGGACCAGGAAGGCCTTGAGGCGGCGCGGGTCCATGATAAAAAGATCTTATCACAATCGCAGCGAAGGTCTTATTGGACGCGACGTCCCCCTTGGGGGCAAACTGGTCTTGGGAAGGTGTAGTGTAGCTTTGGAGGAGGCCATGACGGAAAAGGAGCTGAAGGCGGCCTTCCAGGCCCTCTCGCCCGAGGAGAAGGCCCGCTTCCTCGAAATAGAAAACCGGGAGTGGCTGGAGTCTTTGGAGTACGTCCTCAAGGTGGAGGGCCCCGAGCGGGTGGAGGAGCTCTTGCGCCTTCTGGACGAGTACCTCTTCCGCCATGGGGTCTACCCCGCAAACCGCCTCTCCACCCCTTACCTCAACACCATCCCCAAGGAGAAGGAGCCCCCTTACCCCGGGGACCTGGAGCTGGAGCGCCGCATCGCCAACATCCTCCGCTGGAACGTGGCCATGATGGTCACGCGGGCCAACAAGAAGGCGGACGGCATCGGGGGGCACATCGCCACCTACGCCTCCATCGCCGAGCTTTACGAGGTGGGGTTCAACCACTTCTTCCGGGGGCCGGAGGCGGGGCTGGACCGGGACCTGGTCTTCTTCCAGGGGCACGCCTCCCCCGGGAACTACGCCCGGGCCTTCCTGGAGGGAAGGCTTAAGGAGGAGGATTTAGAGAACTTCCGCCGCGAGGTCCACCCTCCGGTGCCGGGGGGCCGGGGGCTTTCCAGCTACCCCCACCCCTGGCTCATGCCCGACTTCTGGGAGTTCCCCACGGTCTCCATGGGCCTTGGCCCCATCCAGGCCATTTATCAGGCCCGCTTCATGCGTTACCTCGAGGACCGAGGCCTCAAGCCCAAAAGCTCCGCCAAGGTCTGGGCCTTCCTGGGGGACGGGGAGCACGACGAGCCCGAGACGGTGGGGGCGCTTCACCTCGCCGCCCGGGAGAACCTGGACAACCTCATCTTCGTGGTGAACTGCAACCTCCAGCGCCTGGACGGCCCCGTGCGGGGCAACTCCAAGGTCATCCAGGAGCTGGAAAGGCTCTATAGGGGCGCGGGCTGGCACGTGATCAAGGTGGTCTGGGGCTCGGCCTGGGACGAGCTCCTCGCCAAGGATAAGGAAGGCCACCTCCTCCGCCGCTTTGAGGCCCTGGTGGACGGGGAAAGCCAGCGCTACGCCGCCTTTGGGGGCAAGGAGCTAAGGGAGCGCTTCTTCAACACCCCCGAGCTCAAGAAGCTCATTGAGGGGATGACGGACGAGGAGCTCACCGAGCTCACCCGGTCCCGGGGCGGCCACGACCTGGTCAAGATCCACGCCGCCTACAAGGCCGCGGTGGAGCACAAGGGAAGCCCCGTGGTCATCCTGGCCCGCACCATCAAGGGCTACGGGATGGGCCCCACGGTCATGGCCAAAAACGTGGCCCACCAGGTGAAGAAGCTCACCGAGGAGGACCTGAAGGAGGCGAGGCGCTTCCTAGGGATCCCCGTCCCCGAGGAGAAGCTGGAGGAGCTTCCTTACTACCATCCGGGGCCGGACTCCCCGGAGGTCAAGTACCTCCTGGAAAGGAGGAAGGCCCTCGGGGCTTCGTGCCCGAAAGGAGGGTGCGCTTCAAGGGAGGCCTCGAGGTGCCCGGGGAGGAGTTCTTCCGGGAGTTCTACGAGGGCACAGGCGGCCGGGAGATCTCCACCACCATGGCCTTCGTGCGCATCCTGGCCAAGCTCCTCCGTCACCCCGCCGTGGGCAAGTACATCGTCCCCATTGTCCCCGACGAGGCCCGTACCTTCGGCATGGAGGCCCTGATCGCCCAGGTGGGCATCTACTCCCCTCAGGGGCAGCTCTACATCCCCGTGGACGCCGGGACCCTCACCGCCTACAAGGAGAGCCGGGAGGGCCAGATCCTGGAGGAGGGGATCACGGAGGCCGGGGCCATGGCCGACTTCATCGCTGCCGGCACCGCCTACGCCCACTGGGGCATCCCCACCATCCCCTTCCTCATCACCTACTCCATGTTCGGCCTGCAAAGGATCGGGGACCTGGTCTGGGCCGCCGCCGACCAGCGCACCCGGGGCTTCTTCCTCGGGGCCACGGCGGGGCGCACCACCCTGGCGGGGGAGGGCCTTCAGCACCAGGACGGCCAAAGCCACGTCTACGCCCTGGCCGCCCCCAACCTCCTCGCCTACGACCCCGCTTTCGCCTACGAGTTCGCCGTGATCCTGGAGGATGGCCTCCGCCGCATGTACGGCAAGGGGGAGGACGTCTTCTACTACATCACCATTGAGAACGAGAACTACGTCCACCCCCCCATGCCCGAGCCCCGGGAAAAGGTCAAGGAGGGGATCCTAAAAGGGCTTTACCTCTTCCGGGCGGGGGAGGGGAAGGGCCCGAAGGTGCAGCTTTTCGGCACCGGGCCCATCCTCAACGAGGCCCTGAAGGCCCAGGAGCTATTGGCCCAGTACGGCGTGGTGGCCGAGGTCTGGAGCGCCACCAGCTACAAGGCCCTCTACTACGACGCCATCGAGGCGGAGCGGGAGGCCCGCCTTTTGGGCAAGCCCCGGAAGCCCTACGTGGTGGAGGCCCTCGAGGGCCACGAGGGCCCCATCGTGGCCGCCACCGACTACCTCAAGGCCCTGCCCAACCTCATCCGGGGCTACCTGGACCGGCCCTTCGCCGTCTTGGGCACCGACGGCTTCGGCCGCTCCGACACCCGGGAGGCCCTAAGGGACTTCTTTGAGGTGGATGCCCGGCACATCGCCTACACCGCCTTGGCCCTGCTCCACGGGGAGGGCAAGGTGACGAAGAGGACCCTGAACCAGGCGCGGAAGGACCTTGGCCTTAAGCTGGAGGAGGTGCCGCCCCACCGGCGCTAGGGGGAGACCATGGAGGTGAAGCTACCTGAACTCGGCGACAACGTGACCCAGGCCACCGTGGTGGGCGTTTTGGTGAAGGAGGGGGACCGGGTGGAGCCGGGCCAGCCCCTTCTGGAGCTGGAGACGGACAAGGCGGTGGTGGAGGTGCCCGCAGAGGCGGGCGGGGTGGTGCAGAAGGTCCTGGTCAAGGTGGGGGACGAGGTGCGCCCGGGCCAGCCCATCTTGGTGCTGGCCGGGGAGGCGGAAGCTAAGGCGGAGGAGAAGCCGGAGCCGCCTGCCCCCAAGGCCGAGGAGAAGCCCGAACCAGCCCCCAAGGCCCAGGAAGAACCCCCTCCCGCTCCCAAGGAAGCCCCTCCTGCGCCCAAGGAGGTCCCCGCCGAGGGCCGCCTCATCCCGGCGGCTCCCTCCATAAGGCGGCTCGCCCGGGAGCTTGGGGTGGACCTCGCGCAGGTCCGGGGCACGGGACTTGCCGGGCGGATTACCGAGGAGGACGTGCGCCGGGCGGCGGGCCTCGCCGAGGCCCCGGCAGGCCCCCTTCCGGCCCCCGCCCCCAGGCTTCCCGACTTCAGCAAGTGGGGCCCGGTGCGCACCGAGCCCATGAGCGGGGTGCGCAAGGCCACGGCGCGGGCCATGGCCCAGGCCTGGAGCCAGGTGCCCATGGTCACCCACTTTGACGAGGCGGACGTCACCGAGCTGGAGGCTTTGCGCAAGCAGTACGCCAAGAAGGCCGAGGAGAAGGGGTTCCGCCTCACCCTCACCGCCTTCCTCCTCAAGGCCCTGGCCCTCACCCTGAAGGCCTTCCCCAAGTTCAACGCCTCCCTTGACCCCGAGAAAGGGGAGGTCATCTACAAGGACTACATCCATATCGGGGTGGCGGTGGACACGCCCCATGGCCTCCTCGTCCCGGTGATCCGCCACGTGGACCAGAAGGGGGTTTTGCGCCTGGCCGAGGAGCTCCAGGAGATCTCCGAGAAGGCCCGGGAAAGGAAGCTTGCCCCCGAGGAGATGCAGGGGGGCACCTTCAGCCTCTCCAACCTGGGGGGGATTGGGGGAGTGGGCTTCACCCCCATCGTCAACTGGCCGGAGGTGGCCATCCTCGGGGTCTCCCGCTCCCAGATGAAACCCCTTTGGGACCCCGGGAAGGAGGCCTTCGTGCCCCGGCTCGTGATGCCCTTCAGCCTCACCTACGACCACCGCCTCATTGACGGGGCCGACGCCGCCCGCTTCTGCCGCCACCTTGCGGGGATTCTGGAGGACCCCCTGGGCCTCGCCCTAGCCTAGCCGGAGGAGGCGCTGGGGCGTGGCGATGAGATGCACCCGCCTTTCCGGGGGCACGGGGAGGCGGGGGTAGACCATCACCGGGTGGGCCAGGGTGGCGAAGGGGGCCTCTACCCGGAGCCAGCTTTGGGGGAAGCCGTAGCCCTTGCCCACCCACCCCCCCTCCTCGTCCACGGCCACCGCCCCGATGAGGACGAGGTCCGGCGTGGCCTCCTCCAGGGCCACCCGCACCCCGAAGCGGTACGCCTCCCGCACCCGCTTGAGCTTCCGCGGGTCCAGATCCTTAAGGAGCAAAAACTCCCCGGGCGGTCGGGGTGGGGGAGGAGGAGCTCCTTTCCCTGGCGCAGGGCCTCTTCCCTTAGGGGCTTTAAGACGGCGTCCATCCCCGCCAGAACCCGTCTCGCCCCCTGGAACTCGGGGGTCTTTAAGAGGCGCTCCGCTGCCTTTCGGGCCCCCAGGAAGTTGGGGTGGTGGCCGTGGGGGGGCGTGGGGTGAAGGGCCAGGTCAAAGCGCGCCAGGGCGTTCCAGACCTCTTCGCGAAGTTCCCCTAAAGTCATTTGCGCTCCCGAAAGCCAAACGTCCCTCCCCTAGGGTAGCAGGCCGTAAACTGAAGACCATGGGCCGCAAGCTCCGCTTCGCCCACCTCCACCAGCACACCCAGTTCTCCCTTCTGGACGGGGCGGCTAAGCTTTCCGACCTCCTTAAGTGGGTTAAGGAGACCACCCCCGAGGACCCGGCCTTGGCCATGACCGACCACGGCAACCTCTTCGGGGCCGTGGAGTTCTACAAGAAGGCCACCGAAATGGGCATCAAGCCCATCCTGGGCTACGAGGCCTACGTGGCGGCGGAAAGCCGCTTTGACCGCAAGCGGGGAAAGGGCCTAGACGGGGGCTACTTTCACCTCACCCTCCTCGCCAAGGACTTCACGGGGTACCAGAACCTGGTGCGCCTGGCGAGCCGGGCTTACCTGGAGGGGTTTTACGAAAAACCCCGGATTGACCGGGAGATCCTGCGCGAGCACGCCGAGGGCCTCATCGCCCTCTCGGGGTGCCTCGGGGCGGAGATCCCCCAGTTCATCCTCCAGGACCGTCTGGACCTGGCCGAGGCCCGGCTTGAGGAGTACCTCGCCATCTTCAAGGACCGCTTCTTCATTGAGATCCAGAACCACGGCCTCCCCGAGCAGAAAAAGGTCAACGAGGTCCTCAAGGAGTTCGCCCGAAAGTACGGCCTGGGGATGGTGGCCACCAACGACGGCCACTACGTGCGCAAGGAGGACGCCCGCGCCCACGAGGTGCTTCTCGCCATCCAGTCCAAGAGCACCCTGGATGACCCCGAGCGCTGGCGTTTCCCCTGCGACGAGTTTTACGTGAAGACCCCGGAGGAGATGCGGGCCATGCTTCCAGAGGAGGAGTGGGGCGACGAACCCTTTGACAACACCGTGGAGATCGCCCGCATGTGCGAGGTGGACCTTCCCATCGGGGACCGGATGGTCTACCGCATCCCCCGCTTCCCCCTCCCCGAGGGGCGGACCGAGGCCCAGTACCTCATGGAGCTCACCTTTAAGGGGCTTCTCCGCCGCTACCCGGACCGGATCACCGAGGGCTTTTACCGGGAGATCTTCCGCCTTCTAGGGAAGCTCCCCCGCACGGGGACGGGGAGGCCCTGGCCGAGGCCTTGGCCCAGGTGGAGCGGGAGGCCTGGGAGGGGCTCATGGAGACCCTCCCTCCCTTGGCCGGGGTCAGGGAGTGGACGGCGGAGGCCATCTTCCACCGGGCCCTCTACGAGCTTTCCGTGATCGAGCGCATGGGGTTTCCCGGGTACTTCCTCATCGTGCAGGACTACATCAATTGGGCCCGGAGAAACGGCATCTCCGTGGGGCCCGGGAGGGGAAGCGCTGCCGGGAGCCTCGTGGCCTACGCCGTGGGCATCACCAACATCGACCCTTTGCGCTTCGGCCTCCTCTTTGAGCGCTTCCTGAACCCGGAGAGGGTCTCCATGCCGGACATCGACACGGACTTCTCGGACCGGGAGCGGGACCGGGTGATCCAGTACGTGCGGGAGCGCTACGGCGAGGACAAGGTGGCCCAGATCGGCACCCTAGGAAGCCTTGCCTCCAAGGCCGCCCTCAAGGACGTGGCCCGGGTTTACGGCATCCCCCACAAGAAGGCGGAGGAGCTGGCCAAGCTCATCCCCGTGCAGTTCGGCAGGCCCAGGCCTTTGCAGGAGGCCATCCAGGTGGTGCCGGAGCTAAAGGCGGAGATGGAGAAGGACCCCAAGGTGCGGGAGGTCCTCGAGGTGGCCATGCGCCTCGAGGGCCTAAACCGCCACGCCTCCGTCCACGCCGCCGGGGTGGTGATCGCCGCCGAGCCCCTCACGGACCTTGTCCCCCTCATGCGGGACCAGGAGGGGCGGCCCGTGACCCAGTACGACATGGGGGCGGTGGAGGCCCTGGGGCTTTTGAAGATGGACTTCTTGGGCCTGCGCACCCTCACCTTCCTGGACGAGGCCAAGCGCATCGTAAAAGCGTCCCAGGGGGTGGAGCTGGACTACGACCGGCTCCCTTTAGACGACCCCAAGACCTTCGCCCTCCTCTCCCGGGGGGAGACCAAGGGGGTTTTCCAGCTGGAATCGGGGGGATGACCGCCACGCTTCGCGGCCTCAAGCCCCGGCGCTTTGAGGACCTCATCGCCATCCTCTCCCTCTACCGCCCGGGCCCCATGGAGCACATCCCCACCTACATCCGCCGCCACCACGGCCAGGAGCCCACAAGCTACAGCGAGTTCCCCCACGCGGAGAAGTACTTAAGGCCCATCCTGGACGAGACCTACGGCATCCCCGTCTACCAGGAGCAGATCATGCAAATCGCCTCGGCCGTGGCGGGGTACTCCCTGGGCGAGGCGGACCTCCTCCGGCGGTGTTTGGCGGAGGGAAGTCTGGTCCTGGATGCGGCTACGGGTCAGAGGGTGCCCATAGAGAAGGTGCGGCCCGGCATGGAGGTCTTCTCCCTCGGCCCCGATTACCGCCTCTACCGGGTCCCGGTGCTGGAGGTTCTGGAAAGCGGCGTCCGGGAGGTGGTGCGGCTCAGGACCCGGAGCGGCCGCACCCTAGTCCTCACCCCTGACCACCCTCTCCTGACCCTGGAAGGGTGGAAGCCCCTTTGCGACCTGCCCCTGGGTACGCCCATCGCTGTACCTGCCGAACTTCCTGTGGCCGGACATCTCGCCCCACCCGAAGAACGGGTTACCCTCTTGGCCTTGCTGCTAGGGGACGGTAACACGAAGCTCTCCGGCCGCAGGGGGACGAGGCCGAACGCCTTCTTCTACTCCAAGGACCCCGAGCTCCTGGCCGCCTATCGGCGGTGCGCCGAGGCTTTGGGGGCCAAGGTCAAAGCCTACGTCCACCCCACCACGGGGGTGGTGACCTTAGCCACCCTGGCCCCGAGGCCCGGGGCCCAGGATCCGGTGAAGCGCCTGGTGGTGGAGGCCGGGATGGTGGCCAAGGCAGAGGAGAAGCGGGTACCCGAGGAGGTGTTCCGCTACCGCAGGGAGGCCTTGGCCCTCTTCCTTGGCCGCCTTTTCAGCACCGATGGCTCCGTGGAGAAAAAGCGCATCTCGTACAGCTCGGCCAGCCTAGGTTTGGCGCAGGACGTGGCCCACCTCCTCCTCCGCCTGGGAATCACGAGCCAACTGCGCTCCAGGGGACCTCGAGCCCACGAGGTTCTGATCTCGGGCCGGGAGGATATCCTTCGCTTTGCTGAGCTCATCGGCCCCTATCTCTTGGGGCTAAGCGCGAACGGTTGGCTGCCTTGGAGGCTGAAGCCAGAAGACGCCTTCCTGGCCAGGGCTGGCACCTTCGCCTCGTGCCTCCTGCGGTGGCCTACCGCATCTCGGAGGCCAAGAGAAGGAGCGGGCTTTCCTGGAGTGAGGCGGGGAGAAGGGTCGCCGTAGCGGGGAGCTGCCTCTCCAGCGGTCTTAACCTCAAGCGTCCCCGCCGCTACCTCTCCCGCCACCGCCTCTTCCTCCTGGGGGAGGCCTTTGCCGACCCGGGCCTCAAGGCCTTGGCAGAAGGTCAGGTTCTGTGGGACCCCATCGTGGCGGTGGAGCCTGCGGGAAAGGCCCGCACCTTTGATCTCCGGGTGCCCCCCTTCGCCAACTTCGTGTCCGAGGACCTTGTGGTCCACAACTCCATGGGCAAGAAGAAGGTGGAGGAGATGAAGTCCCACCGGGAGCGCTTCGTCCAGGGGGCCAAGGAAAGGGGCGTGCCCGAGGAGGAGGCCAACCGCCTCTTTGACATGCTGGAGGCCTTCGCCAACTACGGCTTCAACAAGTGCCTCCCCGCCCGGGCCCGGGTGGTGGACTGGTGCACCGGGAGGGTGGTGCGCGTTGGGGAGATCGTCCGGGGCGAGGCGAAGGGGGTCTGGGTGGTTTCCCTGGACGAGGCCCGCCTCCGCCTGGTGCCGCGGCCCGTGGTGGCCGCCTTCCCGAGTGGAAAGGCCCAGGTCTACGCCCTCCGCACCGCCACGGGCCGGGTCTTGGAGGCCACGGCCAACCACCCCGTCTACACCCCGGAGGGGTGGCGGCCTCTGGGGACCTTGGCGCCTGGGGATTACGTGGCCCTGCCCCGCCACCTCTCCTATCGGCCTTCCCTCCACTTGGAGGGCCACGAGCTGGACCTTTTGGGCTTCGCCCTGGCCGAAGGCCATCTCCGTCACCCTTCCGGCGTTTACCTCTATACCTCCTCCGAGGAGGAGCTCGCCGCCATGGAGGAGGCTTTGCGGGCCTTCCCCAACACCCGCATCCGGGTGGTCTGGCGCCGGGGGGTGGCCCACGTTTACGTGGGCCGCGTGGACCGGAGGCAAGAGGCGGGCGCGGTGGCCTTCCTGAGGCGGATGGGGCTTCTCGGGCTTGACGCGAAGACGAAGCGCCTTCCCGAGGCGGTCTTCGGCCTACCTCCCGAGGAGGTGGCCCGCTTTTTGGGGCGGCTTTGGACCGGGGACGGCGGGGTGGACCCGAAGGGGAGGCTCATCCACTACGCCACCGCCTCCAAGGAGCTCGCCTGGGGAGTGCAGCACCTCCTCCTGCGCCTGGGGCTCCAGTCCCGCCTGGTGGAAAAACGCTTTTCCGGGGGGTACAAGGGGTATGCCGTTTACCTCCTGGGGGGCTGGAGGCGGCCCGCCGCTTCGCCGAAACGGTGGGCCCCTACCTTGTGGGCAAGCGGCGACAAGACCTCGAGGCCCTTCTTGCCTCCTGGGAAAAGGCGGGCCGGAGCACCAGAGATGTCCTCCCCCTCGCCTTCCTGGAGGAGGTGAGGGCGGCGGTGGCCGAGGTGGCCCAAGGGCAGGTGGCGGACCTTCTCCGGGAAGCGGGCTTGGCCGAAGGGCTCCTCTGCCTCGGCAGGGGGCGGCGGGGGCTTTCCCGGGCCACGGTGGGGCGGCTTGCCGCCCTAACGGGGAGCCTGGCCCTTCTCCGCCTGGCCGAGGCCGAGGTGTATTGGGACCGGGTGGAGGCCGTGGAGCCCTTGGGGGAGGAGGAGGTCTTTGACCTCACCGTGGAGGGGACCCACACCTTTGTGGCCGAGGACGTCATCGTTCACAACTCCCACGCTGCCGCCTACAGCCTCCTCTCCTACCAGACCGCCTACGTGAAGGCCCACTACCCCGTGGAGTTCATGGCCGCCCTCCTCTCCGTGGAGCGGCACGACTCCGACAAGGTGGCCGAGTACATCCGCGACGCCCGGGCCATGGGCATAGAGGTCCTTCCCCCGGACGTCAACCGCTCCGGGTTTGACTTTCTGGTCCAGGGCCGGCAGATCCTCTTCGGCCTCTCCGCGGTGAAAAACGTGGGCGAGGCGGCGGCGGAGGCCATTCTCCGGGAGCGGGAGCGGGGCGGCCCCTACCGGAGCCTCGGGGACTTCCTCAAGCGGCTGGACGAGAAGGTGCTCAACAAGCGGACCCTGGAGTCCCTCATCAAGGCGGGTGCCCTGGACGGCCTCGGGGAAAGGGCGCGGCTCCTCGCCTCCCTGGAGGGGCTCCTCAGGTGGGCGGCCGAGACCCGGGAGAAGGCCCGCTCGGGCATGATGGGCCTCTTCGGCGAGGTGGAGGAGCCGCCTTTGGCCGAGGCCGCCCCCCTGGACGAGATCACCCGGCTCCGCTACGAGAAGGAGGCCCTGGGGATCTACGTCTCCGGCCACCCTATCTTGCGGTACCCCGGGCTCCGGGAGACGGCCACCTGCACCCTGGAGGAGCTTCCCGACCTGGCCCGGGACCTGCCGCCCCGGTCTAGGGTCCTCCTCGCCGGGATGGTGGAGGAGGTGGTGCGCAAGCCCACAAAGAGCGGCGGGATGATGGCCCGCTTCGTCCTCTCCGACGAGACGGGGGCGCTTGAGGCGGTGGCCTTCGGCCGGGCCTACGACCAGGTCTCCCCGAGGCTCAAGGAGGACACCCCCGTGCTCGTCCTCGCCGAGGTGGAGCGGGAGGAAGGGGGCGTGCGGGTGCTGGCCCAGGCCGTTTGGACCTACGAGGAGCTGGAGCAGGTCCCCCGGGCCCTCGAGGTGGAGGTGGAGGCCTCCCTCCTGGACGACCGGGGGGTGGCCCACTTGAAAAGCCTCCTGGACGAGCACGCGGGGACCCTCCCCCTGTACGTCCGGGTCCAGGGCGCCTTCGGCGAGGCCCTCCTCGCCCTGAGGGAGGTGCGGGTGGGGGAGGAGGCCGTGGGGGCCCTCGAGGCCGAGGGGTTCCGGGCCTACCTCCTGCCCGACCGGGAGGTCCTCCTCCAGGGCGGGCAGGCGGGGGAGGCCCAGGAGGCGGTGCCCTTCTAGGGGGTGGGCTGTGAGGCATGGCGCCATCGTTCTCGCCGGGGGCAAGGAGGCCTGGGCCGAGCGCTTTGGGGTGAGGAGCAAGGCCCTCGTGCCCTACCGCGGCCGGCCCATGGTGGAGTGGGTCCTGGAGGCCCTCTACGCCGCGGGGCTTTCCCCGGTGTACGTGGGGGAGAACCCCGGCCTCGTTCCCGCGCCCGCCCTCACCCTTCCCGACCGCGGAGGCCTCCTGGAAAACCTGGAGCAGGCCCTGGAGCACGTGGAGGGGCGCGTGCTCGTGGCCACCGGGGACATCCCCCACCTCACGGGGGAGGCGGTCCGCTTCGTTCTGGATAAGGCTCCTGAGGCGGCCCTGGTCTACCCCATTGTGCCCAAGGAGGCGGTGGAGGCCCGCTTTCCCCGGACCAAGCGCACCTACGCCCGCCTCCGGGAGGGGACCTTCACCGGCGGCAACCTTCTCCTTTTGGACAAGTCCCTCTTCCGGGAGGCCCTTCCCCTGGCCCGGCGGGTGGTGGCCCTGCGCAAGAGGCCTTTGGCCCTGGCCCGCCTCGTGGGGTGGGACGTGTTGCTGAAGCTCCTCCTGGGCCGCCTCTCCCTCGCCGAGGTGGAGGCCCGGGCCCAAAGGATCCTGGGGGTGGAGGCCCGGGCCCTCGTCACCCCCTACCCCGAGGTGGGGGTGGACGTGGACCGGGAGGAGGACCTGGTAAGCTAGACCCATGCGCACGGTGAGGGAGCTTCGCCTGGCCGGGCTTTTCGCCTACCTGGCCTCCCTGGTCATCGCCCTCCTCCTCTCCCTGGCCCTCCACCTCCTCCTCGGCGGCCAGGGGAAGCTGGGCTGGGAGGGGTTCAACGCCTACGGCCTCCTGGAGGGGCTCCTCTTCCTCCTGGCCTTCACCTGGTCCCTGGCCTTGGGGCAGAGGGCCACCCGCATCCCCTGCTCCACCCTGCTCACCGCCGGCCTCTTCGGCCCGCGGGCGGCCAAGCGCCTCGCCCGCCCCTTGGCCCGGGTGGAGGGGGTGGAGGCCTACGAGGGCCGGGGCCTCGCCCTCCTCTACCAGGAGGGCCGGCCCGTGGGCCTCCTCGGCCTTTCCGACCACATCCTCCCCCTCGAGGAGGTCCCCAGCGTGGAGGCGGAGACGGCGGTGACGGAGCTCGCCCCCCTCTTCTTCCAGCACCCCATCGTCCTCGTGGTCCAGGGGGAGGAGGTGCTGGGGGCGGTGCCCCGGGAGGCCTACTTCCGCTACCTCGGGGCCTAGCAGGACTTTACCCACATCTCCGTTTCGTGGTAAATCTCCCCTTGCGGGCGCAGCCCGTATCTGGTACCGGGGGTGATCCATGGACATGCTCAAGGTGGCCGAGGCCAGGCTCCAGGAGTTCACGGGCCGTTTTGCGAGCGTTTTCCCCCGATAAGCGCCTCCACCGACGGTTTGAAGAGGTGGTGCGGGGCGCCTTGGCCGCAGGCTCAGCCCGGGTGAGCGAGATGGTGGCCTCGCTCCCTTCTCCCCTCCAGAACCGCTTCCACCAGGCCAAAGCCCTTTACCGCTTCCTGTCCAACCCACGGGTGGAGGCAGAAGCCCTCCTTGACCGGGTCTATCAGGAGAGCGCGACTGCCCTGGAGGGTGAGGAGGTTCTGGTCCTCCTGGACCTGAGCCCGGTGGTCAAGCCCTATGCCCGGGCCCTGGAGGGGATAGCCCGGGTGGGGAAGGATAGGCGGCCCGGGTACGAGCTCCTCACCGCCCTGGGGTTGGACCCCGCGGGGCGGCTGGCCCTGGGGTACGCCCACCTGGTGGCCTACGGGGAGAGGGGGTTTGCCAGCCTGCCCAAGGAGGTGGAGGGAGCCATTGAGGCGGCCCGGGAGCGATTGGGGGGCGTGGGCAGGAGGCTGGTGTATGTGGCGGACCGGGGGTTTGACGACCGGAAGGTGTTTGGGCAGGTGCTGGCCCTGGGGGAGGAGTTCGTGGTGCGGGTCTACCGGGACCGGAAGCTTGGGGAGGGGGGTTCTCTGGCGAAGGTGGCTTCTTCCCTGGCCCTTCCCTGTGGGGAGGAGGTGGAGCTGAGGGTAGGGGGCAGGTACCAGCGGGTGCGGCTCCACTTCGGATGGAGGGAGGTGGAGGTGGAGGGGAGGCGGCTCCACCTGGTGGTCTGCCGGGTGCCAGCCCTGGGGCGGCGTGGGGAGTGGTGGCTACTGACCAGCTTGCCGGTGAGGGGGAGGGAGGAGGCGGCGCGGGTGGTGGAGGCGTACCGCAGGCGGTGGGAGGTGGAGCGGTTCTTCCGGCTTTTGAAGACGGGGCTGGGGCTTGAGACCTTCCAGGTGCGGGGGCTTGCCCGGATCCGGAAGGTGGTGGCGGTTTTGCTGGGGCTGGCGGTGTTCCTTTGGGAAGTTGAGCGGTTGGGGGATCCGTTCAAGGGGTTTCTTTTGCAGCTCGGGGGCAAGCTGGGGCTGCCCAGCGAGAGGGATGGTCCGTACCTGCTCCTGAGGGGCCTGGTTCGCCTGCTCAACTATGAAGTCACCCAAGAACTCTTGAAGCAGGCTAAGGGAGGGCGAGGAAGGAGTTTTGGGTAAAGCCCTGGCCTAGGGCTTGACAGGGGCCGGGTTGCCCTAAAATAGGGGGGAGCGGTTGCTCGGGAGGTGAGGAATGCCGCACGTGATCTGCGAGCCCTGCATCGGCGTCAAGGACCAGTCCTGCGTGGAGGTCTGCCCCGTGGAGTGCATCTACGACGGGGGGACCAGTTCTACATCCACCCGGAGGAGTGCATTGACTGCGGGGCCTGCGTCCCCGCCTGCCCGGTGAACGCCATCTACCCCGAGGAGGACGTCCCGGAGCAGTGGAAGTCCTACATTGAGAAGAACCGCAAGCTCGCCGGCCTAGAGTAAACGCCCCGCCCGGAAGGCCCCGGGCGGGGCGTGCCTTCCCTTGCCCGGGTGGCCCCAAAGAAGCCTCCACCTTTTGCTGGGACCCCTATGCTGGCGCAAGCCCGCAGGGGGTGGTGTCATAGGGGCCGAACGTACCAGGTAAGGGTCGGCCCCCCGTCCTTTACGTAGCGGAAGCCCTGGGCCTGGAAGAAGGCCTTGGCCTTGGGGTTGTGGCCGTAGACCACGGCGTAGAGGCGGCGCACCCCGTCTAAGCCCGCCGCGAAGCGCTCCAGGGCCTGCCGGCCCAGTCCCCGGCCCTGGTGGTCCTCCCGGATGAGGAGGAGGCTTAGGGTGGCGTCCTCCGCCTCCGGGTAGCCGAGCTTGGCGTCCAGATAGCCCACCGGCTCCTGGCCGAGGAAGAGGAGGAAGGCGCGGCGCCGGGGGTCCACCTCCAGGGTCTGGAGGTCCCGGACCACGTCCTCCAAGGTGGGAAGCTCCATCCCGATGAGGGCGAAGTAGCTCGGGCTCAGGTGGAAGACGCGGTGGAGGAGGGGGGCGTCCTTGGGGGTGACGGGCGCGAGGTCCAGGGTCAGGACGTGCATCGCCCCCATGCTACCCCGCACCCCCTGAGAGGCATGTGAAAAAGGCCCTGGACCCGGTCCAGGGCCTTGGCCGTCCTATGGCTTAGCGCCGCGCGGGCTCCACCACCGTGACGTTGACCGCCTGGGGGCCCTTGCCGTTCCGGCCCGGCTCCACGTCAAAGGTGACGATGTCCCCCTCGTTGAGGGTGCGGAACCCCTTGGCGTTGATGGCGGTGTAGTGGACGAAGACGTCCGTGTCGCCCTCCCGCTCAATGAAGCCGTAGCCCTTTTCCGCGTTGAACCACTTGACCCGACCCTTCTGCATACCGCTCCTTCTTTCCCCGGGCCCGAGGGCCCGCATCCGGGGCTTAAGGGTTGGCTTTAGACCCTTGGGGTCACCCTGAAGCGACCCGGAATGCCCCACTATACCACGGAAGGCCCTACTTACGGAAGAACCCCTTGAGCCTTTCCCAGAAGCCCTCGGGGGCCACCTCCTCCCCCACCTCCTCGGCGTAGGCGCGGAGGAGCTTCTGCGCCTTGGGGGAGAGCTTCTTGGGCACGGCGAGCTCCACCACCACCCGGAGGGCGCCCCGGCCCCGGCCCCCGGGCAGGGGCAGGCCCCCGCCCTCCAGGGCGAACACCTCCCCGTGGCCGGTCCCGGGGGGGATGTCCAGGGGGATGGGGCCCTCGAGGCCCGGCACCTCCACCCGCGCCCCCAAAGCCGCCTGGGCGAGCCCCAGGCGGAGGCGGTAGACGAGGTCGGGGCCCTGGCGCTCCAGGTGGGGGTGGGGGCGGACCCGGATGCGGAGGTAAAGGTCCCCGGGCCCTCCAGGGCCCAGGTTGCCGTAGCCGGGCACGCGGAGGAGGTGGCCCTCGTCCATCCCCGGGGGCACCTGCACCCGGACCCGCTCTTCCCGGGGCACCCGGCCCCGGCCGCGGCAGGCGGGGCAGGTTTCCGCGAGGAGGTAGCCCCGCCCCTTGCAGTGGGGGCAGGCCGTCCGGGTGACCACGGTGCCGAAGAAGCTCTGGCGGTAACTCTCCACCACCCCTTGGCCGCGGCAGGTGGGGCAGGGGGTTCGCCTCCCTCCCTCGCCGCCGCAGGCCTCGCAGGGCACGAGCCGGGTGTAGCGCACCTCCTTCTCGGCGCCGTGGAGGAGGTCCTGGAGCTCCACCTCCACCTCCGCCTCCAGGTCCTCCCCCCGTGGAGGCCTCCTATGGCCGCGGACGCCGAAGACCTCCTGGAAGAAGAGGTCAAAGAGGTCCTCCGGCCGGTACTCGGGGGCCTCGAGGTGGCCCCGGTCGTAGGCCGCCCGTTTCTTCGGGTCCGAGAGGACGGCGTAGGCCTCGTTGATCTCCTTGAAGCGCTCCTCCGCCTCCTTGTCCCCCGGGTTCCGGTCGGGGTGGTACTTGAGGGCCAGGCGGCGGTAGGCCTTCTTGATCTCCTCCTGGCTGGCCTCCCGGCTCACCCCCAGGATGGCGTAGTAGTCCTTCATCCACTTAGCACTTTACAAGCCCGGGGAGGCTTTGCTAAAGTGGCGCGCAATGAGGCCCTCGCGAGCTCGCCGGTAGGGGGTCCCTTCCTTCGGGAAGGGGCCCCCGGGGCTTGCCCGCGGGGGCCCGGCCTTTTTGAGGGAGGCTTGGATGCTGCTTCTGACCCCTGGACCCACCCCCATTCCCGAGCGCGTGCAGAAGGCCCTTCTCCGTCCCATGCGCGGCCACCTGGACCCCGAGGTCCTCCGGGTGAACCGGGCCATCCAGGAGAGGCTCGCCGCCCTGTTTGACCCCGGGGAGGGCGCCTTGGTCGCCGCCCTCGCCGGCTCGGGGAGCCTGGGCATGGAGGCGGGCCTCGCCAACCTGGACCGGGGGCCGGTCCTGGTCCTGGTGAACGGGGCCTTCTCCCAACGCGTGGCGGAGATGGCGGCCCTCCACGGCCTGGACCCCGAGGTCCTGGACTTCCCCCCGGGGGAGCCCGTGGACCCCGAGGCCGTGGCCCGGGCCTTGAAGCGGCGGCGGTACCGCATGGTGGCCCTGGTGCACGGGGAGACCTCCACCGGGGTGCTGAACCCGGCGGAGGCCATCGGGGCCCTGGCCAAGGAGGCCGGGGCCCTTTTCTTCCTGGACGCCGTGACCACCTTGGGGATGCTCCCCTTCTCCATGCGGGCCATGGGGGTGGACTACGCCTTCACCGGGAGCCAGAAGTGCCTTTCCGCCCCGCCCGGCCTCGCCCCCATCGCCGCAAGCCTCGAGGCCAGGAAGGCCTTCACGGGGAAACGGGGGTGGTACCTGGACCTCGCCCGGGTGGCGGAGCATTGGGAGCGGGGCGGGTACCACCACACCACCCCCGTCCTCCTCCACTACGCCCTCCTGGAGGCCCTGGACCTGGTCCTGGAGGAGGGGGTGGCGGTCCGGGAGCGGCGCGCCCGTGAGGTCTACGCCTGGGTCCTGGAGGAGCTTAAGGCCCGGGGCTTCCGGCCCTACCCCAAGGCCAGCCCCCTGCCCACGGTGCTCGTCGTCCGCCCCCCGAGGGGGTGGACGCGGACCGCCTGGTCCGGGCCCTCTACGCCGAGGGGGTGGCGGTGGCCGGCGGGATCGGGCCCACCCGGGGCCAGGTCCTCCGCCTCGGCCTCATGGGGGAGGGGGCCCGGCGGGAGGCGTACCAGGTTTTCCTGAAGGCCTTGGACCGGGCTTTGGCCCTAGCGTAGGAAGAAGAAGGCGTAGACCGCCGCCAGGGCCATGCGGTAGAGGGCGAAGGGGCGGAAGCCGTAGCGGGCCACGAAGGCCAGCATCCAGCGCACGGTGACCAGGGCGGTGGCCAGGGCGGCGAGGAAGCCGAGGAGGAGGAGGGACCAGCCGCCTTCGGGCACCTCTGGGGCGCTTTTCCAGAGGTCGTAGCCCACGGCGGCGAACATGGTGGGAAGGGCCAGGAGGAAGCTGAACTCGGCGGCGGCCCGCCGGTCCAGGCCCAGGAGGAGGCCCCCCAGGATCGTGGCCCCGCTCCGGCTCGTCCCGGGGAAGAGGGCGGCGAGGCCCTGGAAGACCCCGATCCAGGCCACCCGGGCGAGGGGAAGGGCCTTCACGTCTTGGTATTGGGCCCGTTCCGCCAGCCGGTCGGCGAAGAGGAGGACTGCCCCAACGAAGAAGAGAAAGAAGGCCACCACGGCGTCGTTCCCCAGGATGACCCCTTTGATCAGGGGGTAGAAGAGGAACCCGATGACTCCGGTGGGGACGAAGGCCACCGCGATGCGGAGCCAAAGGGCCCGGTCGGCCGCAAGGCGCCTTCCGTAGAGGAGGAGGACCGCCAGGATGGCTCCGAGCTGGATGGCCACGAGAAAGGTCTTAAGGAAGGGGTCCTCCTCCACGGGCAGGCCCAGGAGGTGGAAGAGCAGGGTGAGGTGGCCGGTGGAGGAGACGGGCAGGAACTCCGTGAGTCCCTCAACCACCCCGAGCAGAAGGGCTTCCCAAGCGCTCACGCGGCCCATGCTACCATGGGGGCGTGGAGGTTTCCGTCCTCATCCCCGCCGCGGGGAACGGCCTTCGCCTGGGCCGAGGCCCCAAGGCCTTTCTCCAGGTGGGGGGGCGGACGCTTCTGGAGTGGACCCTCGCCGCTTTCCGGGACGCGGCGGAGGTCCTGGTGGCCCTGCCCCCCGGGGCGGAGCCCCCGAAGGGGCTTGGGGCCGTCTTTTTAGAGGGGGGCGCCACCCGTCAGGCCTCGGTGGCTCGGCTTCTGGAGGCGGCGAGCCTGCCCCTCGTCCTGGTCCACGACGTGGCCCGTCCCTTTGTCAGCCGGGGCCTGGTGGAGCGGGTCCTCGAGGCCGCCCGAAGAAGCGGCGCCGCCGTCCCCGTCCTCCCCGTGCCCGACACCCTCATGGCCCCGGAGGGGGAGGCCTACGGCCGGGTGGTGCCCCGGGAGGCCTTCCGCCTGGTGCAGACCCCCCAGGGGTTTTTCACCGCCCTCCTCCGGGAGGCCCACGCCTACGCCCGGAGGAAGGGCCTCGAGGCCAGCGACGACGCCCAGCTGGTCCAGGCCCTGGGCTACCCCGTGGCCCTGGTGGAAGGGGAGGCCACGGCCTTCAAGATCACCCACCCTCAGGACCTCGTCTTGGCGGAGGCCCTGGCCCGGATATGGAGCGCCTAGCCCCCGCGAAGGTCAACCTCGGGCTTTCCGTCCGCTTCCGGCGGGAGGACGGATACCACGAGCTCCACACCCTCTTCGCCCCCTTCTCCCTGGCGGACCGGCTGGTGGTGGAGCCCGTTTCGGCGGGCCTCCACTTCCAGGGGCCTTACGGGCGGGAGAACCTGGCCTACCGGGCGGCCTCCCTCTACCTCGAGGCGGCGGGCCAACCCGGGGGCGTGCGCATCCTTTTGGAGAAGCGGATCCCCGAGGGGGCCGGGCTCGGGGGCGGGAGTTCCGACGCGGCCCAGGTCCTTCTCGCCCTCCAGGCCCTCTACCCGGCGGAGGTGGACCTCTTCGCCCTGGCCCGGACCCTGGGGGCGGACGTCCCCTTCTTCCTCCTCGGGCGGGGGGCGGAGGCCCGAGGGGTGGGGGAGAGGCTTAAGCCCCTCGCCTTGCCCCCGGTCCCCGCGGTGGTCTTTTTTCCCGGGCTCCGGGTGCCCACGCCCCTGGTCTACCGGGCCGTGCGGCCGGAGGACTTCGGCCCGGACCTCCCCGTGGAGGCCATCCTCGAGGCCTTGGCCCGGGGGGAGGAGCCCCCGTACTGGAACAGCCTGGAAGGCCCCGCCTTCCGCCTCTTCCCCGAGCTTAGGGAGGTGCGGGGCCGGATGCGGGCTTTGGGGCTTAGAGGGGTGCTCATGTCGGGCTCGGGGAGCGCCTTCTTCGGGCTTGCGGAAGGCCCGGACCATGCGAAGCGGGCGGCGGAGGCGCTTAGGGCCTGGGGGCGCGCCTGGGCCGGCACGCTGGGAGGTGGGGATGCTGGGTCTGGACCTGCTTAAGGAAGTCCCGGGGCTCCTTGAGGAGATCAAGGCCCTGCCCCTTCGCCTGGACGAGGAGCGGTTCCAGTTTTGGCTCCAGCAGGACTACCCCTTCGTGGAGGCGCTCTACCGCTACCAGGTGGGCCTGCTTCTGGAGGCCCCCCAGGCCCACCGGGCCCCTTTGGTCCAGGCCCTTATGGCCACGGTGGAGGAGCTGGACTGGCTCCTCCTCCAGGGGGCCAGTCCTTCCGCCCCGGTCCACCCGGTGCGGGCGGGCTACATCGCCCTGCTGGAGGAGATGGGCCGGCTTCCCTACGCCTACCGGGTGGTCTTCTTCTACTTCTTGAACGGACTTTTCCTCGAGGCCTGGGCCCACCACGTCCCGGAGGAGGGGCCTTGGGCGGAGCTTTCCCAGCACTGGTTCGCCCCCGAGTTCCAGGCCGTTCTCTACGACCTCGAGGTCCTGGCCCGAAGCCTTTGGGCGGCCCTGGACCCCGAGGTGGTGCGGACCTACCTCCGCCGCATTTTGGAGGCGGAAAAGGCCACTTGGAGCCTTCTCCTCTAATACCGCCCCATCCTCGCTTGTGCCAGGATGAGGGTCCCGGAAATCCCTTAGGCGCGCGCCTCCTAACCTTGTATAAAGGATAAAGGTCCTTTCTCCCCGGTTCCTTTGCCCGGGAAGCCCCCCGGAAAAGAAGACCCCCCCGGCCCGGCCGGGGGGTGTAAGCGGGCGCTTAGTTCAGCTCCTCGCCCCAGGCCTCCTCAAAGAGGCGTTTCGCCTCCTGAACGGTGATCTCCAGGCTCTGGGCCACCTCCTCGGCCAGAAGATGGATGGCCCGCCTCAGGGCCTGCCGGTCCAGGTCGGGAAGGCCCCGCTCCACCTCCCAGGCCCTAAGCTGCCCCGCCATCTGGGCGATGCGGTAGGGATTCCCGTCCGCCAGGATCTCGCTGGTCTTGCGGTGCCGGGCGGCCCACTGCTTGGGGAGGAGCATCCGCCCGTTCTTGAGCAGGTCCAGGATCACGGGAATCTCTTCCGGGGCCAGGGCCTTTCTTAGGCCCACGCTGTGCGGTGCCTCCACCGGCACGTAGGCCTTGGAGCGGGAACCAGGGAAGTCCACCTGGTAATAGGCCCGGCTCACCCCGCTTACGCTCCGCTGGGCGATGCCCGCCACCACGCCGACCCCGTAGGGGGGCAAGACCACCTTGTCCCCAGGCCTGAACTCCTTCACGGCTCTACTCCTTTCCGGAGCACCTCCATAAGGTGCTCCAAATAGGCTTCCACCTCCAAGGAGGGGGTGCACCCCATCGCCGCGATGACCGCGGCCGTCGCCTTGGGGGAGAGGCCCTTGCGCACGGCCCCCTCCGACTGGCCCGACCGCAAAAGCTCCTCCAGGAGGCGGAGGTAGTGCTCGTGGAGGCCCTTAAGCCAGGGGGCGGGGTCGTCCATGGCCTCCCGGGCCACGGCGGCCCAGAGGCCCCGCCACTCCTGTACCCAGGCCAGGCGGCGCTTCAGCACCTCCTCAAGGCGCACAAAAAAAGGTGCTTTGCGGCGCACCACCTCCTCCACCTCGCGGTAGAAGGCCCAGGTGCGCTCCTCCACCAGGGTCTTGAGCAGGTCCCTCTTGTCGCGGAAGTAGAGGTAGATGGTGCCCTTGCCCACCTCCGCCCTCCGGGCCACCTCCTCCATCTTGAGCCCGGAGAGGCCCCCCTCCCGGAGCACGGCCAGGGTGGCCTCGAGGATGGCCCGCTTCTTGTCCTTGACGCCGGCCCCTGGAGGGGTTATCATCGCGGCCACGACCCCCAGTCTACCACACCGTCCTTCCCCTTTCATGAGGGGTGCGCTACCCTAGGAGGTACAGGGGAGGTGAAAGCGTGCGTCAGGGCTACTTCGCCTTGCTCACCGCGGACCCCTTGCGGGGCGCCCTCAACCGGGTGGAGGCCCGGCTTATTGAGGAGGCCCGCGGGGAGGCCCTTTTTCTTATCCCGTACGCCCTGCGGGACCTGGCCGAGGCCTGGCGCCTCGTCTACCGCGACCTGGGCCTCAGGCGGGGCCGGGTGGTCTACCTCCGGCGCCGGGAGGAGGCCTTTGACCCCGAGGTGGCCCGGCGGGTGGCGGAAAGCCCCCTGGTGATCCTCGCCGCCGAGAGCCTGCCGGAGTTCCTGGACCTCATCCGCAATAGCCTCCTCCTGCAGGCCCTCGCCGAGGTTTACCGCCAGGAGGGCGGGGTGGTGGCCGTGGGGGAGGCCGCCGGCCTCCTGGGCGAGGCGGCCTTTTACGCCTTGGAGGGCGAGGTCCGGGCGGGGTTCGGCCTCGCCCTCCTCAGGGGGCTCGCCCTCCTTCCCCGGGTGGAGGAGCGGGGGCGGTTTCTGGCCCTTTCCCGCCTGGTGGCGGACAACCCCGACCTCGTGGGGCTCGGCCTCTTGGAAAACACCGCCCTCCGCCTCCTTCGGGGCCTCGGGGAGGTGTGGGCGGGCGGGGTCACCTTGGTGGACGCCGGCGGGGCCGAGTACACGGGCCGGGGCGTCCGCGGCCTGAGGGTGGACGTCCTCTCCACGGGCGAGCGCTTCCCCCTTCCCAGCCTATAATCGGGGCATGCCCTCGGGGCGCGCCCACGAGGCCTTGAACCTGGCGGCGCTGGGCGGCTTGGCCCTGGCCCACCTGGCGGCGGGGGGCTCTCCGGAGGACCCCCGGGCCTGGGCTTTCGGCCTCGCCTACCTGGCGGGCACTTACCTCCTTTCCCCCGACTTAGACCTGGCGGAGCGGGGGGTGAGGGCGAGCCGCCGCTGGGGGATTTTTGCCGCCTTCTGGCGCCCATACGGCTGGCTCTTTAGGCACCGGGGCCTCTCCCACACCTGGCTGCTTGGGCCCCTCACCCGGCTCGCCTACCTGGGGGTTTGGGTGGGGCTCCTCCTCCTGGTCCTGCGCTGGACGCTGGGCCTCCAGGTCTCCTTGGACCTTCCCCCGGAGCTGTGGGGCTTCGGCCTGCTCGGCTACTACGCCTCCCAGTGGCTCCACCTCCTCGCGGACGGGATCCGGCCCGACCACGGCCTGAAGCGCCTGCGCCGTCCCCGGTGAGGGCGTTCGCCCTTTTCAAAACCTCTTCTGCCATACTGAAGCCATGACCAAACTCTGGACCCTTCTCGTGGCGGGCGCGTTGAGCCTGGCCCTGGCGGTGAAGCCGGGCGAGCCCCTCCCCGATTTCCTCCTTTTGGACCCCAAAGGCCAGCCCGTGACCCCGGCGACGATGCCAAAGCCTGCGGTCATCGTCTTTTGGGCCAGCTGGTGTACGGTGTGCAAGGCGGAGTTCCCCCGCCTGCACCGGGTGGCGGAGGAGACGGGGGTCCCCTTTTACGTCATCAGCCGGGAGCCCCGGGACACCAGGGAGGTGGTTCTGGAGTACATGAAGGCCTACCCCCGCTTCATCCCCCTCCTGGCCTCGGACCGGGACCGGCCCCACGAGGTGGCGGCCCGGTTCAAGGTCCTGGGCCAGCCCTGGACCTTCGTGGTGGACCGGGAGGGGAAGGTGGTGGCCCTCTTCGCCGGGCGGGCGGGCCGGGAGGCCTTGCTAGACGCCCTCCTCCTCGCCGGGGCCGACCTCCCATAGCTCGGCCCGGCGGGCCTCCCCTTCCGGCGAAAGCCTAAGGAGGTGGCTCGCCCCGAGGAGGCGGGGCTCCCCCCACTCCACCAGGCCGAGCCGTGCCCCCTCCAGGGCGGCCTCCAGCTGGCCGAGGAGGAGGGAGGGGTCCTTCAGGCGGTAGAGGTCGGCGTGGACCACGGGCCCCTCGGGGGTGGGGTAGGTGTGGATGAGGGTGTAGGTGGGGCTCGTGACCCGGCCGGGGAAGCCCAGGGCCCGGGCGAGGAAGCCCACGAAGGTGGTCTTGCCTGCGCCCAAGGGGCCCTCGAGGGCCACAAGGGCGCCCCGGGGGAGGAGGCCTAGGACCTCCTCCGCCAGGGCCTGGGTGTCCTCGAGGCGCGAAAGCTTGCGCGAGAGAAGGAGCCGCATAAGCGAAACAAGGCCCTTTCGGGCCTCGGTTTGGTGCCGGGGGCGGGACTTGAACCCGCACGCCCTTGCGGGCACCACCCCCTCAAGATGGCGTGTCTACCAGTTCCACCACCCCGGCGTGGGCGCGCCTCAGCGCAAGCATCAGTTTAGCAAAAGGCGCGGCCTTGTCAAGCGCGAGGGCGGATAGGGCCCAGGCCTGGGGCGAGGTCTTGGCAAACGGGAGGAGGGGTGGTATAAAGGGGGAGTATGCCCTTCGGGGCTTGTGCACACGAGAGCGGGGAGTAGTGGCTCTCCCCCTCCTTTTCGTGTGGCAGAAGGCTAGAGGAGGATAGAGGCGGCATGGAAGACAAGGCGACCCAGACCCCGGAACAGACCTTCAGCATGGAAGCGGCCCTTCAGGAGACGGAGGCCCGGCTGGAGAAGCGCGTGCGCCCCGGGCAGATCCTGACGGGCAAGGTGGTTCTGGTGGGCTCGGAAGGCGTGGCGGTGGACATCGGCGCCAAGACCGAGGGCATCATCCCCTTCAACCAGCTCACCACCAAGCCCCTCTCCGAGGAGGAACTCAGGAACCTTCTGAGCCCTGGGGACGAGGTGAAGGTCCAGGTGCTCCGGGTGGACCCCGAGACGGGCCAGATCCTGCTCTCCCGGAAGAAGATCGAGGCCCAGGAGAAGTGGGACCGGATCCAGGAGCTTTACGAGAAGGGCGAGCCCGTCACCGTGACCATCAAGGAGCGGGTGAAGGGGGGCGTGGTCGCCGAGCTGGACGGTGTCCAGGGCTTCATGCCCGCCTCCCAGCTGGACCTCAGGCGCGTCCCGAACCTGGACGAGTTCGTGGGCCAGCAGGTCCTGGCGAAGATCATTGAGTTCCACCGCCGTAAGGGCCGGGTCATCCTCTCCCGCCGGGCGGTGCTGGAGGAGGAGCAGAAGAAGGCCCGGGAGGCCTTCCTCAAGAGCCTCGAGCCCGGCCAGGTGGTGGAGGGCACCGTGGTGGAGGTGACCGACTTCGGGGTCTTCGTCAACCTGGGCCCCGTGGACGGCCTGGTCCACCGTTCCGAGATCACCTGGGGGCGGTTCAACCACCCCCGCGAGGTGATCCAGAAGGGCCAGAAGGTGAAGGCCCAGGTCCTCTCCGTGGACCCCGAGAAGGAGCGGGTCAACCTCTCCATCAAGGCCCTCATCCCCGACCCCTGGACCACGGTGGCGGAGAAGTACCCCGTGGGCACCCGGGTCCGGGGCAAGGTGGTGGGCCTCACGCCGTTTGGGGCCTTCGTGGAAGTGGAGCCGGGCCTCGAGGGCCTAATCCACATCTCCGAGCTCTCCTGGACCAAGCGGCCCAAGCACCCCTCCGAGGTGGTGAAGGAGGGGGACGAGGTGGAGGCCGTGGTCCTGCGCCTGGACCCCAAGGAGCGCCGCCTCTCCCTTGGCCTCAAGCAGACCCAGCCCGATCCCTGGCAGCAGCTCACCGAGAAGTACCCGCCCGGCACCGTGCTGAAGGGCAAGGTTACCGGGGTCACGGACTTCGGGGTCTTTGTGGAGATTGAGCCCGGCATTGAGGGGCTCGTCCACGTTTCCGAGCTGGACCACAAACAGGTGGAGAACCCGGCTGCCCTCTTCAAGAAGGGGGACGAGATGGAGGTCGTGGTCCTCAACATTGACCCGGTGGAGCAGCGGGTCTCCCTTTCCCGCAAGCGCCTCCTTCCGCCCCCCCTGCCCCAGGAGGAGGAGCGGCCCCGGCGCGCCCGCTCGGGCAAGGAGCGCGCCCGCCGCAAGGGGGCGCCCCGCCGGGAGGACCGGAGGGAGTACGAGTACGGGGCCGTGGCGGAGTACAACCTCTACGACGCGTCCAGCGTGCCCACCACCACGGCCACGGTGAAGCTCGGCGACCTCTACGGCGACCTCTTGGCGAGCCTGGGCCTCGAGGACGAGGCCGGGGAGAAGACCCAGGGCTGAGGCCCTGGGCCGGGCCCCGCGCCGGACCTTCCCGGCGCGGGGCCTTCGTGTGGAAGCGCCCCGGCGCCAAGGCGTATCATGGGGGCGTGCGCGCGTCCCTACGTCCCTAGCGGGGGGAAGGGTTTTTGGGGCCCCTTCCCTCCTAGGGAGGGGCTTTTTTGAGGAGGAGCCATGGAGAAGTACAACCCGCACGCCATCGAAGCCAAGTGGCAACGCTTCTGGGAGGAGAAGGGATTCATGAAGGCCAAGGACCTCCCGGGGGGTCGAGGGAAGCAGTACGTCCTCGTCATGTTCCCCTACCCCTCGGGGACCTGCACATGGGCCACCTGAAGAACTACACCATGGGGGACGTCCTGGCCCGCTTCCGCCGGATGCAGGGCTACGAGGTCCTCCACCCCATGGGCTGGGACGCTTTTGGCCTTCCGGCGGAGAACGCCGCCCTGAAGTTCGGCGTCCACCCCAAGGACTGGACCTACGCGAACATCCGCCAGGCCAAGGAGAGCCTCCGGCTCATGGGCATCCTCTACGACTGGGACCGGGAGGTCACCACCTGCGAGCCCGAGTACTACCGCTGGAACCAGTGGATCTTTCTCAAGATGTGGGAAAAGGGCCTGGCCTACCGGGCGAAGGGCCTCGTCAACTGGTGCCCCAAGTGCCAGACGGTCCTCGCCAACGAGCAGGTGGTGGAGGGGCGGTGCTGGCGGCACGAGGACACCCCCGTGGAGAAGCGGGAGCTGGAGCAGTGGTACCTGCGCATCACCGCCTACGCTGAAAGGCTCCTCAAGGACCTCGAGGGCCTCAACTGGCCCGAGAAGGTCAAGGCCATGCAAAGGGCCTGGATCGGCCGCTCCGAGGGGGCGGAGATCCTCTTCCCCGTGGAGGGGAAGGAGGTGAAGATCCCCGTCTTCACCACCCGCCCCGACACCCTCTTCGGGGCCACCTTCCTCGTGCTCGCTCCGGAGCACCCCCTGACCCTAAAGCTTGCCGCCCCCGAAAGGCGGGAAGAGGTCCTGGCCTACGTGGAGGCCGCCAAGCGCAAGACGGAGATTGAGCGCCAGGCGGAAGGCAGGGAGAAGACCGGGGTCTTCCTCGGAGCCTACGCCCTAAACCCCGCCACCGGGGAGAGGATCCCCATCTGGACCGCCGACTACGTGCTCTTTGGCTACGGCACCGGGGCCATCATGGCTGTGCCCGCCCACGACCAGCGGGACTTTGAGTTCGCCAAGAAGTTTGGCCTTCCCATCAAGAAGGTGATTGAACGGCCCGGTGAACCCCTCCCTGAGCCTTTGGAAAGGGCCTACGAGGAGCCCGGGATCATGGTGAACTCGGGGCCCTTTGACGGCACGCCAAGCGAGGAGGGGAAGAAGCGGGTCATCGCCTGGCTGGAGGAAAAGGGCCTGGGGAAGGGCCGGGTCACCTACCGCCTCCGGGACTGGCTCATAAGCCGCCAGCGCTACTGGGGGACCCCCATCCCCATGGTCCACTGCGAGGCCTGCGGGGTGGTGCCCGTCCCCGAGGAGGAGCTTCCCGTCCTCCTTCCCGACCTCAAGGACGTGGAGGACATCCGCCCTAAGGGGAAGAGCCCCCTTGAAGCCCACCCCGAGTTCTACGAGACCACCTGCCCCAAGTGCGGTGGCCCCGCCAAGCGGGACACCGACACCATGGACACCTTCTTTGACTCCAGCTGGTACTACCTCCGCTACACCGATCCCAAAAACGACCGCCTCCCCTTTGACCCCGAAAAGGCCAACGCCTGGATGCCCGTGGACCAGTACATCGGCGGGGTGGAGCACGCGGTGCTTCACCTCCTCTACAGCCGCTTCTTCACCAAGTTTCTCCACGACCTGGGGATGGTGAAGGTGGAGGAGCCTTTTAAGGGCCTCTTCACCCAGGGCATGGTCATGGCCTGGACGGACTTCGGCCCCGTGGAGGTGGAAGGAAGCGTGGTGCGCCTCCCCGAGCCCACCCGCATCCGGCTGGAGATCCCCCAGAGCGAGCTTACCCTGGAGGAGGTGAAGAAGATGGGGGCCGAGCTCCGCCCCCACGAGGACGGCACCCTCCACCTCTGGAAGCCCGCCGTCATGAGCAAGTCCAAGGGCAACGGGGTCATGGTGGGGCCCTTCGTGAAGGAGCAGGGGGCGGACATCGCCCGCATCACCATCCTCTTCGCCGCGCCCCCGGAGAACGAGATGGTCTGGACCGAGGAGGGGGTCCAGGGGGCCTGGCGTTTCCTGAACCGGGTGTGGCGCCGGGTGGCCGAGGACAAGGAGGCCCTCCTGGCCACCAGCGGGCGGTTCCAGGCGGAGGAACTTGCGGGGGCCGACAGGGAGCTTTACCGGAAGCTCCACGCCACCTTGAAGAAGGTGACGGAGGACCTCGAGGCCCTGCGCTTCAACACCGCCATCGCCGCCCTCATGGAGCTCCTGAACGTCCTCTACGAGTACCGCAAGGACCGCCCCGTCACCCCGGTCTACCGCACCGTCATCCGCTACTACCTGCAGATGCTCTTCCCCTTCGCCCCCCACCTCGCCGAGGAGCTTTGGCACTGGTTCTGGCCCGATAGCCTCTTTGAGGCGGGCTGGCCCGAGCTGGACGAGAAGGCCCTGGAGAAGGACGTGGTGGAGGTGGCCGTCCAGGTGAACGGAAGGGTGCGGGGGACGATAAGGATCCCCAAGGACGCTCCCCTGGAGGTGGCCAAGGCCGAGGCCCTTAAGGTGCGAAACGTAAGGGCCCACCTCGAGGGCAAGGAGGTGGTGAAGGAGATTTATGTGCCGGGGAGGATCCTCAACCTGGTAGTGCGGGGGTAGGAAGGGCGAGGCGGGTGGGGATGGCCTTGGCCACCTCGCCCTTGGCCGGGGTGAGGAAGAGCCCCTCCCCACCTCCGAAGGCGAGGAGCCGCCCGTAGCCCAGGAAGAACCCCTCGGGGTCCAGGAGGCCGTAGAGGCGGTCCCAGAGGGGCGGGCCCTCGAGGGGGGCAAGCTTTGGCCCCGCCTCCCGAAAGTGGGCGAGGAGCCTTTCCTGCCGGTTTTTCCGCCTCTCTGCCAGGGTCTTCCTCCGGGCCTCGGGGAGGGGAGGGAGGAGGCGCACCCTGAGGTCCTTCCGCCAGGCGAGGGCCTTATAGAGGCCCTCCGCACCCAGGACCACCACCTCCACGGGGTTTAGGGCCTCCACCTGGAGGAGGCGGTATTCCGGGTCCAGAAGCCCGTCCGTGTCCCCCACCGCGGGGCTTCCCGGGGGGATGAGGCGGGCTAAGCGCAGGGCGGCCACCAGGGCCTTCGCCTCCGCCCCCGCCGGGGAGAGGGTGCCCAAAAGGGTCCGGCGCACGAGGAAGAGGCGCCCCTCCCGGTGGAGGAAAAAGGAGAAGGTCCCGGGAAGGGCCCCCTGCCCCGGGTCCAGATCCAGGAGAAAGGCCTCGCCCGCCTTCTGGAGGAGCCTCCTGGCCAGGGTGGTCTTTCCCGCATCCGTGGGGCCCAGAAGAAGGAGCATCCTAAGGACCCAGCTTGCGCTTGAGGTAGGCCAGAAGCTCCTCCAAAGCGAGCCTGAGCCGCCTCTGTTCCTCCGCCAGGGCCTCGAGGGGGTCCTTCCGCTCCTCCCCGGTGAGGGTCTTAAAGAGGAGGGTGGGGTTGCCGCAGGTGGGGCAGGCGAGCCCCTGGGGGTTTGCGGCGTAGGCGTAGAAGATCCGGGTGCGGCACCTGGGGCAGAGGAGGTACTTGAGCCCCGGGGCCTCCCCCCGCCTTAGGGCCGCCTCCAGGGCCACGGCCTCCTCGGGGGCGAAGCCGAGGAAGTAGTCCTCCCCGACCTTCAAGGGG
Source organism: Thermus parvatiensis (assembly GCF_001535545.1). Lineage (GTDB taxonomy): Bacteria > Deinococcota > Deinococci > Deinococcales > Thermaceae > Thermus > Thermus parvatiensis. The sequence continues at coordinate 1,808,970 of NZ_CP014141.1, read as the reverse complement.
CCTTGAGGAACCGCCGTGGCCTTGCGCTCCCCCTTCTTCCCCTTGGGGGTCTCCCAGGTGACCCCGTTCCAGCGGAAGTGGCGGAGGTGTTGCTTCCCCTCCCGGTCCACGATCTCCACGATGAGCTCCAGCTCCGGGTCCTCAGGGTAGTAGTAGAGGCGCACCGCCTGGACCCCGGGAAGGGCGGGCAGGGTGTGGACGTAGGGCTCCTTTCCCTTCGCCGGGTAGCCCACCAGGCGCTGGAGGTCGTAGAGGGTGAGGCCGGGGCGGGAGGGGCCCCCGAAGAGGAGTTCCTCCACCCGTCGGAAGGCGGCCTCGAGGTCCCGGTCCATGGCCTCAGTCTACGCCGTCTAAGGCCAGGCCACGCAGTAGGGCTTGAGCACCGCGTGCCTCCCGCCTCCGTACCGGGAGAGCATGGCCTCCTGCACCCCCTTCTCCGGCCAGAGGTAGTCCACCACCAAGGGGGCGTCCTCGTTCTGGGCCCCGCCCAGGTTCCAGGGCCCCGCCTCCTTGCCCACCGGGCGGAAGTGGTCCGGGCCGTAGCCGTCCTGGCTCCCCACCAGGACGTAGAAGCACACCCTCTGCCCGGGGGCCGGGTTGAAGTACTTCTTGTCCAGCTGCAGGATCACCTGCTTGTCGGCGGGGTTGCTGCTCACCACCACCCCATCGGCGGTGTCCGTGCCGTCCGGGAAGCCCACCCGTTGCCCGTACTGGGGCCAGCCCGCCACCTTCAGGAAGAGGTCCCACGGGTGCTCCGGGTCAAAGGCCACCTTGGCCCCCTTGGCGAAGGTATCGGTGCGGCCGCCCTCCTTGAAGTCGATATAGACGTTCACGAGCTGATGGCTAAACCCCGCCGGGGCCCCCCAGGGGTTGGTCATCTCCCCGAAGGTGAAGACGAAGGTCCAGGTGTCCCCTCCGTCCAAAATCCGCATCTCCAGCAGGTCAAAGAGGCCCTTGAAGGGGGCGAAGGCGTTATCCTTGGGGTAGGTATAGGTGCCGGGGCCGTGATCGTCCCCTGCGGGGTCGGCGAGGCGCAACACCTCCTTCCCCGCCAGGCGCTGGGGCAGGCTCAGGGCCAGGGGAGCCCCGTTGGGGGCGGTGTCGAGCACCCTACCCCCCCGCTCCAGCACCACCGCCAGGCGCAGGGTGTCCCCGGCCTCCGCCTTCAGGGTGGTGTAGGGGATGCGCATCTCCACCACCTCGTCCACCCAGGCCCGCCGCCCAGCCAGGTCCGCCGGGGAGCTGGCCATTACCCAAGCCCCTTCCCGGTAGGCAAAGCGCACCAAGACCCCTTGCCCCTCCCGCACCTGGTCCAGGTCCAGGGTGATGCGCTGCTGCAGGGGGAAGCCCAGGGAGACCTCCGCCCCTTCGGGGAAGGCCGCCCCGCCCTCCTCCCTGGGGGTGGTGGCGTAGACGTGCAGGCGGTAGCCCTGGCCCACCAGGTCCCGGGCCCGCACCCCGTCCCGCAGGTCCACGCGCAGGTAGACGTTCTGCTCGTCAAACCCCAAGGCCACGCCGCGGATCAGGTCGTCCGGGGTCTGCATGGTGGTGCCGTCCAGGTCCGCCAGGTAGGCGGCCCCCTGCCACTCCTCCGGGGTGGCCCGGCCGTCCAAGGTGGGCCTCACCCGGCCCGGGGCCCCCTGGGGCTGGGCCGGGGGCCGCACGGCGATGAAGAGCTCCTCCGGGGGCTTCTGGCCCAGGGTGCGGTACACCGCCTGCAAGAGGGCGCGGAAGGCCTCGTCAAAGGGCGGGTTGTTGGGGAAGCCCGTGTCCTGGCCGTACCACCAGAACCAGTCGGAGGCCTGGGCGGCGTAGATGAGGCCCATGGCCTGCTCCACCGCCCGGGGGTCCCCGCCTTTTTCCTTGAAGGCCAGTACCGCCTGCCTGGCCCGGGAAAGGCGGTCCCAGGCCTCGTTCTCCTCGGGTTCCCCCGCCCACATGGCGAAATCCCCCGCCCAACCCCCGGTGCCCAGCCGGGCGATGGGCAAGGAGGGCTCGCTGAGGAGTTCGGAAAAGAGCACGGTCTTCAGGGTGCCCTTACGCTGCTCCTCCGTGAGGCGCCGGTAGAGGAGGCGGCGGAAGTCGTTGCCGTTGTTGGGGTAGTTCTCCCAAGCGTTCTCCCCGTCCAGGGCGATGGTGAGCACCGCGCCCGGGTTCTGGCCGATCACCTGGCGGCGGATCTCCAAGAGGGCACCAATGAAGTCCTCCACCGCCCTCTCCGCGCTCATCTGGCTGTAGCTGAAGCCAATGCGGTCGGAAAGGTCCCGGTGGCGGAAGAAGAGGACCACCCGCTTGCCGTCCTTTTCCACGTGGTAGGTGCGGGTTAGGGTGGCGGGGTTCACGGGGAAGCCGCTCTTGCCCAGGATGGCCTCGTCCGTCACCAGGAAGCCGATGCCCTCCTGGGCATAGAGCTCGGCGGCCTTCTGGCTCACCGCCCCTTCGGGGGGCCACATGCCCTTGGGGTCTTTCCCGAAAAGGCTCTTGAAATACTCCTTCCCGGCCCGCACCTGCCAGGCGGCGTCCTCGGGCCAGGCGATGGGCTCTTTGGGCAGGGCCAGGGCGGGGTTGGACTCGCGGATGGCCTCCTTGTCCAGGAGGATGGGGAGGATGGGGTGGTAGTAGGGGGTGGTGATGAGGTCAATCTGCCCCCGCTCCCACAGGGCCTTGTGCAGGGGCAGTATGGTGGCCATGAGTTCCAGATGCTTCCGGAGGACGTAGTTCACGTCTTCCTGGGTGAAGCCGCGGTCCTTGCGGTAGAGGGCCCGGAGGCCAGGGTCGCGCTCAATGTAGTCTATGTTGATCCAGTACAGGTTCCACAAGACCCTGAGGTCCTGCAGGTCCTGGTCGCTGAAGGCCTCCCCCCGGGTCTTCTTGGCCTGGAGCTCCCGGTAGCGGGGGCTCTTCTCCACGAAGCGAGGGTTGATGTCAAAGAAGCGCTCCACGACGAAGGCCCGCTCCTCCGGGGTGAGCTGGGAAAGGGGCTTCTCGGAAACCCGCCAGTAGGCGTCCTTGGCCCTGCCGGAAAGGTAGTCCCCGATCTGCTTGAGGAGGGTGGAGGTGTAGTCAAAGGTGACCTTGATCTCGGGGAACTCCTTGAGCACCTCGGCCATCCAGGGGTAGTCGTTCACCCCGTGGGCCCGCACCCAGGGCCCTTCGTACTGCCCCGTGACAGGGTTCTCGTAGGGGGGCTGGTGCTGGTGCCAGAGGATGGCCACCCGGAGGGGTTGGGCCAGGGCAGGCCCTAGAAAAACCACCAAAACCCAAAGGGCTCGTTTCATGGGCTTCCCTCCTCGGCCAACTTTCCGTTGAAAGAGGTTCCATAGCCGGACACGGGGCATTATACCCCTTCACGCCCTCCGGTCATAATGGACCCATGTCCCTCCTCTTTTCTCCCCTGGAGCTTCGCGGCCTCAGGCTCAAGAACCGCCTGGCCATGTCCCCCATGTGCCAGTACTCGGCCACGGAAGGGGGCGAGGTCACGGCATGGCACCTCCTCCACTACCCTACCCGGGCCCTGGGCGGGGTGGGGCTCGTGATCGTGGAGGCCACGGCCGTCCTCCCGGAGGGGCGCATCAGCCCCTTTGACCTGGGGATCTGGTCCGAGGCGCACCTGCCTGGGCTTAGGGAGCTCGCCCGGCGCATAGAGGAGGCGGGGGCGGTGCCGGGCATCCAGCTGGCCCACGCCGGGCGCAAGGCGGGGACCGCCCCCCCCTGGGAAGGAGGAAAGCCCCTGGGCTGGCGGGTGGTGGGGCCAAGCCCCATTCCCTTCGCCGAGGGGTATCCGGTGCCCGAGGCCCTGGATGAGGCAGGGATGGAACGGATTCTAAAGGCCTTTGTGGAAGGGGCCAAAAGGGCCCTAAGGGCAGGCTTCCAGGTGATCGAGCTCCACATGGCCCACGGCTACCTGCTCTCCTCCTTCCTCTCCCCGCTTGCCAACCAGCGGACGGACCTTTACGGGGGAAGCCTGGAGAACCGCATGCGCTTTCCCCTGGAGGTGGCCCGCGCGGTGCGGGAGGCTTTGCCCCCCGAGGTCCCCCTTTTCGTGCGGGTCTCGGCCACGGACTGGGCCGAGGGGGGGTGGGGCCTGCCGGACACCCTGGCCTTCGCCGAAAGGCTCAAGGCCCTGGGGGTGGATCTTCTGGATCTCTCCAGCGGGGGCGTGGTGCCCGGGGTGAAGGTCCCCGTGGCCCCCGGCTTCCAGGTGCCCTTTGCCGACGCCGTGCGCAAGCGGGTGGGTTTGCCCACGGGGGCGGTGGGCCTCATCACCACCCCGGAGCAAGCGGAGACCGTCCTCCAGGCGGGAAGCGCTGATCTGGTGCTTCTGGGCCGGGTCCTCCTCCGGGACCCCTACTTCCCTCTGAAGGCGGCCAAGGCTTTGGGCCTAAAGCCCCCGGTGCCCCCCCAGTACGAGCGGGGGTTCTGAGGGGTAGACTCTTCCCATGCGGGCCATACGGGTGCACGAAACGGGTGGGCCTGAGGTTTTGCGGCTGGAAGAGCTTCCCGTCCCCGAGCCGGGCCCCGGGGAGGTCCTGGTGCGGCTTTTGGCCATCGGGGTGAACTTCATCGACACCTACAAGCGGAAGGGCCTTTACCCCGTGCCCCTCCCCTTCACCCTGGGGGAGGAGGGGGCTGGGGTGGTGGAGAAGGTGGGGGAGGGCGTGCTGGGGGTGGCCCCTGGGGACAGGGTGGCCTTCGCCAACGTCCAGGGCTCCTACGCCCAGTACCAGGTGGTCCCGGCGGAGAGGCTCGTCCCCGTCCCCGAGGGGTTGGACCCGAAGCTCGCCGCCGCGGCCCTCCTCCAGGGCATGACCGCCCACTACCTCCTCAAGAGCACTTACCCCGTGGCCCCAGGGGACCAGGTCCTGGTGCACGCCGGAGCCGGGGGGGTGGGGCAGCTCCTCATCCAGTGGGCCAAGCGCCTGGGGGCCACGGTCTACGCCACGGCCAGCACCGAGGAGAAGCGCTGGCTTTGCCTGCAAGCGGGGGCCGACTACGCCCTCCCCTACGAGGGCTTCGCCCAAGCCGTGAAGGCCCTCTCCGGGGGTGGGGTGGATGTGGTCTACGACGGCGTGGGCCAGAGCACCTTTGAGGGGAGCCTCGAGGCCCTAAGGCCCCGGGGCTACCTGGTCCTCTTCGGCCAGTCCTCGGGGCCCGTTCCCCCCCTGGACCCCCAGGTGCTGAACCGCAAGGGTAGCCTCTTCCTCACCCGCCCCACCCTGCACCACTACACCGCAAGCCGCAAGGAGCTCCTCTGGCGCGCTGGGGAGGTCTTCCAGGCGGTAAAGGAGGGCTGGCTTAAGGTGCGCATCGGGGCCGAGTTCCCCCTGGAGAAGGCCAAGGAGGCCCACGAGGCCCTGGAGGGGCGCAAAACCGTGGGGAAGGTCCTTCTAATCCCTTAAGAAGCGCGCTTTCCAGGCCCTTAGCCCCTCTTCCGGCAGGTAGGCCCCCCGCACGGTACAGGCCAGGGCGGAAAGGGCCACCGCCCCCTGAAGGGCCCTTTTCAACTCCTTTAGGGAAAGCGCCTTCAGGTTCTCACGCCCGTACCCCCATTTGAGGAGGAGGGCGAGAAGCCCGGCGGTGAAAGCGTCTCCGGCCCCCACGGTGTCCACCACCTGGACCTTTTCTGCGGGAAGGCGCACCTCTTTTTCCCCGTGGAAAGCCACCGCCCCTTCCGGTCCCAGGGTGAGCACCTTGAGGGGGATGGGAAGGCGCTTAACCCCTTCTATGGGGTTTTCCGGGAAGAGAAGCTTGGCGTCCTCCAGGGAAAGCTTTAGGAGATCGGTGCGGGCGAGGTAACCCGCTATGAGGCTTCTTTCCGTCTCCGTGGGGTCTTGGCGCAGGTTGGGGTCGTAGGAAACCAGGGCGCCTTCCTCCAGGGCCTCCTGGAGGAGGGCCTCCACCCCTTCCGCCGTGCGGGCCTCGAGGGCGAAGAGGGAGCCGAAATGGAAGGCCCGGACCCCCTTGAGGAGGCCCCCTTCGGGGCGGAAAGGCGCTTGGAAGGGGCGGTGGAAGCTATAGCGGGCGTTTCCCGCCTCGTCTGGGCGCACCAGGGCCAGGGGCATGGGGGCCTTATGGCACTGGAGCCAGACCTTTAGGCCCCTTCGGGCCATTTCCCTTTCACTCCAGGCAGAGACCCAGTCGTCCCCCACCTCCGAGAGGAAGCAGGCGGGGAAGCCCAAGCGGGCCAGGGTGGTGGCGGTGTTCAGGACCGAGCCCCCGAGGACCCCGGTGAAGCGCAAGGGGGCCTCCTCCTCCAAAACCAAGTCCACCAGGACCTCGCCGGTTAGGGCCAGCATAGGTCCATTATGCCCGGATGCGCTTCACATTCTTTGGGCAAAAAGTGGTATAATCTTCCTCCGAAAGCAGGGCAACCCCGCGTGGTCTTCGCAGCGTCTTTTGTTCCTATCCCGCCCATAGGAGGTGGCAGATGCTTGGAGGATATGCCCATAGGATCGCCCGTATAGACCTTACAAGCGGCAAGGTGGAGTACTTTGCTCCGGACCCCAAGGACCTGGAGATGTACGTGGGGGGCCGGGGCCTTGGGGTGAAGTACGTGTTTGAAAACGGCCCTCAGGTGGACCCTCTGGGCCCGGAAAACCTGCTCTGCATCATGAACGGCCCCCTCTCCGGCACCCGGGCCAAGATGTCGGGGAGGCTCGCCGTGGTCACCAAAAGCCCCCTCACGGGCACCGTCACCGACAGCCACATGGGGGGCTGGACCGCGGCCAAGCTGAAGTGGGCGGGGTTTGACGGCCTCCTCATCAAGGGGGCCTCGGAAAAGCCCGTTTACCTGCTGGTGAAAGACGGAGAGGTCTCCATCCACGACGCCTCGGACCTTTGGGGCAAGACCACCCACGAGGTCCACCGCCTCCTCCAGGAGCGACACGGGAAGGAGGCCGACGTGATGGCCATCGGCCCCGCCGGGGAGAACCTGGTGCGGTTCGCCAACTGGATCAACAACGACGAACGTGCCGCAGGCCGCGGGGGCACGGGAGCGGTGGCGGGGAGCAAGAAACTGAAGGCCATCGTGGTGGTGGGCAAGCAGGACAAGATGCCCCAGCCCAAAGACCCCGAGCTCTGGAAGGAGGCGGACCGCCTGGCCTCCGCCACCATCAACGACCCCAAGAACGTGACCGCCCCCAAGAAGGGCGGGCTCTCCCTCTACGGCACCAACGTGCTCATGAACATCACCAACGTCATGGGGGCCCTGCCCACCTTCAACGCCCAGCACACCTGCATGGAAGGAGTAGAGACCATCTCCGGGGAGTACATCCGCGAGCACCGCCTCATCAAGGACAACACCTGCCACGCCTGCCCCGTGGCCTGCAAGAAGATGGTGGAGGTGCACATCAACGGCAAGGCCATCCGCTTTGAGTCCTACGAGTACGAGTCCGCCTGGGCCCTGGGGGCCCACTCGGGCCACACGGACACCGACTGGACGGGCTACGCCATCTACCTCTGCAACGCCTACGGCATGGACACCATTGAGGCGGGCAACGCCATCGCCGTCCTCATGGAGGCCACGGAGAAGGGCTACTACCAGGGCGAGGACGGGATCCGCTTCGGGGACAAGGAGGGGGAGATCCGCATCTTGGAGGCCATCGCCTACCGCAAGGGCGTGGGGGACATGCTCGCGGAAGGCCCGGCCCGCTTCGCCAAGGCCATCGGCCACCCGGAGATCGCCCTCGAGGTCAAGGGCCAGTCCATCCCCGCCTACGACCCCCGGGGCCTCAAGGGAATGGGCATCGCCTACGCCACCTCCAACCGCGGGGCCTGCCACCTTCGGGCTTACACCCCCGCCTCGGAGATCCTGGGGGTGCCCTACAAGACCGACCCCCTGGCCTGGGAGGGGAAGGGCAAGCTCACCAAGCTCTTCCAGGACCTCTCCGCCTTCACCGACTCCTTGGACCTCTGCAAGTTCAGCCAGTTCGCCGAGGGCCCCGAGGAGTACGCCAAGCAGCTTGCCGCCTACTGGGGCCGGCCGGTGAGCCCGGAGGAGATCCTTAAGATTGGCGAGCGCATCTATAACCTGGAGCGCTACTACAACAACCTGGCGGGCTTTGCCGAGGGCTCGGATTACCTGCCCAAGCGCTTCCTGGAGGAGCCCTCGGACTGCGCCGGCTCCAAGGGGCAGCGCACCGAGCTGGACCTGATGCTGGAGGAGTACTACCGGGAGCGGGGCTGGGAGAAGGGCGTGGTGCCCCCGGCCAAGCTCCAGGAGCTCGGCATCCTCTCCCAGGCGGCGGACTAGCCCCTTGGGATAGGCCCGGCCCCCTAGGGGGCCGGGTTTTCCCGTAAACTCCCCTTATGCCCAAGGTGAACCTCTACGCCACCTTCCGCGACCTCACGGGAACGAGCCAGCTCCAGGTGGAGGGCCGGACCGTGGGGGAGGTGCTCGCCAACCTGGTCCGGCGGTATCCGCAGATGAGGGAGGAGCTCTTTGAGGGGGAGGCCTTGGCCGAGCGGGTTTCCGTCTTCCTGGAGGGGCGGGACGTGCGCTACCTCCAGGGGCTTTCCACCCCCCTGGCCCCCGAGGCCACCTTGGACCTCTTCCCCCCGGTGGCGGGCGGGGGCCTGGAAGGGCGCTTCGGCGCCTTGCCCCCCTGGCTTCTGGAACACTACCTGACGGAGTGGGGAGGGAGGAAACTCGCAGACGGCACCTACACCCTTCCCGGGGCCCGGGTGCGTTTTCGGGAGGTGGAGCCCTTGAAGGTGGGAAGCCTCTCCATCCCCCAGCTCTTCGTGGAGGTGGAAGGGGAGGAGGCGGAGAAGTGGTTTGAGCGCATCGCTCTCGCCGCGAGCCGGGGTGGAGGGTAGGGCGCTTGTGTTGTACAATCTTCACGACCCCACCTCTTTCACACAGTCAGTTTTCATAGGAGAGAAATCCCGCTGATTCATTCCCTAAGCACCCCCCTGGCCACCAGTGGAAGAGGGTATGGCTACGAATGAGGTCCGGCTGGGTCTCTAGGTAGGCGCAACCTCCACTTTCGCCCAAAGCTCCCCCTCCGTGTCCACCCGCCCATTGGTCACCACCGCATCCACCAGGGGCCATATCCAACGGCTACTACCCCCGCAAACTGGAAACCCCCTTCAAGATACGGGCTAAGCCCGTGACCGGCCAGGTGGAACTGGCCATCCCCAGGGACCGGGAAGGGAGCTACTACCCCAGCTTCCTCAAGCCCTACGCCCGCCGCCAGGTGGACGTGGGGGAGGTGGCCGTGGCCCTGTACGCCGCCGGGGTCACCCAGCGCAAGGCGGCGCAGGTGATGAGCCTCCTCCTGGGCCACCGCTACACCCACGAGATCCTTAGCGCCATCACGGACGGGGTATTGGAGAAGGAAGAAGCCTTCCGTCAGGCGTCTATCTGGACGGCTTCTTCCTGAAGGTTCTGAGGGAGGGGCTTGAGGTGGAGCGGGAGGCGGTGTACGTGGCCCTGAGGGTCACGCCGGATGGGGCGAGGCAGGTGCTGGGCTTTTGGCTCTTGCCCACGGAAAACGCCTCGGCCTGGGAGGGGGTTTTGCGGGAGCTATGGGGGAGGGGCCTAAGGGTGTTTCGCTACGCGAAAGCACAAGCGGCGGGTATTGCGCTTCATCACCGATGGACTTCCGGGGATAGAGGAGGCCATCCGGCGGGTGTATCCCCAGGCCCAGTGGCAGCGGTGTGGGGTGCACCAGGTGAGGGGCAGCCTGAGCCAGGTGCGGTCTCGGGACAGGGCTTCCCTGGCCCAGGACCTGCGGGGGGTTTACATGGCGGAAAGCCGAAAGGAGGCCTTAGGGGCATTGGAGCGGTTGAGGGAGGTCTGGGGGGCAGGTGCCCTGCCTTGGTGGCGGCCTGGTGGGAGAACTCTGGGGCTTTGCTGCGCTTTTACGGTTACCCGCGGGGGCTTTGGCCGTATTTGCGGAGCACCAACCTGATGGAGCGGTTTATCCGGGAGGTGAGGCGGGGGACGAAGGTGCGGGATCACAAGTTTCCCCGGCCTGAGGCGGTGTTCAAGCTTTTGTCCTTGGAGGGGGAGGGTCAGGAGGGGAGGTGGGCGGAGCGGAAGCTCAAAGGGTTTGCCAAGGTGCGGGAGGTGTTGGAGAGGATGCTTCAGGAGCGGTATGCCCCTCGTACGTCCGGCCGTATGGCCGCATCTTGTCAGACGCGTACACATAACAGGACTTTACCCACATCTCCGTTTCGTGGTAAATCTCCAGGACTTTACCCACATCTCCGTTTCGTGGTAAATCTCCCCTTGCGGGCGCAGCCCGTATCTGGTACCGGGGGTGATCCATGGACATGCTCAAGGTGGCCGAGGCCAGGCTCCAGGAGTTCACGGGCCGTTTTGTGAGCGTTTTCCCCCGATAAGCGCCTCCACCGACGGTTTGAAGAGGTGGTGCGGGGCGCCTTGGCCGCAGGCTCAGCCCGGGTGAGCGAGATGGTGGCCTCGCTCCCTTCTCCCCTCCAGAACCGCTTCCACCAGGCCAAAGCCCTTTACCGCTTCCTGTCCAACCCACGGGTGGAGGCAGAAGCCCTCCTTGACCGGGTCTATCAGGAGAGCGCGACTGCCCTGGAGGGTGAGGAGGTTCTGGTCCTCCTGGACCTGAGCCCGGTGGTCAAGCCCTATGCCCGGGCCCTGGAGGGGATAGCCCGGGTGGGGAAGGATAGGCGGCCCGGGTACGAGCTCCTCACCGCCCTGGGGTTGGACCCCGCGGGGCGGCTGGCCCTGGGGTACGCCCACCTGGTGGCCTACGGGGAGAGGGGGTTTGCCAGCCTGCCCAAGGAGGTGGAGGGAGCCATTGAGGCGGCCCGGGAGCGATTGGGGGGCGTGGGCAGGAGGCTGGTGTATGTGGCGGACCGGGGGTTTGACGACCGGAAGGTGTTTGGGCAGGTGCTGGCCCTGGGGGAGGAGTTCGTGGTGCGGGTCTACCGGGACCGGAAGCTTGGGGAGGGGGGTTCTCTGGCGAAGGTGGCTTCTTCCCTGGCCCTTCCCTGTGGGGAGGAGGTGGAGCTGAGGGTAGGGGGCAGGTACCAGCGGGTGCGGCTCCACTTCGGATGGAGGGAGGTGGAGGTGGAGGGGAGGCGGCTCCACCTGGTGGTCTGCCGGGTGCCAGCCCTGGGGCGGCGTGGGGAGTGGTGGCTACTGACCAGCTTGCCGGTGAGGGGGAGGGAGGAGGCGGCGCGGGTGGTGGAGGCGTACCGCAGGCGGTGGGAGGTGGAGCGGTTCTTCCGGCTTTTGAAGACGGGGCTGGGGCTTGAGACCTTCCAGGTGCGGGGGCTTGCCCGGATCCGGAAGGTGGTGGCGGTTTTGCTGGGGCTGGCGGTGTTCCTTTGGGAAGTTGAGCGGTTGGGGGATCCGTTCAAGGGGTTTCTTTTGCAGCTCGGGGGCAAGCTGGGGCTGCCCAGCGAGAGGGATGGTCCGTACCTGCTCCTGAGGGGCCTGGTTCGCCTGCTCAACTATGAAGTCACCCAAGAACTCTTGAAGCAGGCTAAGGGAGGGCGAGGAAGGAGTTTTGGGTAAAGCCCTGGTACACATAACTCTTGACACGACCCTGGCTTTGGTTCCTCCTGCCCCTCGCCGTGCTCCTCTGGAGCGCAAACGGGGTCCTTTCCGCCCACGGCCGCTACCAGAGGGCCCGGCTCCAGGTTCAGGCCCTGGAGCGGGAGGTAGAGGCCCTGACCCGCAGCCTTCCCCAGGCCCTGGGGGAGGCCCCCGTGCCCCTTGAAGCGCTTCCTCTCCTCTACGAGGCCCTTTTCCGCCTGCCGGAGGAGAAGGGGCTTCAGGTCCAGAGCCTGGACCCCGGGGAGGCGGCCTCCATGGGGGGCGTGCGGGCCTGGCGGGTGCAGCTTCTTCTGGAGGGTCCCTACGCCGGGGTCTTGGACTACCTTGAGGACCTCCCCACGCTGGGGAAGCCCCTCTGGGCGGAGGCCTACGCTCTGGAGCCCGTGGGCGAGCGGGGAGAGCGCCTCGCCCTAGACCTCACCCTAAGGGTCCTCGCCCCCTAGGCTCACGGCAGCGTAGAGGGCCTTTTCCTCCGCCTCGGTGAGAGGCCGGGCCATTCCCAGGGGCAGGCCGCCGAGTTCCAGGGGGCCCAGGGCCAGGCGCTTGAGGTAGAGCACCCGGTTGCCCCGGGCCCGGAACATGCGCTTGATCTGGTGGAACCGCCCCTCCACAAGGGCCACCTCGGCCCAGGTGGGGTCCTCCAAGGGGCGGAGCTCGGCGGGTAAAGTCTTCTTGCCGTCCAGGAGTATTCCTTCCCGGAAGGCCTCCTGGTCCTTAGGCCCCACGGGCCTTTCCAGGTGCACCAGGTAGCGCTTGGCCACCTTGTGCCGGGGGTGGGTGAGGCGGTGGAGGAGGAGGCCGTCGGTGGTGAAGAGCAAAAGCCCCTCGGCGTCCTTGTCCAGGCGGCCCACCGGGGAGAGGTCCCGGGTGGGGAAGCCCTGAAGGAGGGCGTAGACGGAAGGCCCCTCGGTCCGGCTCGTCACGAAGCCCCGCGGCTTGTGCAGGAGGACGTGGAGGTGGCGGCGCACCTCCAGGGGTCTTCCCTCCACTTCCAAGGCGGCGCCCTCCGGCACGCGGAAGCCGGGGTCCTTCACCACCTGGCCCAGGACCCGCACCCCCCCTCGGCGCACCAGCCGGGCCACCTCCTTGCGGCTTCCCAGGCCCAGCCGGGCGAGGACTTTGTCCAGCCTCTCCCCCTTCATCGCTCCAAGGCTCCCTCCAGCCACCAAAGGGCCCCCTTGGCCTCAAGCCGGGCGAACTCCTCGGGGGTGAGCCCCAGGGCTTCCCCCACCCGCCTGGCGTCCTCCCGGGCCTCGGCGAAAAGGGCCTCCCAGGCCTCCATCCTCGCCTTAAGCCCCTCCGAGGCCACGCTACACCTCCTCCACCCAGACGAGGGTCTTCCTGGCCACCTCCTCCTCCCGGTCCAGGGGCGTCATCCTCCTTATCCTAAGGGGCATGAGGCTTTACCAGCTGGATAGCTACGCCACCCGCTTCCAGGCCCGGGTGGAGCGGGCCTGGAGCGACGAAAAGGGGCACTACGCGGTGCTTTCCCAGACCCTCTTCTACCCCGAGTCCGGGGGGCAGCCCGCGGACCGAGGGGTCCTCAGGGGGCCTTTCGGCGAGGTCCAGGTCCTCCACGCCTACGAGGAGGAGAAGGCCTTCGGGGACGTGGTCCACGTGCTCTCCGCGCCCATCCCAGAGGGCGTGGAGGTGGAGGGGGAGATTGACTGGCCGAGGCGCTTCCGCCACATGCAGCGCCACACCGCCCAGCACCTCCTCTCCCAGGCCCTCCTCCGGGCCGGGAACTACCACACCGTCGCCGTAAGCTTGGACTCGCCGGTGTGCACCGTGGACCTCGAGGAGGAGGCCGAGGAAGCGGGGGTCCTCGAGGCCGAAGCCCTCGCCAACTTCGCCGTCTACGCCGACTACCCGGTGGAGGCCTTTTACGTCTCCGAGGAGGAGCTCGCCCGCTACCCCCTGAGGCGCCCCCCCAAGGTCCGGGGCAAGGTGCGCCTGGTGCGGATCGGCGACTTTGACCTCGCCGCCTGCGGGGGGACCCACCTCAAGACCAGCGCCCAGGCGGGGCCCATCAAGGTCCTCAAGTGGGAGCGGTACAAGGGAGGGACGCGGGTGTACTTCACGGCGGGGTGGGAGGCCCTGGAGGACTACCACGCCAAGCACGCCCTCCTTTCCCGCCTGGCCCTCGCCTTCTCCACGAACCCCTTGGAGCTGGAAAAGCCCATAAGGAAGCTCCAGGACGAGCTCTACGCCCTAAAGGGGGAGAACCAGGCCCTGAGGGAGGGGCTTGCGGAGGCCCTCCTGCCCAGGGCCCTGGAGGAGAAGGCCCTCCTCGTCCCCCTCCCCGTCCTCGGGGAGCTCGGCAAGAGGCTCGCTCGCTTTGAGGGTACCTTCCTCCTCGTCGCCCCCGAGGGGCGGTTCGTGGCCGTGGGGCCGAGGCGGGGGGAGGTGCTGGAGCGCCTCAAGGCCCTGGGGGGCCGGGGAGGGGGGAAGGAGGCGGTCCAGGGCGCCCTTCCCCCGGGGCGGGCGGTGGAGGCCTTGGCCCGGGTGCGGGAGGTGCTCTAAAGCCGGCCTTTCCGTGGGCTATGACACTCCCCTGACCGAGCCCCCGCTAGACTGGGGGCGTGGCCACCCTGCTTCTGGTGGAGGACGAGCCCAGCCTGCGCCTGGGGTTGCGGCTGGCCCTCGAGGGGGCGGGGCACCGGGTTTTGGAGGCGGCCACCGTGCGGGAAGCCTGGCCCCTCTTGCGGGAGGCGGAGGCCGTGGTCCTGGACTGGATGCTCCCCGACGAGCCCGGGGTGCGCCTCCTGGACCGGATGCGCCAGGGCCCTTACGAGTCCCTCCCCGTCCTTATGCTCACGGCCCGGGCCGGGGTTCGGGACCGGGTAGAAGGGCTTTCCCGCGGGGCCGACGACTATCTGGTGAAGCCTTTCGCCGTGGAGGAGCTTCTGGCCCGCCTCGAGGCCCTCTTGCGCCGGGCGGGGAAGCGCAAGGTGCTGAGGCGGGGCCCCCTCCTCCTGGACCTGGAGCGGATGGAAGCCCGCCTGGAGGGCAACCCCCTCCCCCTCACCCGGCGGGAGTTCGCCCTCCTCGCCTACCTGGCGGAGCGGCCGGGCCGGGTCTGCACCCGGGAGGAGCTTCTGGAGGCGGTCTGGGGTCCGGACTACCTCGGCACCCCCAGGACCGTGGACCAGCACATTCTCCAGCTCAGGGAGAAGCTCGGGGAGGACCCCAGGGCTCCCCGTTTCCTGGAGACGGTGCGGGGCGTGGGGTACCGCTTCCGGGAGGGGGCGTGAGCCTCGAGGCCTGGACCCTTCCTTGGGAGGAGGCCCGGGAGGGGCTCCTCGTGCACCGGGACAAGCGGGTGGTTTACCTCAACCCGGCGGCGGCGGAGCTTCTCGCGGTGGACCGGGAGAAGGTCCGGGGCCTGCCCCTCATCCTGGCCCTGCGGGACCACCGCCTGGAGGCCCTGGCCCTGGAGGGGGGGGAGGCGGTTTTGGAGGTACGGGGCCGGCTTCTCTCGGTTCGGGCCTGCCCAGGCTTCCTTTACCTCTTGGACGTGACCGAGGCTCGGCGCCGGGGCCTCGAGGCGGAGGAGGCCTCGGCCCTCCTCGCCCACGAGTTCCGCACCCCCCTCGCCGGGATGGCCGTCCTCCTCCAGGCCCTTGCCCCCAAGGACCCCAAGGAGGCCCAGGTCCTGGACCTCCTCAAGAAGGAGGTGGCCCGGCTCACCCGGCTGGTGGAAAGCCTCGCCCACCTCCGGCCGGGCCACCGGGAGGCCTTCGCCCTGGAGGACCTTTGGCTTCGCCTTTCCGCCTTGATGCAGGACCGCCTTCGGGGGAGGCGGGTGGAGGTGTCCCTGGGGCACCGGGTGGAGGCGGACCCCGAGGCCCTTTTCCAGGTTCTTCTCAACCTCCTGGACAACGCCCTTAAGTACGGCCAAGACCCCATCCGCCTCCTGAGCCGGGTCCAGGGCGGCCGGCTCTACCTGGAGGTGCGGGACCGGGGGGCGCCCCTTCCCGACTACGAGGGCCTTTTCCAGCCGGGGCGGCGGGGAGGGGAGGGCTCGGGCCAGGGGCTCGGCCTTTACCTGGTGCGCCGCCTGGCCCAGGGCCTAGGCGGGGGGGCTTACGCGTTGCGCGAAGGGGAGGAGAACGCCTTCGGCGTCTGGCTCCCCGTAGACTGAGGAAAGGAGGCGGCATGCGGGAAGCGTTGGACCGAGCCTTGAACCAGCTTCTGGAAGAGAGCTTGAGGATGCTCTCCCTGGTGCGGGAGATGACCCAGGAGGCCACGGAGGCCCTGGTCCAGGCGGACCGGGCCAAGGCCCAGGGGGTGGTGGCCAAGGACAAGGAGGTGGACGCCCTGGAGCTCAAGGTAGAGAACCAGGCCATCGCCGTCATCGCCCGCCACCAGCCCGTGGCCTCGGACCTGCGCCTGATCTTCACCGTGATCAAGGCCCTCACCGACCTGGAGCGGGCGGGGGACTACGCCATGCACGTGGCCGAGGACGCCCTCCTCCTCGCCCAGGAGCCGCCCTTGAAGCGGTACGTGACCCTTCCCGAGATGGGGCGGAGGCTCATGGAGATGATGGACGCCTTGGCCAAGGCGGTGGCCGAGCGGGACGCGAACCTGGCACGCCGGGTCCTGGAGATGGACGACCAGGTGGACGGCCTCTACGAGGAGGTGACCCGGGAGCTCATCACCTACATGATGGAGGACCCCCGGACCATCACCAAGGCCCTGACCCTGATGCGGGTGGCCCGGAGCTACGAGAGGCTCGGGGACCACCTGGAAAACATCGCCGAAAGGGTCATTTACTGGCTCACCGGGGAAGTGTACAAGGCCCCGGAGGACGTTTACTGAGGCGCTACTCCGCCTCCACCTCCGCCGTCTGGCGGCGCCCAGCCTTCCACTCCAGGCCCGCCCAGATCAGGTCCATGAGGTCCCCGTCCAGGACGTTTTCCGGGTCGTGGCGCATGAGGCCGGTGCGGTGGTCCTTCACGTAGTTTTTGTCCAGGACGTAGCTACGGATCTGGCTCCCCCACTCAATGGGCCGCACCTCGCCCCTCAGGGCCTTAAGCTCTTCCTCCCGCTTCTTCCGCTCCAGCTCGTAGAGGCGGGCCTTCAGGATCTTGAGGGCGAGCTCCTTGTTCTTGATCTGGCTCCGGGTGGTCTGGCAGGTGACGGTGATCCCCGTGGGCAGGTGGACCACCCGCACCGCCGAGTCCGTGGTGTTTACCCCCTGGCCCCCGGGCCCTGAGGCCCGCATCACGTCAATGCGGAGCTCCTCGGGCTTTAAGACCACCTCCACGTCCTCGTCCACCTCAGGGATCACCTCCACCCCGGCGAAGGAAGTGTGGCGGCGGCCTGAGGCGTCAAAGGGGGAGGGGCGCACCAGGCGGTGTACCCCGGCCTCGGGGGAAAGGAGGCCGTAGGCGTTTTCCCCCTTGACCAGGATCTGGGCGTAGTCAATGCCCGCCTCGGGCCCAGGGGTGAGGTCCACCACCTCCACCTGGAAGCCCTGGCGCTCGGCGAAGCGGGTGTACATCCTTAGGAGCATCTCCGCCCAGTCGCAGGCCTCCGTACCCCCGGCCCCGGGCTGGATGGTGAGGATGGCGTTCTTCTCCGCGTGGGGGAAGTTGAGGAGGGTCTGGTGGTAGAGCTCGTCCAGCTTCTTCGCGGCTTCCTCCAGCTCGGGCTTAAGGGACTCCCGCTCCTCGGCGGGAAGTTCTTCCATGAGTTCCAGGAGGCCCTGGAGGTCGCTTTCCAGGGAGCGGAAGGTGTCCACGGTGCGCCGGAGGCGGGCGGCCTCCTGGCTCACCTTGCGGGCGGCCTCGGGGTCGTTCCAGAGGGAGGGGTCCTCGAGGCGCCGCTCCAACTCTTTTAGACGATTTTCCTTTTGGGGGATGTCAAAGATACCCCTGAGGCCTTCCAGGCGTTGCGCGAGGCGTTCCAGGTCCATACCCTTACTAGGGTAGCAGATTGCGAAGCGAGGCGCAAGGTGTCTTGATATAAGTACGCTCACTGTTTTACAGTGAAGAACATGGATATGGAGCGGTGGGCGCAAGCGCTAAAGGAGGAATACCCGAAGGGCTTGCTGGGAGAGCGGGAGGCCTTGGTGAGCCTTTTGGTGGAAAAGGGGCTTGCCCACGCCGAAGCGGTGAAGGTGGCCCAGGCCCTCGAGGCCCAGGGCTACGCCCACTTCCTCCCCGGGGAGAGGCCCCGCTGGTTCTTTAGCTCCCGGTCTTTGGACCTGAAGGCCCTGATGCGGGCCTTGGACCAGGAGTTCCCCGAGTTCGTGGGGGAGGGGGACGAGGAGGAGGAGGCCTTGGCCTTCCTCGCCGCCCGCCTCGGGGACCGGGAGGTGGCCCGGGAGGTGCTGGAGGCCATGCGGGCCGCGGGGTACGTGGAGCGGGCCTATAGCCCCGAGCTCGCCCGGGACCGCCTCTTCTTCCGCTTCCCGGAGGCCCTCCGCCTCCTGGGGTGAGCGTCCGGCCGGGGCGGGGCTTCAGTCGGCGGCCAGGGCCACGGGGTTTTCCCGTAAGTGCACCCGGGCCCCCAGGGCCTGGAGCCTTTCCGTAAGGTGCTCGTAGCCCCGCTCCAGGAAGTAGACGCCCTCGATCTCCGAGGCGCCTTCGGCGCTCAGAGCTGCCACCACTAAGGCCCCTCCGGCCCGGATGTCCAGGGCCTTGACCTGGGCGCCGTGGAGCCGCCTGCCCTGGACGGTGAGGATCCGGTCCCGCAGGTAGAGCTCCGCCCCCATGCGGGCCAGCTCCCCCACGTGGGTGAAGCGGTCGGGATAGATGCGGTCCACCACCGTGCTCTGGCCGGGAACGGTGGCCAGGTAGGCGGTGGCGATGGGCTGGAGGTCCGTGGGAAAGCCCGGGTACTCCCGGGCCTCCACGTGGAAAGGAGCGGGGTCCGGGGTGGCCCGGAAACGGATCCAGTCTTCCCCCACCTCGAGCCGGTGCCCCGAGCGCCAAAGCTTGTCCAAGAGGGCGTCCAGGTGGTCGGGGCGCACGCCTTCCAGGGTGAGGCTTCCCCGGGTGGCGGCCGCCGCCAGGAGGTAGGTCCCGGCCTCTATGCGGTCGGGGATGATGCGGTAGGTGCCGCCCTTTAGCTGGGGCGCGCCCTTGATGCGAACGATGGGGCTTCCCAGCCCCTCCACCTCCGCCCCGAGGAGGGCGAGGAAGTGGCCCAGGTCCACCACCTCGGGCTCCACCGCCGCCTGGACCAGGGTAGCCTCCCCGCCCAGGGCCACGGCCAGCATGGCCTGCTCCGTGCCCCCCACGGTGGGCAGGTCAAAAACCACCCGCCCCGAGAGGGGGCGGGTCCTGCGGGCGTGGAAGGTGCCGTCTTCCTCCCAGACCTCCGCCCCCAGGGCCTCGAGGGCCTTGATGTGTTGGTCCACGGGGCGGAAGCCGAAGGCGCATCCCCCCGGCATGGAGACGTGCCCCTCCCCGGCCCGGGCGAGGAGGGCTCCCCAGACGATGAAGCTCGCCCGCATCTGGCCCACGAGCTCGTAGGGGGCGTGGGTGCTTTTGATCTCCGGGGTCTGGAGGTGGAGGGTCCGGCCCTCCCAGGCGTACTGGGTGCCCAGGTGGGCGAGGAGCTCCAGCATCACCTCCACGTCCCTAAGCCTCGGCACCTCCACCAGGGTGATGGGCTCGGGGGTGAGGAGGCTCGCGGCGAGGATGGGCAGGGCGGCGTTCTTGGCCGGGTAAACCCTAAGCTCCCCCTTCAAGGGGGTGCCGCCTTCCACGTACAGCACCCGGCTCACGCCCACGTTTTTCGCCCCCTCACACACTCCTTGCGCATCATACTCAAGTTGAGCATAGGGTGGAGGTGCGGCATTGTCAAGCAAAGGGGGCTTTTGCTACACTATAGCCCCTGAAGGAGGGGCATGGCCAAAAAGGAGAAGAAGCGCCTACAGGTGGTGATCTCCGAGGAGCAGGACGCCCTCCTCACCCGCGCCGCCTACGCCCTCTCCAGCCCCGAGCGCCTGGTTTCCAAGTCGGAGGTGGTGCGCCTGGCCATAGAGAAGATCGCCCGGGAGCTGGAAGAGGGGAAGGCCAAGGAGGAGCTGGAAGCCCTCTTGAAGCACCTCAAGGCCGAGGAAGGCGAGGGTCTAGCCCGGTAGAATGGCCCCCGTGGTCTTGGCCGGGCGCTACCGCCTCGAGGCCCCCCTGGGCTCCGGGGGCATGGCCGAGGTCTGGCGGGCGGTGGACGAGCGCCTGGGGCGCAAGGTGGCGGTGAAGCTCCTCCACCCCCGGGCCCTCCCGCCCGAGCGGGAGCGCTTCCTCTTGGAGGTCCGGGCCCTCTCCCGCCTCTTCCACCCCGGCATCGTCCAGGTCCTGGACCTGGGGGAGGAGGAGGGGCGCCCCTTCTTCGTCATGGAGCTGGTGGAGGGAGGCACCTTTGACCGGCTGGGCCCCTTTGAGGAGGGGCCCGAAGGGGACGCGATCCTCCGGGGCGCGGAGGAGGTGATGGAGGCCCTGGCCCACCTGCACGCCCAGGGGATCCTGCACCGGGACCTCACCCCCAAGAACATCCTCCTCACCCGGGAGGGCCACCCCAAGGTCATGGACTTCGGCCTCGCCTACCTGCTCCAGGAGAGCCGCCACCTCACGCGCACGGGGTACACCCTCGGCACCCCCACCTACATGGCCCCGGAGCAGGCCAAGGGCCTCCCCCTCACCCCCAAGGCCGACCTGTACAGCTTTGGGGCCGTGCTCTACCGCACCCTCACGGGCCGCCCGCCCTTTGAGGGGGAGAACGACCAGGCGATCCTCTTCCAGCACGTCTACGAGGAGCCCAAGCCCCCCGAGGCCCTGAACCCGGCCGTGCCCCGGGCCGTGGGGGAGGCGGTTTTGGCCCTCCTGGCCAAGCACCCCGAGGAGCGCCCCTCCCACCCCGGCCTCTTCCGGGGGTGCTGGCGGGCTTCCAGGCCCTGCGCCTGGCCACCCCCAGGGCGGGGGCGAGCCGCTCCGGCCACTACCCCTTCGCCCCCGAGCCCCGAAGGCTTGCCCTCAAGGGGAGGGTGGACCTGGGCGGGGAGGCCGCCTGGCCGGGGGAGATGGTCTACGCCGGCGGGCGGGTCTTCCTCGGGGTGGGGCGGAGCCTGGTGGCGGTGGACCTCCTCACCGGGGAGGTGGCCCGGGTGGCCTTGCCCGACGAGGTGACCGCCCCGCCCGTGGTGCGCAAGGGAGGGGTGTACGTGGGGGCCTGGGACGGCCGCGTCCGCCGTTTCCGGGGTCAGAGCCTGGAGTGGTCGGCGGAGACGGGGGCCGAGGTGACCGCCGCCTGCCTTGTGGTGGGGGGCCGGGTCTACGTGGGAAGCCGCGACGGAACCCTCTACGCCTACGAGAAGGACCGGCTCCTCTTCCGCTTCCGCGCCGGGGGGCACCTCTCCGCAAGCCCCACCTTCTACCGGGGCATGGTCTTCGTGGGAAGCGAGGACGGCTGGCTTTACGCCTTGGACCCTGAGGACGGGGGGGTGCGGTACAAGGTGCGCACGGGCCCCGTCCACGCCCCCGTGGCCGGCTACAAGGGTGTCCTCTACATCCCCACCTGGCAAGGGGAGGTGTACGCCTTTGACCCCTTGAGCCGGGAGACCCTCTGGAGCGTGGCCCTGGAGGGCGAGGTCTGGGGCGGCCTGGCTGTGGGGGAGGAGCACGTGTACGTGGCCGGGTGGGACGGGGTCCTCCGGGCCTTGGACCGTCTCACTGGGGAGGAGGTCTGGAGCCTCGAGGTGGGGAAGACCACCGCCGGCCTCGCCTACGCCCAGGGCCACGTTTACGCGGCCACGGAGGAGGGCCGGCTGCTCGCGGTGGACCGGCGGGGACAGGTGGTCTTTGAGGCCTCGGGCCTCGGGCCCGTGCAGGTGCCGCCCCTGCCCCTTCCCGAGGAGGTCCTGGTGGTGAGCCTCTCCGGCAGGCTCTACCGCTTCGGCGTAGGATAGGGGCATGGAAGCGGTGAAGACCGAAAGGGCGCCCGCGGCCATCGGTCCCTACGCGCAGGCGGTGAAGGCGGGAGGCTTCGTCTTCGTCTCCGGCCAGATTCCCCTCGCCCCCGACGGCTCCCTGGTGGAGGGGGATATCCGGGTCCAGACGGAGCGGGTGATGGAGAACCTGAAGGCGGTCTTGGAAGCGGCGGGTTCCGGCCTCTCCCGCGTGGTCCAGACCACCTGCTTCCTCGCCGATATGGAAGACTTCCCCGGCTTCAACGAGGTCTACGCCCGCTACTTCACCCCGCCTTACCCCGCCCGGGCCACGGTGGCGGTGAAGGCCTTGCCCCGGGGGGTCCGGGTGGAGGTGGCCTGCGTGGCCCTGGCCGAGTAGGGGCGCTTTTTTCTGCAAGGGGGCAAAAACCCGTAGAATGGGCCCATGAGCATCCCCGAGGAGCTTTGGCGCCGCTTCCAGGAAGGGGACCCCAGGGCCTTGGCCCGGGCCTTGACCTTGGTGGAGTCGGGCCACCCCGCAGGCCGGGAGCTTTTGAAGCGGGTCCGGGGGAAAGGGCGGGCCAAGGTGGTGGGCGTGACGGGAAGCCCCGGGGCGGGGAAGAGCACCCTGACCGACCGGCTCATCCTCGAGGCTCGGAAGCGGGGGAGCGGGTGGCCGTCTTGGCCGTGGACCCCTCCAGCCCCTTCAGCGGGGGGGCCATCCTCGGCGACCGGATCCGGATGATGCGCCACCACCAGGACCCCGGGGTCTACATCCGCTCCATGGCCTCCCGGGGGGCCTTGGGGGGGCTTGCCGGGGCCACGGTGGCCGCCCTGAGCCTCCTCGAGGCCTTCGGCTTTGACCGCATCTTTGTGGAGACGGTGGGGGTGGGGCAGAGCGAGGTGGACATCGCCCGGGTGGCGGACACCACCCTGCTCGTCCTCACCCCGGCCGCGGGGGACGCGGTCCAGGCCTTTAAGGCCGGGGTCATGGAGATCGCCGACGTCTTCGCCGTCAACAAGTTTGACCTGCCCGGTGGGGAGCGGATCGTTCAGGAGCTCAAAAGCGCCTTGGAGCTCTCCCCGCCCCGGCCCGGGGGGTGGCGCCCTCCCATCCACCCCACGGTGGCGGCCAGCGGCGAGGGGGTGGAGGCCCTCTTTGAGAGCCTCGAGGCCCACCACCGCCACCTCGTGGAGCACGGGCTTTTGGAGGCACACCGCCTGGAGCGGGCCCGGTTTGAGGTGGAGAGCGTCATCCAGGAGTGGGGCCGTCAAAGGACTCAGGGGGCGGGCGCCCTCGTGGCCCGGGTGGCCCGGGGGGAGCTCACCCCCGAGGAGGCGGCCCTAGCCCTTCTTGGCCAGGAGCCGGAGGCGGAGGAGGGCGCGCTTTAGCATCTCCCGCTCGTTGGGGTAGGAGAGGCGCTCCAGCGCCTCGCTCGCTGGGAGGAAAAAGGCGTCCTCCACCTCCGTGAGCTGGGGCCTGGGGATGCCCCCCAGGTAGCGCATGAGGAAGTAGTGGACCTCTTTGCTCACCGTCACCGGGCCCTCGGGCTCGTGGACGGTGAAGTAGTAGCGCACCCGCCCCAAAGGGGCAAGGACCGAGGCCTCCACTCCGGTCTCCTCCCGCACCTCCCGCACGGCGGTCTCCGGGTAGCGTTCCCCGGGCTCCACCTGGCCCTTGGGAAGGGTGATGACCCGGCCCTCCCTCAAGGACACCACCAGGACCTCGGGAGGGTCCCCCTTGAGGACCACCCCCCCGCGGAGACCACGCGTCGGGTGGGCCTTTGCCCTTTTCGCTTTCTGCGCAAACCCCCTCCTTAGCGGCAACAAAAAAGGGCGCCCAAGGGCGCCCTGAGGACCCGAGAAGGGGAGAAGGCAGGCTTTGGTTAGCTCCTTAGAAAGGAGGTGATCCAGCCGCACCTTCCGGTACAGCTACCTTGTTACGACTTCGCCCCAGTCACGGGCCCTACCCTCGGCGCCTGCCCGTAGGCTCCCGGCGACTTCGGGTAGAGCCCGCTCCCATGGCGTGACGGGCGGTGTGTACAAGGCCCGGGAACGTATTCACCGCGGCATGGCTGATCCGCGATTACTAGCGATTCCGGCTTCATGGGGTCGGGTTGCAGACCCCAATCCGAACTGGGCCCACCTTTTTGCGATTAGCTCCCCGTTGCCGGGTGGCCTCGCTTTGTAGTGGGCATTGTAGCACGTGTGTCGCCCAGGCCGTAAGGGCCATGCTGACCAGACGTCGTCCCCTCCTTCCTCCCGCTTTCGCGGGCAGTCCCGTTAGAGTGCCCGGCCGAACCGCTGGCAACTAACGGCGGGGGTTGCGCTCGTTGCGGGACTTAACCCAACACCTCACGGCACGAGCTGACGACGGCCATGCAGCACCTGTGCTAGGGCTCCCCTCGCGGGGCACCCCAGGCTTTCACCCGGGTTCCCTAGCATGTCAAGGCCTGGTAAGGTTCTTCGCGTTGCTTCGAATTAAACCACATGCTCCACCGCTTGTGCGGGCCCCCGTCAATTCCTTTGAGTTTCAGCCTTGCGGCCGTACTCCCCAGGCGGCGCGCTTAACGCGTTAGCTTCGGCCCCCAGAAAACCCAGAGACCTAGCGCGCATCGTTTAGGGCGTGGACTACCCGGGTATCTAATCCGGTTTGCTCCCCACGCTTTCGCGCCTCAGCGTCACGGGTGGACCAGGTGGCTGCCTTCGCCATCGGCGTTCCTCCCGGTATCTGCGCATTTCACCGCTACTCCGGGAATTCCACCACCCTCTCCCACCGTCTAGCCTGAGCGTATCCCACGCTCCCCCACGGTTGAGCCGTGGTCTTTCACATGGGACGCCCCAGGCCGCCTACACGCCCTTTACGCCCAGTGAATCCGGGTAACGCTCGCGCCCTCCGTATTACCGCGGCTGCTGGCACGGAGTTGGCCGGCGCTATTACCCCGGTACCGTCAGTCCCCTCGTCGGGGGTTTCGTCCCGGGTTCAGGAGTTTACACCCCGAAGGGCTTCTTCCTCCAAGCGGCGTCGCTCCGTCAGGCTTGCGCCCATTGCGGAAGATTCCTAACTGCTGCCTCCCGTAGGAGTGGGGCCCGTGTCTCAGTGCCCCTGTGGCCGGCCACCCTCTCAGGCCGGCTACCCGTCGTCGCCTTGGTGGGCCATTACCCCACCAACTAGCTGATGGGACGCGGGCCCATCCGGAAGCGGGCAAAGCCCTTTGGACACACCCCAAGGGGCGGGTCCACATGGGGGATTAGCCCGAGTTTCCCCGGGTTGTCCCCCTCTTCCGGGTAGGTCACCCACGCGTTACTCACCCGTCCGCCGCTGACCACGGAGTAAAACCCCGCGGCCCGCACGACTTGCATGTCTTAGGCACGCCGCCAGCGTTCACCCTGAGCCAGGATCAAACTCTCCAACAAATCAACGCCCCAAAAGGGCGGTGAGCTCAGATGCTTGGCCTGCCTTCTCCCCTTTTCAAGATCCCCCTGCTTGGGCTTTCGCCCGCGCAGCAAAAGCCATGCTATCAATCCCCCTCCTTTTTGTCAAGGCTTGCGAGGGAGCGGATCTCCTCAATGAAGCGCTCCACCGAGTCAAACTCGCGGTAGACGGAGGCGAAGCGGATGTAGGCCACATGGTCCAGCTCCTTGAGGAAGGCCAGGGCCTTGAGCCCGATCTCCTCCGAGGTGATCTCCGGGCCCGAGACCTGGTCCTCAAAGGTGTAGGCGAAGCGGCGCAGGACCTCCTCGCTCACGGGGCGTTTCTCGCAGGCGAGGAGGAGGCCCCTTAGGAGCTTGTCGGGGTTGAAGGGCTCCTTGCGCCCGTCCCGCTTGACCACCATGAGGGGTTCAAGCTGGGTGCGCTCGTAGGTGGTGAAGCGGCGTCCGCAGGAGGGGCACTCCCGCCGCCTGCGGATGGCCATGCCCTCGTCGGAGGGCCTCGAGTCCACCACCCGGGTGTCGGGGTGGCCGCAGTAGGGGCATTTCATGGCAGCTCCCTCAAGGCGGCGTAGGGTTCAAACTCCAAGGGGGGCTCGGGGAGCTGGACCTCGAGGACCACCCCCCGGATCCCCTCGGAGACCATGGACCCCAGGCCCAAGGCGGCCCGGACCAGGGGCAGGTCGTAGGGGTCGCCCACGGGGTCGCGGGAGGGGACCACGCCGTTCACCCGCACCCCGGGGAAGGTGCGGGTGGCCCCTTCAATGAGGCCCTCCACCGCCTTGCGCACGGAGACGGTGTGGGGCTCTATTCGGGCTGCGGGCGGCAGGACGATGGTCACGAACCCGCCCCCCGCCAGGTGGCGCAGCCCCTGCTGGAGGACGTAGAGGCTGGACTTCACGTCCTGGCTCATGAGGTCGTACCACTCGCCCTCCAAAAGCTCCACGAAGGGCGTCTTGCTCTCGGCGGTGGTCACGTGGACGATGCCGTCCAGGAGGCCGAAGAGCTCCTCCACTTTTTCAAAGGTGCTGGTCACGTCCAACACCACGCTCATGTCCCCGCGGATGGGGATGGCCGTGGCCCCAAGGGCCTCCACCTCCGAGGCCACCCCCGTGGCGAGCTCCACGTCGGGGTCCACGGCGATGACCGTGGCCCCGTTGCGCCCGTACCCGTGGGCGATGGCCCGCCCGAACCCCCGGCCCGCGCCCGTGACCATGACGATCTTCCCCTCGAGGCCCAGAAGGTCCCGTGACATCACGGCCCATTGTAAGGGAGAATAAAGCCATGGCGCGCATCCGGGTGGTCCAAGGGGACATCACCGAGTTCCAGGGGGACGCCATCGTCAACGCCGCCAACAACTACCTGAAGCTCGGGGCCGGGGTGGCGGGGGCGATCCTGAGGAAGGGCGGCCCCTCCATCCAGGAGGAGTGCGACCGCATCGGCAAGATCCGGGTGGGGGAGGCGGCGGTCACGGGGGCGGGAAACCTCCCCGCGCGCTACGTGATCCACGCCGCCGTCCTCGGGGACGAGCCCGCGAGCCTGGAGACGGTGCGCAAGGCCACGAAAAGCGCCCTGGAGAAGGCGGTGGAGCTCGGCTTGAAGACCGTGGCCTTTCCCCTTTTGGGCACGGGGGTGGGGGGGCTTCCCGTGGAGGCCGTGGCCCGGGTGATGCTGGAGGAGATCAAGAAGGCCCCGGACACCCTGGAGGTCACCCTCTACGGCTACCGCGAGGAGGACGCCGAGGCCATCCGCCGGGCCCTCTAGAGATCTCTTCGGAAGCAGACGATCCGCTCCACCTCCTGGTACCCCAGGCGTCGGTGGGCCTTCTGGCCCAGGAAGTTGCCAAGCTCCGTGTCCGAGGCCATTTCCCGGCACCCTTTCCCCCTGGCCCAGTCCTCGGCGGCCTTCACCAGGGCCCGGCCTATTCCCCGCCCTCGCCATCCAGGGGCCACGTACCAGCCCTCCAGATACCCCACGGGACGGGTGTGGCACCCCTCGGCGTAGGGGCGTAAGGAGACCTCCACAAAGCCCACCAACCTCCCCTCCACCTCCGCCACAAAGGCCGCTTGCTCGGCATCCGCCAGGAAGCGCTCCACCTCCTCCACGTCGTCCCCGCCTTCTGGCCAAAGGGCAGCACGAAGGGGCAGGTAGGCGGGCAGGTCCTCTGGGCGTAGGGGCCGGATCCGGGGCTTCAAGGGGTTTTCTCCTCCCGCGGCTCCGGGCTGCCTTCCCCTCCGGCGGGAGAAGGAGCCAAGGCCTGGGGGAAGTAGCCCTGACCGAGGGCCTGGAGGTCGGCGCCGTCCACCTTGCCGTCCCCGTTCAGGTCCCCCTTGAGCTCCTTCCCCTCCTTGCCCCAGCTTTGCGCCAGCTGGAGGAGGTCGGCGAAGGGCTTCCCCCGGGCAAGGGCCTGGCTCAGGGGCTTGCCCTCCTTGTCGTAGAGGACCACCCGGGGGAGAGCCTGGGAGTGAGGGGCTTCTTGGGGGCGAGGAGGAGGCGGAAGGCCTCCTGGTCCTTGAGGGGCCTGGCGAAGGCCATGTCCAACCGGAGGAGGCCCGTGGCGGGGTCGTAGTCCAGGAGGTAAACGGGGCCCGCCCCCTTAAAGCTCGTAAGGTCCGGCTCCAGGTCGGGGAGGGGAAGCTCCAGCTGGAAGCCCAGGGCCTCCCGCACCTCCAGGCGGGCCAGGAGGAGGAAGGGCCCCTCCACCTGGACCGGGGGCGCCACCAGGGTGAGCCTGGGCGGGGGCGGGTCGGAGACGTTGAGGGTGAGGCGCCCCACCCGGCTGTTCTTGGCCCCGTCTTCCAGGGTGAGGATGAGGGGAAAGGCGCCCTTCTCCTTGGGCACCCCGCTCAGGCGCCCCCCCTGGAAGGTGAGGCCCTGGGGGAGCTTGCCCTCGAGGGCAAAGCTATAGGGCCGCACCCCTCCCTCGGCGCTGAAAGCATAGGTGTAGCTTTCCCCTAGGTAGGCGGGGGCAGGGAAGTGGCGGTGAGGCGCAAGGGGTCCACCCCCATCCCCGTAGGGTCCTGGGTGCCGCAAGCGGCGAGGAGGAAAAGGAGGGGCCAGAGCTTTCGCATAGGGCCAGTCTAGCCGGTATAGTTGAAGGCATGATTAAGCCGGACTGGTGGATCCGGGAGATGGCCAAAAAGGGCATGATCGAGCCCTTCGAGGAGCGCCTGGTGCGGGAGGGGGTGATCAGCTACGGCCTTTCCTCCTTTGGCTACGACCTACGGGCGGCTCCCGAGTGGAAAATCTTCACCAACGTCTTCTCCACCGTGGTGGACCCCAAGGGCTTTGACCCCAGGAGCTTCGTGGAGTACGAGGGAGAAGAGGTGATCATCCCCCCCAACTCCTTCGCCCTCACCCGGAGCATTGAGTACATCCGCATGCCGGAGAACGTCATCGCCATCGCCCTGGGTAAGAGCACCTACGCCCGGTGCGGCATCGTGGCCAACGTCACCCCCTTGGAGCCCGGCTGGGAGGGGCACGTGACCCTGGAGATCTCCAACACCACCCCCCTTCCCGCCAAGGTCTACGCAGGCGAAGGCATCGTCCAGCTCCTCTTCCTGGAGGGCCCCCGCCCCGAGGTCACCTACCGGGACCGCAAAGGGAAGTACCAGGGGCAGAAGGGGATCACCCTCCCCCGGGTTTAGGCCATGATCCCCGAGGGCACCCGCTTCCTTTTGCCCCCCGAGGCCCGGCTCAAGGCCGAGGTGGTGGGGAAGCTCCAGCACCTCTTCCGGCGCCACGGCTACGAGCCCGTGGAGCTTCCCGCCCTGGAGCTTTACGACCCCGACCACCCCCTGGCGGAAAGGGCCTTCAAGCTGGTGGACAAGACGGGGGAGGTCTTGGCCTTAAGGAGCGAGTTCACCACCCTCCTCGCCAAGCTCCTCCGGGCCCACCTGGGAGAGGGCGTGCACCGCTTCCAGTACGCTGGGCCCCTTTGGCTCAGGGAGGCGGACGCGGAGCTTGGGCGCCTTCGGGAGTACACCCAGGTGGGCCTGGAGCTTTTGGGGGCCACGGGGCCCTTGGCGGACGCCGAAGTGCTGGAGCTGGCCTTCGCCGCCCTCGAGGCCTTAGGGGTCCAGGGGGAGGTGGAGGTGGGCTTGCCGAGCCTCGTGGGGGAGGTGCTCAAGGCCTCGGGGCTTCCCGAGGCCCTGCAAAGGCGGGCCCAGCAGGCCATCCACCGCAAAAACCTCCCGAGCTCAAGGGGCTTCTCGCAGAAAGCCCCGTCCCCGAGGAGGCGCGGAAGGTCCTCCTCGCCCTCCCCGACCTCTACGGCGGGCGGGAGGTCTTGAAGGAGGCGCGGGGCCTTCCGCTGCCCCCCAAGGCCCAGGAGGCCCTTGCCCAGCTGGAGAAGACCCTGGACCTCCTGGGAAGGCCCGTCCTCCTGGACCTGGGCATGGCCCGGCGCTACGAGTACTACTCGGGGATCTTCTTCCGGGCCTACACCCCGGGGTTCGGCCTCCCCCTCCTCGGGGGCGGGCGGTACGACGGGGCCCTTTTCCCCAAGGCCGCGGGCTTCGCCCTGGGGGTGGAGAGGCTCCTTGAGGCCTTGCGGCTTCCCAAGGGGGAGGAGCCCCCGGAGGTCTTGGCCCTGGACCTCAAGGCCCTCCGCCGCTTCGCCCGGGAGCGGCGCACGGAGCTTTTCCACGGGGAGGACCCCGTGGCCTACGCCCGAAGGCGCGGCATCCCCTTCCTCGCCCGGGGGGAGGAGCTTTTCCGCGTGGAGGAGGCATGAGGCGCTTCGCCCTCACCGTGGCCCTGCCCAAGGGGCGGATGTTCCGGGAGGCCTACGAGGTCCTCAAGCGGGCCGGGCTGGACCTCCCCGAGGTGGAGGGGGAGAGGACCCTCCTTCACGGAAAGGAGGGGGGCGTGGCCCTTCTGGAGCTTCGCAACAAGGACGTTCCCGTCTACGTGGACCTGGGGATCGCCGAGATCGGGGTGGTGGGCAAGGACGTGCTTTTGGACTCGGGGAGGGACCTTTTTGAGCCCGTGGACCTGGGCTTTGGGGCCTGCAGGCTCTCCCTCATAAGGCGCCCCGGGGATACGGGGCCCATCCGCCGCATCGCCACCAAGTACCCGAACTTCACCGCGAGGCTCCTCAAGGAAAGGGGCTGGGCGGCGGACGTGGTGGAGCTTTCCGGGAACATTGAGCTCGCTGCGGTCACCGGCCTGGCCGACGCCGTGGTGGATGTGGTGCAGACGGGGGCCACGCTGAGGGCGGCGGGGCTTGTTGAGGTGGAAGTCCTCGCCCACTCCACGGCGAGGCTCGTGGTGAACCGGCAGGCCCTCAAGCTCAAGCGGGCGGTCCTCAAGCCCTTGATCCAGAGGCTCAGGGAGCTTTCCGGATCATGAGGGAGCGTACGGAGGCGCGGAGGCGAAGGATAGAGGAGGTCTTAAGGCGGCGGCAGCCCGACCTCACCGTCCTCCTGGAGAATGTCCACAAGCCCCATAACCTCTCCGCCATCCTGCGCACCTGCGACGCCGTGGGGGTCCTCGAGGCCCACGCGGTGAACCCCACGGGGGGCGTCCCCACCTTCAACGAGACCAGCGGGGGCAGCCACAAGTGGGTCTACCTCCGGGTCCACCCCGACATCCGCGAGGCCTTCCGCCACCTGCGGGCAAGGGACTTTAGGGTCTACGCCACCGCCCTGAGGGAGGACGCCCAGGACTTCCGCGAGGTGGACTACACCAAGCCCACCTGCGTCCTCCTAGGGGCGGAGAAGTGGGGGGTTTCCGAGGAGGCCTTGGCCCTTTCGGACGGGGCCATCAAGATCCCCATGCTGGGGATGGTCCAGAGCCTGAACGTCTCCGTGGCCGCCGCCGTGATCCTCTTTGAGGCGCAAAGGCAAAGGCTCAAGGCGGGGCTTTACGAAAGGCCCCGCCTGGACCCGGAACTCTACCAGAAGGTGCTTGCGGATTGGCTCAGGAAGTGAGGAAGGCCTCCTCCTCCAGGAGTTCTTCCAGGGACTTGGCCTTGACCCCGAGCACGGAAACCCAGACCTGAAGCTCCCCCCAGGCCTCCTCGTCTTCTGGATTCTCCTTGGCCCTTTTCCAAGCGCTCTGAAAGGCCCGGGAGGCCTCCTCCAGCTCGTCCAGGAGAACTTCCAGGACCTCCCGCAAGCGCTCCTTGCGCACGCGTTTCCGGGCTTCCGTCTTGGGCATCCTACCTCCTTCCCATTCTACGGAGGAGCCGTTCCACCCGCCCTTGGTAGGTCCGGATCTCCTTTTCCCAGTAGCGGATGAGCTCCCACCTGGGCTCGGGACGACGCAGCTCCTCCTCTATCTTGGCCTGGTGCTCGCGGATACGCGCCTGGTAGCTTTCCACGCTTTTGCGCAACCGCCTATTGCCCATTCACGTACGTGAGCCAGCCCTCGTACTCCGGCCGCCGCCCGGTGACGGCCTCGAGGTAGACCTCCCGGAGCTTCAAGGTGATGGGCCCCGCCGTCCCCGAGCCGATGGGGCGCCAGTCAATCATGGACACGGGGGTGACCTCGGCGGCCGTGCCGGTCATGAAGACCTCGTCCGCCATGTAGAGCTGGTCGCGGGTGGCCCGCACCACCTGGACCTCGTAGCCCAGGTCCTTGGCGATGCGGATCACGGAGTCCCGGGTGATGCCCTCGAGGTTCACGGAGTGCTCCAGGGCATAGATCACCCCGTCCCGCACGAAGAAGAGGTTCTCCCCGCTCCCCTCGGCCACGTAGCCTTCCTCGTCCAGAAGAAGCGCCTCGTCGGCCCCGGCGGCCACCGCCTCCATCTTGGCGAGGGCCGAGTTCACGTAGTTGCCGCCCACCTTGGCCTTGCCGGGCATCACGTTCGCGGGGAAGCGGGCCCAGGAGCTGGTGATGAGCCTGGCCCCCTTGCGCACCGCCTCCTCCCCTAGGTAGGCCCCCCATTCCCAGGCGGCCACCATCACCTCGGCGGGGTTGTTGGGAAGGGGGTTCACCCCGAGGGCCTTCGCTCCCATCCAGGCCAGGGGGCGGATGTAGCAACTCCTGTAGCCGTTTCTCCGCACCACCTCCTTGATGGCCTCCTCCAGCTCCTCCGGGGCGAAGGGGATCTCCATGCGGAGCACCTTGGCGGAGTTGTAGAAGCGCTTCACGTGCTCCTTGACCCGGAAGATGGCGGGGCCTTTGGGGGTCTCGTAGGCCCTTATCCCCTCAAAGACGCTGGTGCCGTAGTGGAGGGCGTGGCTTAGGACGCTGGTCTTGGCCTCCTCCTGGGGGACAAAGGCCCCGTTCATCCAGATGAGCCCGGCCTTGATCTGCACGTCGCCGCCCTTGGCCTCAGGCTTGGTCATGGCGAACCTCCGCCCCCATCATAGCGCTTTCTTGCGCCCTTGCGTTGGAGCGCAACAGGGCGAAGGCTCGCCGCGCTTCCTCGGCCAAGGGCCGGAGCAAGGGAGCCTTGAGGCTTCCCTCCCGGAAAAGGAGGTAGACGGTGCGCCCGGCCCCGGGGGGCTTAGGGGGCGCAACCGGGTCCTTTGGGCCGGAGAGAGGGTCCAGAGGGCCACCTCGGGGAGGAGGGTGAGCCCCCCCACGGCGTCCACCAAGCGGACGAGGGTCTCCAGGTCTCCGCTTTGGAACTCCACGGACCGCCCGCCGAGGCTCGGACGGCACACGGAGAGGACCTGGTCCCGGAAGCAGTGCCCTTCGGCGAGGACCCAGGTGTCCTCGAGGGGGATCTCCAAAGGGTGGACCGCCTCCCGCTCAAAGAGGGGGTGGCCCGGGGCCACGTAGACCCAGAAGGCCTCGGTGAAGAGGGGCTCGGCCCCGAGGCCTGGGTGCCGCTCCTCCGTGCCCACGAGCCCCGCGTCCAGGCTTCCTTCTTCTAGCCCCCGCACGATCCCCGGGGTGAGCTCCTCCCGCACCGAGAGGGAAAGCCGGGGGTAACGTGCCTTCAGCTCCGGAAGGAGCCGGGGGAGGAGGTAGGGGGCGAGGGTAGGGATGACCCCGAGCCGGAAGGGGCCTTGGAAGCAGGCCGCCTCCCCCTGCACCAAAAGCCTGAGCCTTTCCACCTCCTCGAGGACCCTCCGGGCCTGGGCCACCGCCACCCGGCCCGCCTCCGTGAGCGTGCCCTTCCTCCGGTCAAAGAGCCTTGTCCCCAGGGCTTCCTCCAGCTTGCGGATCTGGACGGAGAGGGCGGGCTGGGTGAGGTAGACCCGTTCCGCGGCCCGGGTGAAGCTCCCTTCCTCGGCCAAGGCCACGAGGTAGCGCAGCTGGTCTAGGGTCAGCTTCATAATCCTGGCTTATTCTAGCGCCAAGCAAGATCTATTTGACTTATGGGCACTCCCCCTTTTAGGGTGAGGGCGTCCCTGGGGCCAAGCCCAGGGCGAAAGGAGGGAGAAGATGTTCCTGAGGATAGACCGCCTGCAGATTGAGTTGCCCATGCCCAAGGAGCAGGACCCCAACGCCGCCGCCGCGGTCCAGGCCCTTCTGGGCGGGCGCTTCGGGGAGATGTCCACCCTGATGAACTACATGTACCAGTCCTTCAACTTCCGGGGGAAGAAGGCCCTGAAGCCCTACTACGACCTCATCGCCAACATCGCCACCGAGGAGCTGGGCCACATTGAGCTGGTGGCGGCCACCATCAACAGCCTCCTGGCCAAGAACCCGGGGAAGGACCTGGAAGAGGGTGTGGACCCCGTGAGCGCCCCCCTAGGCTTCGCCAAGGACGTGCGCAACGCCGCCCACTTCATCGCCGGGGGAGCCAACAGCCTGGTCATGGGGGCCATGGGGGAGCACTGGCACGGGGAGTACGTCTTCACCAGCGGCAACCTCATCCTGGACCTCCTCCACAACTTCTTCCTGGAGGTGGCGGCCCGGACCCACAAGCTCCGGGTCTACGAGATGACCGACAACCCCGTGGCCCGGGAGATGATCGGCTACCTCCTGGTGCGGGGCGGGGTGCACGCCGCCGCCTACGGCAAGGCCCTGGAGAGCCTCACCGGGGTGGAGATGACCAAGATGCTCCCCATCCCCAAGATTGACAACAGCAAGATCCCCGAGGCCAAGAAGTACATGGACCTCGGCTTCCACCGGAACCTCTACCGCTTCAGCCCCGAGGACTACAGGGACCTCGGGCTCATCTGGAAGGGGGCCTCTCCCGAGGACGGCACGGAGGTCGTGGTGGTGGACGGCCCGCCCACGGGGGGTCCCGTCTTTGACGCGGGCCACGACGCCGCCGAGTTCGCCCCCGAGTTCCACCCGGGCGAGCTCTACGAGATCGCCAAGAAGCTCTACGAGAAGGCCAAGTAACCCTTAGCCTGGCCCGTAGCGCCCTCCCGGGAGGGCCCGGGCCAGGCCCTTGAGCTCCAAGAGGGTGAGGAGGGAGAGCACCCGCTCCGGGGGGATCCCCAGGGCCATGGCCAGGGCCTCGGGGAGCGCCTCCTTCTTTTCCTGCAGGAGGGCGTAAAGGGCCTCCTCCTCCGGGGAGAGGCCCGGGAGGGGCTTGGGCCTTGCGGACATTCCCAGGTAGGAGAGGACGTCCTCGGCGGAGAGCACCGGGTAGGCCCCGTCCTGGATGAGGCGGTTCGCCCCCAGGGAGCGCTCGTCCGTGGGCCTTCCGGGCACGGCCAGCACCTCCTTGCCGAGCTCCAGGGCGTGGCGGGCGGTGATGAGGGCCCCGGAGTCCAGAGGGGCCTCCACCACGACCACCGCCCGGCAAAGCCCGGCGATGAGGCGGTTCCGCCGGGGAAAGAACTCGGGCTTAGGGCCGGTCCCGAAGGGGAACTCGGAGAGGAGGTCCATCCGTTGGGCCAAAGGGCGGTTTTCCGGGGGGTAGACCCGGTCCAGGGCGCTTCCCAAGACGCCCAGGGTGCGCCCCCCGGCCTCGAGGGCCCCGAGGTGGGCCTCCCGGTCTATACCCCGGGCGAGGCCCGAGACCACCCAAAGCCCGGCCTCGGAAAGCTCCCGGGCGAGCCTCCGGGCAAAGGCCAGGGCCCAAGGGGAGGCCCGGCGCGTGCCCACGAGGGCCACCGCCTCCCTTTCCGGGGGAAGCTCCCCCTTCAGGTAGAGGTGGGTGGGCGGCTGGGGAAGCGCCCTCAGCCCCTCGGGGAAGCCCTCCTCCCAGAGACCCAGGAGGCGCACCCCTAGGGCCTCGGCGCGCCGCCTCTCCCTTTCCGCCTGGGCCTCGGCCTCGGGGAGGTGCCGCCAGGCCTCGGGGAAGCGCTCCCGCAGGAAGCCCAGAGGGTCCTCCGCCTTTAGGACCTCCAAAAGCCGCTTGGGGCCGATGCCCGGGAGGAGGGCGAGGGCCAAGGGGTCCACGCCTGGAGTATACTGGAAGCCTTGGAAGGTCCGGCCCCCGCCCCCACGGGCGAATCCTCAGGGCCGGGATCACCTGGAGAAACCATGGCGGAAAAGACCTATTCCGGATTCGTGGCCATCGTGGGCAAGCCCAACGTGGGCAAGTCCACCCTGCTCAACAACCTCCTCGGGGTGAAGGTGGCCCCCATAAGCCCCCGCCCCCAGACCACCCGCAAGCGCCTCCGCGGGATCCTCACCGAGGGAAGGCGGCAGATCGTCTTCGTGGACACCCCGGGGCTGCACAAGCCCATGGACGCCCTGGGGGAGTTCATGGACCAGGAGGTGTACGAGGCCCTCGCCGACGTGAACGCCGTGGTCTGGGTGGTGGACCTGCGCCACCCCCCGACCCCGGAGGACGAGCTGGTGGCGCGGGCGCTCAAGCCCCTCGTGGGGAAGGTGCCCATCCTCCTCGTGGGGAACAAGCTGGACGCCGCCAAGTACCCCGAGGAGGCGATGAAGGCCTACCACGAGCTTTTGCCCGAGGCCGAGCCGCGGATGCTCTCCGCCCTGGACGAAAGGCAGGTGGCCGAGCTCAAGGCGGACCTTCTCGCCCTCATGCCGGAAGGCCCCTTCTTCTACCCGGAGGATTACGCCAAAAGCGACCAGACCTTCGGGGAGTGGGTGGCGGAGATCCTCCGGGAGGAGGCCATGAAGCGCCTCTGGCACGAGGTGCCCTACGCCGTGGCCACCAAGGTGGAGGAGGTGGCGGAAAGGGAGAACGGCGTGCTCTACATCAAGGCCATCCTCTACGTGGAGCGCCCCTCCCAGAAGGCCATCGTCATCGGCGAGGGCGGGCGGAAGATCAAGGAGATCGGTCAGGCCACGAGGAAGCAGCTCGAGGCCCTCCTCGGCAAGAAGGTGTACCTGGACCTCGAGGTCAAGGTCTACCCCGACTGGCGCAAGGACCCCGAGGCCCTTCGGGAGCTCGGCTACCGCTCCTCCGTAGGGTGAGGCAGGAGGCTGTTTCCCCGGGCCTTGGGGAGTAGCATGGGTTTATGCCCTGGCTTCTTCCCCGCGAGATCGCGCCCCTCCACCAAAAGGCCCTGGACCGCTATCTGGGTAGCCTCACGGAGAGGCTTTCCGACCCCAATGTGGACCGGAACGCCTTGGTGCGGGAGGAGCTTGCCCGCCTCCTTTACGGGAGGCCCTACGAGGAGCTTCTGGAGGCGAACCCGCTCGCGGCCATGGGCCTGGACCCGGAGGGGATCACCTTTGAGGCCGAGTACTACGCCGCCACCGACCTGGAGAAGTTCCGGCGGGTCAAGCCCCTCCTCTGGTTCTGGAAGGTCCTGGACCTCACGCCCTTGGGCCAGTCGGTGCACTCGGGGGTGGCCATAAGGCGGGCCCTCGCCCCATTCATCTTCAAGTGGGTGGGGAAAAACCCCAAGTTCTTCCAGAACGTGGAGTTCTCCGTGGGCTACAACCTGGAGCTTGGGGACGACGTGGTGGTGCACCGCTACGTCTTCCTGGACGACATCGGCGGCATCAAGATCGGGGACCGCACCTCCCTCTCCGACTACGTCAACGTCTACAGCCACACCCACCACATCCTGGCCTCCCCCGACGTCACCCTGAAGGAGACCATCATCGGAAGCGGGGTCCGCATCACCTACCACGCCACCGTCTTGGCGGGGGTGCGCATCGGGGACGACGCCATGGTGGGCACGGGGGCCGTCGTCACCAAGGACATCCCCCCCCACGCCATCGCCCTGGGCATCCCCGCGAGGCCCGTGCGCTACAAGGTCCGCCACGACTGCCCCTACTGCCGCAAGGGGGAGCCCCATCCCTCGGACCTTGTTCCCAAGCTTCCCGACCGCAAGGGGAACCCCGACTACCCCGACTTCCTGCCCCCGGGCTTCGGAACAAGGGAGGCGGGCTCTTGACGGGGTGAGGCTTTTTTGGCTAAACTGGCGGGTGCGTGCGGGGGCGATTAGCTCAGCTGGTTAGAGCGCACGCCTGATAAGCGTGAGGTCGGTGGTTCAAGTCCACCATCGCCCACCAGATAAGCAAGGGAAATCCCCCGGGTGGTGAGGCCCGGGGGATTGACCTTTGACACCTACACGACACCTAATAGCCGGTCACCAGGTGGTAGATGAGATACCCCACCGCCGCCCCAAGGAGGGCCGCCATGGCCCCGGCCGCCCAGGGGTGCCGCCGCGCCCACGCCAAAAACTGCCCCGAGATGGTGAGCCCCGTGCGCCGCAAGGCCAGGTACTCCACCACGGCCAGCCAGGCCGCAAGGCCCACCAAAAAGAGGAGCCACCAGGACAAGCCGGCCAGGGCGAAGGCCAGGCCCAGCGTGGCGAACATGAGGAGGATGCCCCAAGGAAGCTGCCTCACACCCTCAGCTCGGAGTATTGGGACGCCCAGGCCAGGATCTGGTCTACATAGGCGTCATTCCGCTCACCCCGCCTATAAGCGGTAGGCCCCCGGTTGTAGGCGTGCAGGACATCGCACCACGTGGGGAACTGCCCCCGAAGCCAGGCCAGGTAGCGGATCCCCGCCGCCGTGGCGTACTGCACCCGGGCCGGGGTGGGCATGTTGAGGAGGAGGGTGGGGTCCATGCCCACCTGGCGGAAGGCGCAGGGCTTCACTTGCAGGGGCCCGATCTCGGACCCCGAGGCGCAGGTGGCCCCGTTGTTGCTGATGGCTAAAGTATGCGCCACCCGGTCCACGTGGGGGTTGAAGGAGGACTCTCGCCGGGCCAGGGCCACCACGAGGTCCGGGGGCACCCCCATCCCTTCCGCCTGGGCCAGGGCCCCGGCCACGATCTGGGCCAGGTTCCGCCCCCCGCAGTCCCCGCAGGACTGCCGGGCCAGGGCGGGGTTGACTTCCAGGATGCGGGTATAAATCCGGTCAATGAGACTCCACCGGTCCTTGTCCAAGGGCGGGGGCCCCGGGGGAGGGTAGGGGCAGGTGCTAGGGCTAGGGGTCTCCCTACCTCCGCCACGCGCCGGGCTCGCCCCGGCCCGCGCCAGTGCCAGGACCCCCAGGGCCCCCAGGCCCCAGAGGACCCAACTACCCCTGCCGCCTGCGCCCGTCCTCCGCCCCATGGTGACTCCTCGTCCTGAGCCGGCGTCCCCGGTTTAGGGTCAACCACCCACCCCCTACGTACCAGGCGAAGGCGTGGATGTCCCCATACCGGGCCACCGCGACCTTTACCTCACCCCCGCGCACGTGGCGAAAATCACGCCGGGCCAGGGGAAAGACGCCCACCTCCATGGGCGGGGTAGGGGTGGGGTCAGGGATCACCAGCGTGCGCTCTCGCCATCCGCCCGGCATCATCACGGCCCCCAGGTCAAAGTCCATTCTCCAACGACGAGCTTGTAGAGGTTGCTTTTGGTGAACTTTACGCCGCTGTTGAACGCGAGGGCGAAGCCGCCGGCGTGGTACGTGCCAGTGTACCTGATTATCGCAAACCCATAGATGTCGCGGTTGTAATCGGTGGCGGGAATGGTGATGGCGTTTATCTTCCGACCTCTGGTGATGGCTGTGAACATCCCGGAAGTTATTCGGTACCCGGTGGTGCCGGAGTAGTTTCCAAACTCAGAGTCTAAGTTCGGCGCCTTATAGGCGTCTAGGGGGTAGAAATACAAGGAGTTGTAGACGTCTTCCGCGTACGCCATAGCCCACCACGACAGCAGATAGAGGTCGCCCATTCCGCTATCGTAGCCGCTCCAGTAGCGCGTGGCGAACACCTTCCCGGCGAAGGTACCAAGGTTGGCAATGTTTATGCTTGCGTCCTGCGGCGCCCCGGCGTTTGGGGAGTAGCTGACCTGATAGGCGTAAATGAGCCGTAGCCTCTGGTCCGAAGCTAGCGAGATGACCACGGGGTTACCCAGCCCGTCCCGGAACAGCTCCCTGGTCATCAGGTTGCCCCCTGCGCTACCGGAGGGACTGAACCCCCACTCGGTGAGGTTTCTGCCGCCCACCTGGGCTTCGGTGAACTCGCGCCTTTTTGTGATGATGAATGTTCCAACCCCGGGGCCGGAGGTGGACTGGCGCGCAATCGTGTCGGGTTCGCCGCTTACTCCGGCGTTCGTCCTCGCTACTTCGGCTACTAACCCCGTCTGGGTCGCATTCGGTGGCGTTGAGCCAGTGCCTACTACGGCGTAGTCGGCGAGCGAGATAAATCCTCTGCTCCCTATTAGCGCGTCATAGGTCTGGGTCAAGATGAGGTTGTGCTGTTCGGCCTCCTTCTCAACGACCCAAATCTTCCCCCTTCCGAGCCCGCCCGGGCCGGAGGTCAGGCGCTCCTTATAGCGCCCCACCTGCCAATGCAGGTGTTGCGGTTGCAGGCGGGCGCTGAATGTCGGTGGCGGCGGCAGAAGGGGCCGCACCACAACCCTCGGTATCCGGATTTCCTTGCCGGGCACGACAATCTTTCCCATGCTTCCTCCTTAGGCGAGTTCGTAGCTCCCTGTGGTTGGGGCAGAGAGGGTAGCCGAACCCAGGGCTTCGTAGCCAGAGGGGAAGTAGTTTGCCCCTCTCAAGTCCACGACCACCACTACCAGGGCGTAGGTTCCCGTGGTCGGGGCGGAGAGGGTAGCGGCGCCAAGGTTCTCCGTCCCAAGGTTCTGAACGACCGCGATAGGAACGTAGCTCCCCGTGGCGGGTGCCGATAGGGTGGCCGAGCCAATGCCCTCCGTCCCGAGGTCCACGATGACCACGATGGGGATGTAGTCCCCAGTAGCGGGAGCGGTAAGGGTAGCTTGGCCTAAGCCCTTCATCCCGAGGTCCACGATGACCACGATGGGGATGTAATCGCCCGTGGTGGGGGCGGAGAGGCTGGCCAGGCCCAGAGCGTCCTCAACCCGCACGGGATATATCTCGGACCTTAGGACGTAGCCGGTGGCGTCTAGGGCGCTGACCAGGCTCCCCAAAAGCTCTATCTGGTAGGGCAAGGCTACGGCCTGGTCCAGCACCACAGGTTGGTCAAAGGTCTGGATGGTGTGGGGCGTGGCGTACAGCTCCCGCTGGACCCGCATGACTAGGCTCGTGCGGTCGGGGGAGAGGTGGAAGAGGAGCACGTCCGAGTCCGGAGGGTAGTAGCCAACGGTGGCGTCCTGGATGAGGACGGGGTCCACGCCCGGGAAAGGGCCCCGCTGAACGAAGGACTGACTAAGGGGGTCCCACTGCCGCACCCAGACCTCCCCCTCCCGCTCGTACGCCACCACGTGCCGGGCCGCCTGGTCAAAGGCCAAGGCCAGGTGGCGGATCTCCTCCACCGGGTGAGGGAGGGGAGGCACCTCCACCTCCACCCACACCGCCACTTCTGCCCCCCGTGAGTCGTGCAAGGGCCAGGGGCCCTCCCCGGGCACCTGGGCCTGGAAGAGGCGGAAGCGCCGCTCCACGCGGTCCAGGAGGCCCGCCCACGCGTAGCCGTAGAGGGTGGCATAGGAGCCGTCCCCGGTGTCCCCCATGCTCCGAGGGCCGGGGGCCAGGCGCAGCTCTGGCGCGTAGGTGTTTCCTCTGCGGTAAACCTGGGTCTTCAGCGGCATAGGCGCTCGCGCCGTAGGGTGTCCAAGTACCTTTGCCGGTAGGGCTCGTACTTGCTCATTACCTCCTCCTACTGCATCAGGATCTGCACGGCCACGGGCCCTTCACCAACGTCCGAAACCTCCAAAGCCTCCACTAGGAAGGTGAGGTCTAGGGCGGCGGCGGGCATGAGCACATAGGGCCCCACCCGCCCGGAGCCGTAGCGGAACCACAGGGCGGCTTTGGCGTCCCCGATGTTGACCACGTGCCCCCGGGTGGCGGGCTTTCCCAAGAGCCCCGCCACGTCCACCACCGCCACCCTTCCTATTTCGGGGGCGATCTGAGCGATGAGCGGAAGCCGGGCCGGGTCATGGCCCTGCACGTCCCGCCTTGGGCGGCCAAACTCGTATTCAAGGATGCGTTGGATGGCGGCCAGCTGGTCCTTCAAGCACGCCATATCTGCCCGCATCTCGCCCATGGCCTCCTGCAGGCGGGCAGGCAAAGCCGCCAAATCTTCTTGCTTTATGCCCAAGAGGTTGAGCACGCTGCACCTCCTTGCCCCCAGCCTGGCCGCCCTTGCCCAGGTTTTCAAGGGCGGGCCGCACCACAAAGGCCCCCAGGAGGGCCACCAGGACCAGGTACACCGTGGCCACCCCGAGGGCGATGCCCACGCCCTGCTTGTAGGACTGCCAGAAGGACGGAGCCTGCATGCTACTCCTTCTTCCCCACCAGGGCCCCCACCAGGGCTAGGACCAGGAGGAGGCCCACCCAGATCAGCGTTCCCCCCACGACAAAGCCAGCGCCGAAGCGAAGGCCGTCACCGAAGTTCAGGTTCACTTTCCACCTCCTGCCTTTTGCTCCATGCCCATAGCCCGGATGCGGGCCAGGGCGGCCTCAATCTGCCGCTGGGCGATGTCCCGAGGCAGGCCGGGGGCCATCTGCTGCAGGGCCTCCATGGCCTCCCGGAGTTTGGCTTCTGCCCGGGCGGAAGGATCGTACTGGGGGCCCACCTTCCGCCAGCGCTCCTCCGTGGCCAGGACCGCCTGCTCGGCCAGCTTCGGCACACGTTCGGAAAGCCATTTCTCGTAGTTAGCAAAGAGCATCCGCACCGCCGCCGCGAGGACGGGCCCCACCACGGGGATGGCGGAAACCACCCGCACGATGAGCCCCGAGAGAAGGGCGATGAGCCCGGCCGCGAGGAGAGCTTGGACGAGCCAGACGAGCCATACCTGCCCCTGAGGTAGGAAGTCCTGCACGCTCACACCATCACCCCCACGCGCTTCACCCCACCCCTACCTTCACAGTCGCAGGGGGTGGGGGCAATAGAGCCGTCCTGGCACGTGACCAGCACTTGCGGGCAGATCCGATCGGAAGGGGGGGAACCCTGGGAAGGCTGCCCGCTCTGGGCCCGCCCCCCTCCCCGCCGGGCCAGGGCGTACCCCGCGTACGCCCCGGCCGCCACCGCCACCGCCACGATCCAAGCGCCCTGCATCCGTCACCTCACCAGAGGGGCACCACGGGCAGAGGGGCGGGCCTGCCCACATAGGCCGGGTTGTACCAGCCGCAAAGGCTCGGGACTACCCGGCAAAGGGCGTCCTGCCCCAAACCGCCCAGCCCAAAGGGCAGCTGGCCGCCGAAGTCACCCACCACCACGGGAGGGGTTTCGGTCTGGGCCGGGGGAGCTTCCGACTGCTTCGGCGTCTGCCCGGCGGTAGCCTGCCCCTGCCCCTTGGCCAGCTGATACGCCAGATAGCCGGCCACGCCAAAGCCCAAAAGGGCCAGCAAAAGCGCTCTACTTTCCATCCTCTTTCACCTCCCTCACCCGAAGGCCCTGCCGGTAAGCCTGGGCCTCCATGGCGTTCGCCACCCGGGAGAGGTAATAGGCCTGCCGGCGGCCGTTCTCCTCTATCCGGGCCAAACGCTCCCGCACCTCGGCCACATCCCGGAACACGAGCTTCAGGAACGCCGCAAAGGCCACTGCCCCCAAGCCCATGTCCATGACGTCCTTCCACTCCACTAGCAGACCACCCCCTCCGTGGCCAGCTGCTGTAGCTGCTTCTTGACCCCCTCAATCTGAGCCTGGTAGGTCTCCAGCTCGTCTTTCAGGGCCGCGTACTGCTGGGCCGCCTGGTCCACCG
Organism: Thermus parvatiensis; assembly: GCF_001535545.1. Classification (GTDB taxonomy): domain Bacteria; phylum Deinococcota; class Deinococci; order Deinococcales; family Thermaceae; genus Thermus; species Thermus parvatiensis. The sequence goes on along the minus strand of NZ_CP014141.1, from coordinate 1,766,180 downwards.
CCCGGGAGTCGTCGTAGTTGAAGAGATTTCCCGGCCGGGGCCCCTGCCCCTTCACGTAGTCCATGCAGGCGTTGTAGTTCCCGCCCAGGGCAGGGGAGCAGATTTCCCAGAAGCAAGCCTCCCGCTTGGCGTAGCTCCAGCAGTTCGTATCCGCGCTGGACCCCTTGGCCACCAGATCGTTCATCTTCTTCTTCACATCGTCCGCGGCAGACTGGAGCTTTTGCAGCTTTGCTTTCAGGTCCGCGCAAAGCTGCCCCTTGGTGATGGTGGGGGTTTGGGGGGTCGGGGTAGGAGTTGGGGTGGGAGTGGCAATGGGATTGGGCAACGTTGGGAAAGTCTGCGGAGGGGTCGGGGTAGAAATGGGTTGAGAGGAAGGAGGCAGAACCGGTTGAGAGGAGGGGGGCACGACAGGCTGGGCCGGGGCGTACGGCACACGCTGCCTGTTGGGATCGGTCATCCTCCAGGCGATGAGTCCTCCCACGACCACTGCTCCTATCGCCGCAACCCCCAAAAGGGTGTTCTCGCTCATGTCCACCTCCAAACCAGCACGGCCATCACCAGCGCCGCTCCTACGGTGACGGCGGCCACGGTGAGGGCCTGGGCCTGGCGGGCTCGGGCGGCGGCCTCCAACATGGCCCGCTCTTGGGCCAAGCGGGCCGCTTCCATCTGGGCTTGGGCGGCCGCCTTTTGGGCCTCCAAGGCCATGCGCTCCTCATCCGTGAAGATGAAGTCGTCCAGCAGGTTGGTGACCCCACCGATGAGCCCGCCAAAAACGTCCATGCTCACTCCTTCAATGCAAGGACCACCAGGAGGACCACCCCGAGGCCCACCAGGACCCAGACCCACACGGGCACCACGGGCTGCGCTTGGACGCTCGCGGCTTGTGCTTTGGCCGCTTCCGCCTGGGCCTGGGCGAGCTGCAGCTGGTACTGCAGGCGTTCCTGCTCGGTCAGGATGTAGGGGTCAATGAGGCTCCCAATCTGGCCCAGCCCGCCCAAGATCTGGGCCCAGAGGGGGGTGTCTCCAGCGCTCCCGGAAACGCCCCCCGTAAGGGGAAGGGTGTAGGAGTTGGAGAGGCTGAACCCCCAGGACCCCGAAGCCCCGGAGTCCAAGAGAGTGTAGGGGGGCGTGTACCCCGAAAGGCTGGGGGAATAGGATTCGGAGAGGCCGAACGGCATGGCTCACCCCCTCAGAGGCCGCCCCGGTTCTCCAGCTCAGCCAGGCGCAAGAGGCGGCTCTTGTCCAGCACCTCCACCCGCCGGCCCATGGCGGCGATCTGGATGTAGTGGCCGGCCCGCTCGTTCCAGACCATGGGCACCTGGGTGGTGAAGACCTCCAGGAGAAGGCGGGTGCCCGGCACCAGCTCCACCTGCTGGGGCCAGGCCAGCATGGTCTCCAGGTTGTTCTGGTCCACGCTGTGCATGGTGGAGAAGGACTGGTTGAAGACGGTGGCCACGCTGTCGTCCACCCCGCCCGCGTCCCGGGCCACCCGGAGGCGGAACTGCCCGTCAGCGTGGGTGTAGTAGACCTCAATGTCCTGGGCGCCGGTCACGCCGGCGGGCTCAAAGAAGGTCACTTGCTGGCTCGCGTAGTTGACGTCATTGATCTGGCACCGCTGCCACACCCCGCCCACCTTGGCCCAGACGGCCACGTCTGGGTGGTAGGTGGAGGGCAGGGTAGGGGCCCCCTGCAAGGAGGGGATGAGGTAGGGCAGGGTGACGGTGCGGGCCTGGGCCGTGGCCAGATTCTGGCCCGCGAAGGCGGCCAGGCCCTTCAGGTAGATGCGCAGGCGCCGCTCTCCCGCCAGGATGCGGAAGTGGGCCGTGTCCGGGGTGCGCATCTGGGCCAGGGCGAAATACTCATTGGGGCGGTAGGCCAGGCCGGTGGCGTCAAAGTCCTCGTTGTCAATCCAGGCGAACTGCCACCCCGAGGCCTGGACCGCCGCCGGGGCAGGCCGCGCCGGCTGGGGCTGCGGCTGAGGCGCGGGGGAGGGGGCGGAAGGGGCGTCCTGGAACACCCCGAGGCCCCTCCGAACCGCGTTGCGAAGGCTATCCAAGAGCGCCATAGTCCCTCCTACACGTTGGAGTTGTCCACGCCCACGGGCAGCTCAATGCGGGTGCGGGAGTCGTTGAGGTTCACGGTGATGCCGGGGTCGGTCTCCACGTAGATCTCCAGGGTGTCCCCCTCCCGCAGCACGATGCCCTGGGGCGGGGTAGGGGCGTAAAGTGGGCTCGCGGTCTGCAGGATGTTCTGGTAGAACTTGGCGTCCCGCTGCTGGGCCTCGGAGAGGTCGTAGTACGAAGCGTACTGGGCCTTGACCAAAAACTCGGGGAAGTCAAAGCCCTTGGTGCGCCGGGCGAAGTAGACGTCCGTGGTGTGGGGCAGCTGGTTGCCGCCGGAATCGTAGAGCTTGAGGACCACGGGGACGGGATTTGGAAAAACCCAAGTGGCCCCCGAGGGCACCACGAACTCGCCCACCTTCACCTTCTGCCTGCCGCCGTACGCCTTGAACTCGGGGCCGCTCCTCAGGATGGTGATGGGGCGGGCCCCGGGCCGAAGCCGCTTGATCCGCTCAAAAGCCTCCTGCATCCTTTACCTCCTTAGTCAATGTCCAAAATCGCCATGACCAGGTTCGCGAAGGAACCGGCCGCCACGCCTAAGCCGATGTAGTCCACCATGGGGTCCTCGGTCAGCTTGTTGTTGATGAGCAGTGAGCCCACGATGACCCCGCCCAGGTTGAGCAACACCCTGTTGGTCCGGGCGTTCGGGACCTCCTTGCTGGTGTCGGGCTTTCCGTCCGGACCCACCGCGTAGTAGTGGACACGCCCGTCCTCGCCCTTCGCCGCCCAGCCAAAGAGGTCGCGCCTGGACGTATAGAGCGCCTTCCGCGCCAGATAAGCCCCTAGCACCCCCACGCTCACGCTCACCACGATGGGGTTCTGCACCACCTCCAGGGGGTTGCTGGTGGAGGCAAGCTTGCGCATGTCCTGCGCCGCGATTGCCGCCGTATCCGCCATTCGCCCTCCTTCTGCCGCCCACGGTAGGCGGGGGGCGATGGGGGAATAAAGAGCGAAGCGCCCCGGAGATACGCCGGGGCGCTTGGGAGTTTTGGGCCGCTTCGCCCGGGCACTTCGCCCGGGCGAAGTGCCCCTTAGCCGTCCAGGGGCACGAAAACCCGCCTTTGTGGGGCCCTCGGGTCCCGGAGGACCAGGCCCGCCCGGTCCCGGTCCAGGTCCTTCACCCCGTACTCCGGGGGCAGGCCGTCATCGGGGCGCTTGAGGAGCCTGACCCGCTCCCCCAGCTCGGGGAACATGTCCGCCAGGGCCTGGACTTCCCGGGGTTCCGTGAGGCGGAAGGCCACCAGGTGGGAGGCCTGACGGCGCACCCCGGGGTCTATGCCCCCGGTGGCGGCCTGGAGCATCTGGGTGACGAAGATGGCCGAATGCCCGTGCTCCCTTCCCCCGGTCAGGACCTCAAAGAGGCCCTTGGGCACCTGCCCCCGGGGAAAAAAGTGGTGGGCCTCGTCAAGCAGCAGAAGGGTGTCCTGGAGGCGCATGATGGCCTGGCCCAGGGCATCCAAAAAGGGGCGGGGGTCGTAGCCGGTGACGTGGAAGTGGACCCTGCGGTGGCGCTTCAAAACAGCCCAGGGGTCCCCGTCCTCCCCCACGCGGAAACGGGCCTCTGCCAAATCACCGAACTCCGTCTTGCGGTTGACGATGACGAGGCGGCGGAAGCGGCCCTCCATAGCCCGCACGATCTGCCGGGCCAGGGTGGACTTCCCTGACCCGGACTTGCCCACGATGAGGATGCGGAAGGTCTGCCTGCCGCCCATCTAGCCCTGGTAGGCCTGCCACAGCTCCCACCCGGCCCAGGCGGCCAAGGCGAAGGCCACCACGGCCTGGGCGGTCTCGCACTTGGGGCAGCACTTGCCCTCCCGGAGGTTTTTCACCCGTCCGAGGCCCAGGTAGAGGCCTCCCACCAGGACCGCGAGGGGAAAAGCGTTCTCCTTGGCGAACTCCATCACTCCTCCTTTCGGAACTCCCGCAGGACCTCCACGCGGATCGTCCCCCGTTTCGTAAAGCCCTCCTCTCCGTACACCCGCCGCACGTAGGCCCGGAGGCGTCCGGGGCGCGTGATGGCGTTTTGGATCCACCGCTCTTTCACGCCGTCCACCTCCTCGCAAACTCAGCTATCGGAGAGGCTACGGCCTGAGCCCGGGCGATCCTCTCTGCCCTGCTGATGGGCCGCGTGGGGCCGAACTCCACCAGGATGGCCGGGCCGGGGAAGTCGTCTATGTAGAGGCGTCCGAACCTCGAGGCCGAAGAGGGCCTAACCCATGCCCCCTCCCCCAAGGCGGCGGCCACGGTGCGGGCCAACTCCTCGGATCCCGGATGAGGGGAGTAGTAGACCCCGGGCCTCGAGGCCGTGGGAGTGTCATGGTGGACCGATATGAAGAGCCTCGCCCCCATCCTCCGGGCCATGGCAATACGCTCAGAAAGGGGGACATAGACGTCCGAGGTCCTGGTGAACCCCACCCGGTAGCCCAGGGCCACCAGGTACTCCTTCAGGGTGAGAGCCTGGGCCAGGTTCAAATCGGCCTCCCGGGTGCCGTCCGGGGCCACAGCCCCGGGATCCTGCCCGCCATGGCCGGGGTCCAGGACGATGTAGGCACTAGGCGCTTGGCGGCGCACCATCAGGAGCACCCCCAGCAGTCCTAGAAGCCCGTACATCCATAACCGCACGCACACCTCCGTACGCCGCTATAGCCAGCACTCCGCCGCCCAGGAGGATCCGCAGCCACGGGGGAAGGTTCTCCACGCTCCCCATGCCCGGAAGGCGGTTCTTCCCGATGCCGTACTGGGCCAGGGCCTCCCCGACCTTCAGGACGTCCAGCACCTGGGCCGGGGGCATGAGGCCGAAGAGGGCCCCCTGCCAAGCCCGCAGAAACGCGGCCTTTTCCTCCTCCGACTGGACCCGCACCCCGAGCATGAGCAAAAACGCCGCCCCGCCCGCGATCTCCTCCCCGGTGAAGGGGATCACGGGAGGCTCCGCCGGCGGAAGCTCAGAGAAGTCTTCCGGGGCCTCCTCGCCTAGGGGCTCCCAGCTACCAGATGACGGGGCCGCTTCCGCTTCCTCCACCGGGGGCGGTGGGGGTGGGGTTTGCGCCTGGGGTTCCTCCACTACCGTTTGCACTCGCACCTCCTTTTCCGGCCAGGGCCACGCCCAGGAGGACCAGGGCCCCGGCCCCCAGGGCCGCGAGAAAGCCGAAGGGGCTCTTCTTAGGGGCACCCCTGGGGGGCTCCTCGGGCTCGGGTTCGGGCCTGGCGGGCTCCTCCTGCGAGGCCTCTTTAGGCCCGGCCACCCGGGGCTGGGACTCCACGGCGGCCTCCAGAATGGGGTCTAAAGGCCCCTGGAGGGGGACGGCCTTCACCTCTCTGGCCTCCCCCTCCTCCTCCAGGACGGCCTTCTCGCCTACGACCTCCTCCGGGAGCTTGAGCCGGAGCATGGTCTACCTCCGAGAGCGCTTCTTCCTCTTGGTCTTCCTGGTCTTCTTAGGCATACGCCCTCCTTCTCCTTCCACCAACAAGGGCCAGGGCCACCACACCCAGGGCGGCCAGCCCGAGGGCCCCCACGCCCACCCCCGCGCCCGCCACGGCGGCCGCCCGGGCCGGGGCCGGCACCAGCTCCACCGCCTCCTTCAGCTCGGCCACGATCCGCCAAACCAGATAGAGGACGGCGATGACCGCGGCGGCGCTGAGGGCCAGGGGCAGGAAGGCCGGGTAGATGTCCCCCCCGCCCAGGTAGCCCATGGGCTGGGGGCACTTGGTGGACCCACATCCCGCCCCCCCGTAGGCGGGAGGCACAGCCCAGGGGTCAGAGGTACCGGCGGAGGAAGACGTGGTCTCCACCTTCAACCGGATCACCAGGTCATTTCCCCGCTTCCCCCAGTCCAGCACCCTGACCCCGGGGCCGTATTTAGCCTGAAGGGCCCGCTCCAAATTGGCCCGCGTGACCCGGGAAACGTCCCCCCCTTTGTGGGCCGCCACGATCTCGTAGGTCTTTCCCGGCCGAAGAGGAGCGTTGGGGTCCACGGGCACCCGCTGGTAGGCCATGCCCTCAGCCTGCCGTCCAGAGGCGGGCAACAAAAGCCCGGCCCGCCATGGCGAAGCGGCGGGCCGGAACGCCAGGGCGAACCGCCCGGGCGAAGTGAACCTTAGCGCTTCACAAGCCTGCGCACAAGTTCCACTAGGGCCGCGAGGCGGCCCGCCACCCCCTCCCCCACCCCGGGCAGGGCCATGAGGTCCTGGATGTCCCAGCCGTGCAAGTTGCGGATATCCCCGTCCAGGGCCTGGGCGATGGACCGGGCGGCCACTGGGCTTCCCAGGAGGGCGTAGAGGAGGTTTTCCAGCGGCTGAGACTCAATCGGCACCGGGTTCCGCTTGCGGGTGGCGAGGGCCAGGATACGCCTACCGGGGCGCCCTTTTTTGAGTTCCATCCCCCGCATCATAGCACGCCTCTAGGTGTCAAGGCCACGATGCCCACAAGTAGGGCCAACCCAAAGGCTTTCTGGCTAGGTGTCATGATTCCTCCATCCTATCTCTCAAAAAAGCCTCCTCCTCGGAAGTGAGGAGCTCCATCCCGAGCTTCGCCTCCACCTCCTTCAACCTCCGGTACACCTCCCGCCTGGCCTCGAGGGTGAGCCCCCCGGGCTTGCCGTCCTTCCGCTTTACCCGGGTCGCAGGATCCCGGGTCCACGCCCAAAGCCACTCCCGGAACTCGTAGAGGGGGAGGAGGTGGGCGTGGCCGTTCTCCAGGGCCCGCGCCATGGCCTTGTCCCGCCGCACCACGGTGCAGGTCCAGCACCCGAAGCGGGTGTCCCGGCCCCCGTAGACCGCCTCCAGGCCCTCCGTGGGGTAGCCCAGGGAGGGGGCCACGAAGTTCAGGTAGTCCCACACGAAGCACTCCCGCCAGAAGGCGATGGGGGCCACGTAGAGGGCGTTCAGACGCTTGGCCTCCTGGAAGAGCACCCCCTGGCCGCACTCCCCGCCCCGGGAGCAAGAGAGGACGAGCCTCTGGTCCCGGGCGTCCGACTCCCCGAAGCGCACCCCCGTGAGGATGGCCTTCTTCCCGGGAAGGCTCTGGACCAGGCGGTCCATGGGGGCGATCTTCAACCTGCGGGTGCACCAGCGGAAGCGGTTGTGGGGCGGGGGGTAGCCCTTGCCGATGATTTGGACCCAGAAGCTCTCCTCGGGGCGGGGGCGGGCGGTGTGAACGTGGACCCCGGGGTGGAGCCTCTTCACCGCCTCCAGGAAGGCCAGGGCCTGGGCGTGGAGGGTGGGGATCTCCAGCCCCGTGTCGGCGTAGACCACGTGGATCTCCACGGGCTTCCCCTTGCGCTTCCACCACTCCAGGGTGAGGACGGTGGTGGCGGTGGAGTCCTTGCCCCCCGAGTAGGTGAGGACGAAGGTCTCGGCCCCCTGGGCGAGGGCGGCCTCGAGGGCGCGCTCGGCCAAGGCCACGGCCTCCTTGAGGTCCGGAGCGAAATCGGCATGCCAGGAAATCATGTCTTCAAGCAGGATTTGCATTATGGCCTCCCTTGACTGGCTCACAGAAGGCCACCAGGTATTTCCTGGGCCCGACCTTCGGCCTCGGGATCCTGCCCGCCATCTCCATGGGCCCCTCCCGTATCTCCAGCCCCATGTGCCGGGCCAGGGCCTGGATCTCCCGAGGGTCCTCCTTCCCTCCCGGCCGGCGGATGGCGAGGACCAGCCGGCCATCGGGCCGGAGCTTCAAGAAAACCTGCACCCCATCGCTCGGGGAGGTGCGAAGGGCAAAGGCCACCAGCCGGCCAGGCTGCTCCAAGGCCTCCTGAAGCCGGTGCTGGAGGATATCCGTCACCGCCTCTAGCCGCACCCGATCAACCCGCATAGGGCACCCCCGCTCTGAAGGCCTGGAAGGGGGCCACCAGGTCCCAGTACCCCTCCCGCCGCAGGAGGGCCTGGGCGTAGGCCCCAGGGCTCCGGGCGAAGCCATCAGCCCGGGCTTCGGCCGCGAGGCCCACCACCCGGGCCAGGACCCTCATGGCTCCTTCCCCTCCCCCAAAAAGGGCCTGCTTGAGGGCGGCCCAGACCACCCGGAGCCAGAAGCGCACGCTCTTCTGGTCTCCCAGGGCGGCGGCGATGGCGGACGCCGCCTGCTGGGCCCAGTTCCGGCGGCCGTTCCGGCCCCCGGGGACGCTGGAAAGCCGGAGAAGTTCCCGGAAGTTCCGGCGAGTGTCGGGATCTAATAGTAACGGGGTTTTTTTGCTTTCCCAGGTGGCTAACGGCTCCCCTACCACGATCCTTAGGGTTAAGGGTCTACCTAGTAGAAGACCCTCTTTGTATCCCGACATTGAGTCGGGGTCACTCAACACCCGGGCCGTCCGGCCCTCCCGCCGGTCCTCCTCCAGGTCCCGCCAGGTGAGGCGGAGGTAGGGGGCCAGGACCCGGATGGCCCGGTAGACGGGGCGCACCCTGACCCGCCACACGGTGCCCCCCTTCACCGCCCCCTCCCGCTCCAGGGCCCGCCCTGAGGTCATCCAGGTCTCCCAGGCGATCCAGTGGCGGGCGTAGCGGCGGTACTTCTCATAGCGGGGGTCGTGGAGCCACCGCTCCACCGTGCGCTCGGAGACCTCCAGGGCCTGGGCCACCTCCCACTGGGGGAGGAAGACGTGGGCCTCCCGGGAGGGGTCCAGGCGGGCCCCCTCCCAGATGGCGTAGGCCACCAGGAGGCGCACCAGGGGGAAGAGGGGGCCCAGCACCTCCTTGTAGCCGTGGGCCTCTATGGTGCGCTCTGCCTTGGCCAGGATGTCCTGCCACTCAAAGCGGCGCACCTCCCGCCAGTCGGTATTGGCCAGGGTGGGGCGCTGAGGGGGGGCGGCCTCGAGGCCAGCCCGGTCCGGGGTCCCCGAGGAAGGGGGCTCCTCCTCGGGGGCCTCCTTGGGCGTTTTAGCAGGGGTCTCGTTCCAAGAAGCGCCCGCCTCCCGCTTCCGCTTCGCCTCCCAGAGGCGCAGGAGCCCCTGGGCCATGCCGGGGTTCTTTTGGGCGAGGTCTTCTATCTGCCGGCGGATGTCCTCCGGCATGTCCGGGGGGAGGTTCAAGTTCATGACGACCTCCCGTTCAGAAGCTCCTCCACAGCGTTGTAAGGGCTAAAATCCGACTTATCCGTGGGAAGCCCAAGGAGGTTCTCCAGGGCCTCCCGCTCCGTGCGGCCCGTGGCCGCCCAAAGGGTCTGGTAATAGCGGTGGCGGCCAGAGGCTTCCCACCGCAAAGAACCCTCCAGCCGCTCCACCCGCAGGTCGTCAAAGTGGCTCCTGGCGATCCGCCGCAGGTCCTCAAGCTTCAGCCGCTTCATAGTCCCAGCTCCCCCATCAGGCACTCCAGAGCCTCCTCCCGGGTAGCCCCGATGGCCTGGGCCACCTCCCGCCCCTCGTAGCGGGCCCGGGCCCACCACCAGCGCTCCCCGTCCCGAGGGCCCCAGATGTCCTCCACGTGCACGTCGTACCCCAGGGCCTCGAGGCGGGCCAAGGCCGCCTCGCCCGGGCGATCCGCCGGGGCGGGGCGCACCCGCACGTGCTCCACCCCGGCCAGGGCCTCGTACAGTTCCAGCTCGTTCACCAGGCGCAGGGCGTCCATGTAGGCCCGCCCTTGGAGGGTGCTCTTCTCAAACGCCGCCGCCCACCTGGCCCTTTCCCAGGCCTCCCGGGCCCGCGTGGCCTCGGGCTCCACGCCCATGCGCCAAAGGGCCAACCGCAGGCCCCGCTCCAACCGCCGGATCTGCTCGCTCAGCGTCATTCCGCCCTCCTCTCCAGCCGCAAAACGGAAGCGGGAGGCTCGGAGGCCACCCGCTCGGTCCACTCGTCCAGCCACTCCGCCCGGAAGTAGAGGCGCTTGCCCAGCCTCACGTGCCGCAGGTGAGCGGGATGCCCCGGCTTCTTCCGCGCCGCCGCGTAGATGTGCTTCGTGGGAATGCCCAGGTATTCCGCCGCCTCTTCAACCGTCATGAGCTTCGGCATGCCTCACCTCCCCGGAACGGGGGCGTGGGCCAAGGCCCAGAGGAGGATGAGCCCCGCCAAAACGCCCCCCATCACGTCCAAGCCCCAGTTCCAAAGCCACTTCGGAATCCCCTTCACCGCGCACCTCCCACGGCCAGCACCACCAGCACCGCCGCCATGAGCCCCGCGAGGAAGGCCATAGCGGCGGCCAGGGCGGGCCCGGGCTGGCCGTACCGGGCCCGCACGTAGACGCCCAGCAGGGCGTAGAGGACGAGGGCGAGGAGGAAGTAGAGGGCGAGGAGGGGAGTCATTGTGACTCCTTAGCGGTATCCGCTAGCGGTGATTTACTAAAGCGAGCCAAAAAAAGGTCAAGGTCCTCCTCCCGCACCCTCCATTCCTTCCCAAGCTTGATGGCCGGCAAAGCGCCTTCCCTAATCTTCCGCCTCACGAAGAAGACGGAGATTTTGAGCCGCTTGGCTACCTCCTCAGTTGTCAAGAGTTCCCCAGGCATGTTGTCCTCATGCTAAGCGCACCTAAAGGTTTAGTCAAGTACCGCTAGCGTGTTTTGCGTTGTAATGGGGCTATCTGTGGGCTACTTTAGTGGCGTGTCGGTAGCAACGGGGCCCAAACCTCGGAAGGCGCAAGTCCCGGAATGGGCTTCGGCCATCCGCCGGAGAAGGCTCCAGCTCGGCATGACGCAAGAGCAGGTGGAAGAGGCCACCGGAGACCTCCTAGCTCAGCGAACGATATCCGATATTGAGCTAGGGAAAACCCACCCCTTCAATCTCGGCTTGGAACGCTTTTTCGCCCTTTTAAAAGCCCTCCGCTGGACCCCGGAGGAGTTCGCCGAAGCCACGGGCCTGGACGTGCCCCTGGTCTACCGCCCCTCGGGGGAGCCTCGGGAGGATGTGGTCTGGGTGCCCGTGGTGGGCTCCGGCGTGGCGGGGCGGCCTTGGCCCGAGTCCGGGAGCATGCCCGTCCCCCGCCCCCTGGTACGCCCGGGCTCCGTGCTCATCCAGGTGGAAGGGGACTCCATGGACACCGGGGAGGAAGACGGCCTCCGGGACGGGGACTTGGTGCTGGTGGACCAGAACCTCAAGGACCTCCGGGAAGGCCGAGTCTACGCCGTGGAGATCATCGGGGACGGCATCACCATCAAGCGGGCCCGGCGGGTAGGCAACCGCTGGATCCTGGTTTCCGATAACCCCAAAGGCCCCATCCTGGAACCCGAAGAGGTCAAGGTGCTCGGGGAGGTCTACCGGAAGATCAGCATCCGGGAAGTCAAATGAGGCCCGATCCGCTGCTAAAACTGCTTGAAGACCCGGCCTATTTGGTCCAGGTGGATAGGGGGGAGCTGCTTGAAGTGGTGGTCCAGGCCCTCTTCGCTCGCCTGCCCGGGTGGAAGGCCTCCCGCCCAAGCCAGACCAACGCCCCGGACAACGGCCTTGACGTGGAAGCCATAAGCCCCCAGGGCAAGCGTTACCTCATCCAGTGCAAAAACCTTTCCGCCCCGGCAGACGCAAACCTGGTGAGGCTGACCCACGCGGCCAAAGACCTCCATAGGGCCCACAAGGGCATCCTCATCTGCCCCTCGGGGTTCACCAAGCCGGCGCTGGAAAACGCCGAAGCCCTGGGGGTGATGACCTGGGGGCCCGAGGAGTTGAGGCTTCTCTACCAGGCGGCTTCCTCCGAGGCCGCCATGCGCAAGCTCGGTCTCTGGGAAGCGCCAAAACCTCCGGGGTTTTGGGATGGCCTCGCGATCCACCTCAAAAACTGGCTTGCCCAAAGCCGGAAGGAAACGCTTTACGTGGGCATCGCCATCCTGATAGTCCTCGGTTTCCTCTTCCTTGTGACGCAGGGGTCTTCGCCCCAAAAGGCCAAATCCCCGGCTTCCTCACCTGAGGCCGTGGCGAGGGGCTACGACTCAGCCTATCGCTACGCCTTGAGCACCAACGACTGGGCCCCCCTCTACGAGTGGGCCTTCGCAGACTTCCTGGAACGGAAGGTTCTCCCCTTCATCCGGGAACGCCAGAGCCGGGGGTGCGTGCTTCGGACGGAAGAGCTTGAGCCCATGCGAATCACCGCCGTGGAAGCCCTGCCCGACATGGCCGAAGTCTACGTCAGCAAGAAGTGGCGGCAAACCCTGGTTTGCCAAGACAGGCCCCCCAAGGAAGTGCTCAACAAAGCCTTCAGCACTTACTACCTCATCAAGCCAGATGCAGATGGCCGGCTGAAGGTCTGGCTTTCTGATTGGAACTGACAGAGGTTTTTTGAGCAAAAGCCGCCTATGAAGCGTAAACGAGGCAGGGGAGAAGGCTCTATTTTTCAGCGCCGGGATGGGCGCTGGGCCGGCTTCGTGACCCTCGGGTACACCCCGGACGGCCGCCAGCGCAAGAAGTGGGTCTATGGCCGCACCCGGCGGGAAGTGGCGGAAAAGCTGGCCCGCCTCCTCCCCAAGGCCGGGGTGGGCTGGGTGCCGGACCCGGGCGGCCTGCGCCTCGGGGACTACCTGGCCTCCTGGATTGAGCACCGAGCCGCCACCCGGGACCTGCGCCCCACCACCCTTCGCAACTACCACGTGTACCTGAAGCACGTGGAGCCCATCGCCCACCTGCCCCTTTCCCGCCTGAGCCCCCTCACCTTTCGCGCCTTCTTCGCCGAACTCGCCGGCTTCTCCCCCTCCCACCGCCGCCACATCTACCAGTTTCTTCGGGCCGCCCTCCGGGACGCCGTGCGGGCCGACCTCCTGGACCAAAACCCCATGGACGCCGTGGACCCCCCACGGGGCGGGGCGGTCCGGCCGGCCAGGGCCTGGAAGCCCGAGGAGGTGGCCCGCTTCCTAGAAGCCTCCAAGGGGCACCGCCTCTACCCCCTCTTCGCCCTCATGCTCGCCACCGGCCTCCGGCCCGGGGAGGCCCTGGCCCTCCGGTGGGAGGACTGGGAGGGGGACGTGCTCCACGTCCGGCACACCCTGCGCCGGGACGGCACCCTGGGCCCGGCCAAGACCCCGGGGTCCCAGGCCCCCATCTACCTGGACCCGGACACCCAAGCCCTCCTCGCCTGGTGGCGGGAACGCCTGGAGGAGGAGAAGGCTTCCACCCCGGACTGGCAGGACCACGGGCTCATGTTCCCCAGCTCCAAGGGAACACCCCTGGAATACAACAACTTCAAGCGGGCCTTCTACGCCCTGCAGGAAAAGGCCGGGATCTCCCGCATCACCCCCCACGGCCTCCGGCACACCTACACCTCCCTTGCCCTCCGGGCCGGCCTCCCCCCCAAGGTGGTAGCGGCCCGCCTCCGCCACGCCGACCCAACCTTCACCGTCAAGGTCTACCAGCAGCTCATGGAGGAAGATCACCGCGCCGGGGCCCTCCCACTTGACACCTTGCTACACCTAAACAGCCGGAACCAACAGGCACCAGTAGGCACCAACGGCAAGCAAAAACCCCGTTCCCGCCACAAATCCCGTTCCTAACCTTCCCCCCCTTGCGGGCTGATAAGCGTGAGGTCGGTGGTTCAAGTCCACCATCGCCCACCAAGGACCCCCCTCCCCGCGAGGGGGAAAGTCTTTGTATCCCGGGTCCGGGGGGCCGGCTTGTGCTAGCCTTTTAGCGGCATGGACGGCAACGCTCCCGACCCCAAGTACTGGGAAAAGATGCGGTTGGTGGCCGAGGTCCTGAAGGCGGTGGAGGGCCCCATTTACATCGCCACCCACGTGGACCCCGATGGGGACGCCATCGGCAGCTCCCTGGGCCTTTACCGGGCCCTCAAGGCCCTGGGCAAGGAGGCCTACTGGGTCGCCGATCCGCCGAGGTTCCTCCGCTTCCTCCCCAAGGAGGAGGAGTACTCCGACCCCGTGGAGAAGCTTCCCGTGGGGGCCACCCTGGTGGCCCTGGACAGCGCCGAGCCCAGCCGGGTGGTGGGGGTGCCGGTGGAGGGCTTCGTGATTAACATCGACCACCACGGCACCAACCCCCGCTTCGGGCACATCGCGGTGGTGGACCCCTCCAAGGCGGCCACGGCCCAGATGGTGAAAGACCTCATTGACCTTTTGGGCGTGGAGTGGACGGCGGAGATCGCCACCCCCGTCCTCACGGGCATCCTCACGGACACCGGCAACTTTCGCTTCGCCAACACCACCCCTGAGGTGCTTCGGGTGGCGGCGGAGCTTCTGGGCTACGGGGTGAAGCTTGCCGAGCTCACCGACCGTCTCCAGTTCCGCCCCCCCTCCTACTTCCGCCTCATGGGGAAGGTCCTCTCCACGGTGGCCTTCCACTTTGGCGGGCTTCTCGTCACTGCCCACCTGCCCGAGGACGCGGGGGCCGAGGAGGACTCCGACGACTTCGTGGGCCTCATCCGCTACGTGGAGGGCAGCGTGGTCTCGGTCTTCCTCCGCAAGCGGGAGGAGGGGGTGAAGGTCTCCATCCGCTCCCGGGGCGGGGTCTCGGCCCAGAACATCGCCTTAAAGCTCGGAGGCGGCGGGCACGTCCCCGCCGCCGGGGCCACCCTGAAGGGCCTGGACCTGGACCAGGCCTACGAAAGGGTCCTCGAGGCGGTGGCCGAGGAGCTCAGGCGCGCCGGTTACCTGTAAACGCTCCTTTTGCGGGTCCCGACCGCCATGGGGAGGGGGCTCTCAGGCCCCGTACTTAAGGAGCCGCCCCGCATGGGCCAGGAGGAGGGGCATGAGCTCCACCCCGCGGAGGTGGCCCAAGCTACCCTTCAGGGCCTCGGCCTCGGTGAAGCGCCGGGCCTCGTCCCGCCGCAGGAAGGGGCCTTTGAGGAGGAGGGGCACAGGGTGCCAGGAGTGGGCCTTGAGGAGGGCGGGGGTGGAGTGGTCCCCGGTGAGGGCCAAGACGTCCGGCCCCAGGGCCAGGATCTCCGGCAAGAGGGCGTCAAAGCGCTCAATCTCCCCCACCTTGCCCCAGAAGTCCCCGTCCTCCCCCTTGGCGTCCGTCTTCTTGAAGTGCAGGTAAAAGAAGTCAAAGCGCTCCCAGTTCTCCCTTAGGGCCTTGAGCTTGCCCTCGTGGGCATCCCCTTCCCCCTCCACCGGCAGAACCTCCATGCCCACCAGGGCGGCGAGGCCCTTGTACATGGGGTAGCTGGCGACGGCGGCGGCCCTTAGGCCGTACACCTCCTGGAAGCTCGGGAAGCGGGGCTTTTGGGAGGCCCCGCGGAAGAGGGCCCCGTTGATCCGGGGCTCGTCCTTGAGCGCCTCCCGGATCCTCTGGGAGAGGAGATTAACGATGCGGGCGGTTTTCGCCGAGGCCTCATTCAAGGGCTTGGCTTCCAAGGGGGGAAGGCCCGTTTTCTGCGGATCGGTGTCCGTTATCCCGTCGGAAAGGCCTTCTCCCCTCAGGATCACCAGGAAGCGGTGCTCGCTTTCCGTGTAGAAGTGGACCTCCACGTCCTCTATCCGGGGGATGGCCTCCTTGAGCTTGGCGATGACCCTCTGGTTCTCCTCCGTGGAGGGCCTTCCCGCCCTGCGGTCCACCACCTTGCCCTCGGGGTCTAAGGTGGCGAAGTTCCCCCTTAGGGCCACGTCCCCCTCCCGAAAGTCGGCCCCGAGGCCCAAAGCGCTTAGGGCTCCCCGCCCCACCACGTAGCGGAAGGGATCGTAGCCGAAGAGGGCGAGGTGGCCTGGGCCGGAGCCCGGGGTAAGGCCTGGATAGACGGGGGTGAGGAGACCCAGGGTGCTTTCCTCCGCCAGGCGGTCTAGGTTAGGCGTTTTTGCGGCCTCCAGCTCCGTGGGGCCCCCCGGTTCCAAAGGAAGCCCCCCCACACCGTCCAAAACCACGAGAAGGATCTTGCCGCCCTTCTGGTGAAGCTCCTTGTAGATGGGGAAGAGGTCCATGGGGCTATTTTACTGGGTAAGATAGGCGGGTATGGCGAAGGAGAAGGGCTTAACCCCTCAGAGCCAGGACTTCAGCGCCTGGTACCTCGAGGTCATTCAAAAGGCCGAGCTCGCTGACTACGGGCCCGTTAGGGGCACCATTGTGGTGCGCCCCTACGGGTACGCCCTTTGGGAGAACATCCAGCAGACCTTGGACCGCATGTTCAAGGAAACGGGTCACCAGAACGCCTACTTTCCCCTCTTCATCCCCATGAGCTTCCTCAAGAAGGAGGCGGAGCACGTGGAGGGGTTTTCCCCGGAGCTGGCCGTGGTGACCCACGCGGGCGGGGAGGAGCTGGAGGAGCCCTTGGCGGTCCGCCCCACCTCGGAGACGGTCATCGGCTACATGTGGTCCAAGTGGATCCGAAGCTGGCGCGACCTGCCCCAGCTTTTGAACCAGTGGGGCAACGTGGTGCGCTGGGAGATGCGCACCCGGCCCTTCCTCCGCACGAGCGAGTTTCTGTGGCAGGAGGGGCACACCGCCCACGCCACCCGCGAGGAGGCGGAGGAGGAGGTCCGGAGGATGCTTTCCATCTACGCCAAGCTCGCCCGGGAGTACGCCGCCATCCCCGTGATTGAGGGGCGGAAGACGGAGAAGGAGAAGTTCGCCGGGGCGGTCTACACCACCACCATTGAGGCCATGATGCGGGACGGGAAGGCCCTCCAGTCCGGCACCAGCCACTACCTGGGGGAGAACTTCGCCCGGGCCTTCGACATAAAGTTCCAGGACAAGGACCTCCAGGTGAAGTACGTGCACACCACCAGCTGGGGGCTTTCCTGGCGCTTCATCGGGGCCATCATCATGACCCACGGGGACGACCAAGGCCTCATCCTGCCCCCCGCCTCGCCCCCATCCAAGTGGTGGTGGTGCCCATCTACCGGGAGGAAAGCCGGGAGAAGGTGTTGGAGGTGGCCCTTGATCTGAAAAGGCGCCTTCTCCAGGCGGGGCTTCGCGTCCACCTGGACGACCGGGACCAGTACACCCCGGGCTACAAGTTCCACGAGTGGGAGCTCAAGGGGGTACCCTACCGCGTGGAGCTCGGCCCCAAGGACCTCGAGGCGGGCGAAGCCGTCCTGGCCAGCCGCCTGGGGGGCAAGGAGCGCCTTTCCCTGGAGGCGCTTCCCGCCCTCCTCCCGGACAAGCTTGCCGCCTTCCACCAGGCCCTCTACCAAAGGGCCCTGGACTTCCAGAGGGCCCACACCCACAAGGTGGACACCTACGAGGCCTTCAAGGAGGCGGTGCAGGAAGGCTTCGCCCTGGCCTTCCACTGCGGGGATAAGGCCTGCGAAAAGGCCATCCAAGAGGAGACCACCGCCACCACCCGCTGCGTGCCCTTTGAGGCCGAACCCGAAGAAGGCTTTTGCGTCCGTTGCGGTAGGCCCTCCGCCTACGGCAAGCGGGTGGTCTTCGCCAAGGCGTACTAAGCTTCTCGGCGACTTCTCCCCTCTCGCCAGTCCCGGACGGGCGGGGTGGGGGATTGCGCCTTCTTGAAAGCTTCTTGACAGGAAGGGGGGGGGGGGCGTGGTAACCTCACCCTTGAGGGGGTTGAGCCATGCGCAAATTCCTCTTGGTGCTGATGGCCTTTGGGCTTTTGGCCTATGCCCCGTTGGGCGCTAGGGCGCAGGGGCACATCCTGGCCCTGGGAGTACGGGGTGAAGTTCAAACAGTTGAGTGGGCTACTTCCTTGCTTGAATCTCCTTCGCTTTTTTCGGATGAGGAGCTAGCTCTTTACGAGGGAGAGGGAGTTATCGCGGGGGTTATTGGTGGTCTTTCAGGGGCGATTAGTGCTGCTTTAGCGTATACGGTAGATGCAGCCATAGGTTGCAATACCGGGCGTTGCGATGCGAATGCTCGTGACTTTGCGGCGAACGTTGGTAAAGGTTTTGTTTATGGATTTGTGTTTGGACTCTTAACTTCGCCTTGGTGAGGTATGGCGATGATGTGGAAACTTAGGCCTTGGCAATCCTTTCTTCTTGTGGCTTTAGCTTTCTTTGGACTCATTAACCTGTTTACGTTGGTGCTCGACAAAAGAGTAGAGGCTAGAGAAGCTCCTGGGCTACTGTTGCAGGCCTTTTTCTTCAGTTTCCTGTATCATGCCACACTCTCTTGGGTGAAAAAGGTTGGCGAATGGCGTGCTTTGGGCGTTCTTTCCTTGGTCGCCTTAATTGTTGTGGGTTTATTATTTCTTGTTGTTCTTTTCTACTCCCGCGGATACTGAGCCTTAGCCTTTGATGATTTTCTTGTCAGATCGAACACCAGGCTGGTTCTACTCAGGATGGCTAGGGTGGAGCTAAGAGGTAACACAGGAAGGCGTAAGTCAAAAGATGGCTTGTGTCCCCGCGGCTCTTATATTGCATCTCATCCTCCCACTTCTCTTCTGGGTGTTTTTTGTCGAAGCAAGTGCCCTGTCTTCTTATCGCACCCTTCGCTACACCCACGTCGTCGGCCAGACGGACTGGTACACCTGCGGTGCGGCGGCGGTGGCCACACTGCTCACCTACTACTATGACGACCCGGCCACGGAAAGCGAGGTCCTGGAGGTGGCCGTCCGTGAGACGGAGGCCTCGGGGAAGGACCCGCGGGAGGGGCTTACCGCCCTTTCCCTGAAGCGGTACCTGGAGGGGCGGGGGTACGAGGTGAGGGCCTACAGGGTGAACCTGGAGCAGCTCGCTGACTACTTCCGCTGGGGCGGGCTTCCGGTCATCGGTCACGTCACCAAGCCCCAGCTCCACTTCCTGGTGATCGCGGGTCTCGTGGACCCGCCCGGGGGCGGCCCTGCCCAGGTGCTCCTCGCCGACTCCTCGTGGGGCCGGCGCATCGTACCCATAGAGGCCCTAGTGACGGAGAAGGGCTTCTCCGGGGTCATCCTGCTGGCCCTTCCCCGGTCGGCGGCCCAGATGGGGCGGGTAAGGGCCAACCAGGAGGCGGAGCTCTCCTGGGCGCTTTCCCGGCTTCGCCGGCTGGAGGCCCTCGGGGGGAGGTGGCCTTGAGGCTTCTGCCCCTCTTCCTGGCCTTCGCCGCCTGGGCCCTGGCCCAGGTGGACCCCTTGCGCCCGGCGGAGGAGCCCCCCCTGGGCTACCGCCTCACCCTCTCCTACGCCCCCTCTGTTCTCCAAGGGGTGGGGGCGGACGAACGGGGTCCCTACGCTTGCCTGCGGGTGGGGCACGGATTGAGCCTGTCCTTGGGTCTCAGCTACCGGGTGGCTCCAGACCTCTTCCTGGAGGGCAGGCTGGGGGGCGGCTACACCCTCTTTGGGGAGAGGCGGGACTACGGGGAGGCAGGGGAAGTCCTCTGGCGAGGGGAGGGCAGGCCTTCCCTTGGGGTGGGGCTGGCCTACCGGTTTCCCGACCTCTGGGGCCGCCCCCGGGTGCGCCTGGGGCTGGGGTACCCCTGGGCCCTGGAAGGGGAGGCCAGTGGGAGCCTCCTCAGGGATCCGGTGGTGGCCACCTGGGCCCTGGGGGTCTCCTACCCCCGGGGCGGTGTGCCTCTCCTGGGGCTGGGCTTGGGCTTATCCCTGGTGGCCAACGAGGTGTGGAGCCTAGGGCTTGGGACCTCCCTCTCCCTGCCTCTGGGGCTGGAGCCCCCGGGGGAGCCCTCCTCCTGCGGGCGGGGTACGCCCTGGACCCCGAAGGGAAGGGAGAGGTGGGGGTGCGGGTAAGGTACGGCGACGGGGGCTTTGCCCTAGGCCTGGAACTCACGGGCCCCCTCTAGCCTCAGCGGAATAGGGCTTCCTCCAGGGGGAGGCTCACCTGGGCTTCCAGGGTTTCTCCCCGGGAGAAGAGGACCCACCGGTCCCCCGTCCGGAGGTAGCCCTCCGACCTCACGGGATAGCCCGCGCTCCCCTCCTTCCGAAGGTCCCGGTAGAGGGTCAGGGTCTCCATCCCGAGCACGGGGGAGAAGTGCCCCTCCCCCACCACCTTCCCTTCCTGTACGTAGACCTCTCCCTCGTAGGGTTTAGCCTCCAGCACTCCCTTGGGGAGACAGGCGTGGGACCGGCGCGCCACCCGGTAGGCCTCCGCCTCGCTGCCATCGGGGAGGGTCACTTTCCCCAGGGAAGCCACCTCGTCATAACCGAAGGCGGCCCCGGTGAAGCCTGTCTGCCAGGCGAAGATGAGCTCCAGGAAGAGGCGGTCGTCCAGGGGGGTTTCCCTGCCGTCCGGGAGGCGGAGGAACTGGCGCTCCCGGGTGTAGACCAGGGTGGCGGGCGCCTTCTCGCCCTCGGGGGCGATCTCCAGGCGAAGGCGGCAACCGCCGAGGTCAAGGTAGGTCCGGATCCGCAAGACCTGCGTTTCCTGGCCCTCGGGGGTGAAGTAGACTACCCGGTCCAGGCCCTGGTAGGTCTTGCCCCTCCAGTCGCCGAAGGCGGCCTTGAGGGCGGATTCCACCGCTTCCTTGGGGGACTGGGTGAGGGCCAACGGGCTGAACAAGGCCAGAATCAGGGCAAGGGATCGTTTCATGGTATGAGCTTAACATTCCTTCGTGTGCTACCTCATAGCTCCACCCCGGCCATCTTCAGGAGCACCCGGCTACGTATGAGGTTGTGAACAAGCAGGATGAGGTTCACCCGGGCCACCAGCCCCCAGTAGGACCGGGCCTCTATCCGATGAAGCCCCAAAGACCGCACCATCACGCTGAAGCGGGTCTCTATCCAGTTCCTGACCCTCCCCATCCACTCTCTCCACCCCGTCTCCACCACCTTCCCTCCCCTGACCCGATAGGGCGGGGTCTTGACCCCTGGACCCAGCGGAAGCCCCGGTCCCCCAAGACCGCGGGCAGACCGTCCAGCAGGTCCCTCCCCCAGGTCTCCCGGGCATTACCGGGGAGAATGGCCCAACGAAAGAAGAGACCCCGCTCGTTCATCACTGGCATGATGCTTTCCCGTCAGGGAAACAGCTTGTGGACGTAGCCCGCGAAAGCCCCCAGGGGTCCCACCCCCACGGCGGCCTCAGGAAGAGAGAGGCCGTGAATCCGGTGGCCGTGAGCCAGGGGGATGGGTTTAAGGTCCACCACCTGCAGGAGGCCTTTTCCCCCGGAGAGCCTCATGGCCAGGTGAGCCAACAACCCCTGGGCCTTCTGAAGGACCCGGTAGAAGCGGGAGAGGTGGGGGAGGGAGGGGAAGTAGGCCTTGAGGGTGGTCTTGGCGGCCAGGTAGCCTTTGGCGAGGTCCTGGCCCTGGAGGAGCAAAAAGATGGCGAGGGCCAGGAGTTCGGCCAGGGTGGCCTTTTGGTGCTTTTGCTTTGGGGGGAGCTTGAAGCCTTGGGCCTGCAGGGCCTTCAGTTCGTCATCTACCCAGATGTAGGTAGCCACCAGAAGGGTCTCTGCGTCAAGATAGTAGGTCAGCCAAAGGCTACGTTCTGGGGGTGCTCACGATCTTGCCGCATGGCACCCCCTCTTTTTTCACACCCCGAGGGTCTAGGTCAAGTAGCACACGAAGGCATTAAGTGGGGTACCATGGGGGCACGATGCGCGTCTTGGGGCGGAGGGTCTACTGGCGCTGGTACGGGGAGGTCCTCCTGGAGGGGGGCGTGACCTTGCGCATGACCGGGGACGTGGCCAAGTGGCTGAGGCCCGGGGATAGGGTGAGGCTTCGCACCGAGTTCAAGAAGCCCGTCCTCGGCTTTGACGAGTACGCCCTCGAGGGCGCCTTCCCCCTCTGGCCCCCCTTCGCCAAGACCCTGGAGCACGTGCGGGAAAGCCCCCTGGGGGGCGAGGCCTACCGCTACCGCCTTAAGGTGCGGGAGGCCACCTATGAAAGCGACTTTGAGGCCATCGCCGAGCTGGAGCAGTTCCACTACGCCTCGGAGAAGGAGGTGGTGGCCCTTTGGGTGTGCACCCAGTGCCACAAGACGCTCTTGGCCAACGCCAAGCCTCTTTGCGACTGCGGCGGGGAGGCGAGGCTTAAGGAGATCCGAGGGTCCACTCCGGCAAGCCGCTTTCTGGTTTTGGAGCTTGTGGAGCGGCTTCCCTTTGAGCCCCAGATCCTGGGCTACCTGCGCCTGGACCCCCCCATCCCCCGGATGCACCGGAGGACCCCCGAAGGCGTGGAGCGGGACATCCGGGAAAAGATCTTCCCGAGGGACTGGTTCCACCCCACTTATGAGGGGGGCAGCGACTGGGAAAAGGCCTTGGATCGCGTCAAGACCGCCGCTGCCCGCATCGCCCGGGTGGTGGTCCACCCCGACTACCGCTCAGAGGGCTTCGGGGCGCTTCTCGTGCGCATGGCCCTGGAGTGGGCCAAGGAGCGGGGAGCCCCCGAGGGCAGGCGGGAAAAGCACCTGGTCTACACCATCGCCCAGATGGCCCGCTACCACCCCTTCTTTGAGAAGGTGGGCTTCCGCTACCTCTTTGACACCGCCTCGGGAAGGCCCGTGCTCTTCTATCCCCTCACGGAGGAGGCGGAAGGGTATTTGGAGCGCTTCCTCCGGGAAGACCCCTACGCCCAAGAGCACGGGGGGAGGCTTTTTAGGCCCCGGTTTGGCCGGGTGGAGGGGCTAAAGGGGCCCATCCGCCTGGAAGGGGTCCACAAGGGCTACCGGAGCCATCTGGAACTAAAGGGCCTCTCCCCGGAGGTGCGGGGGGTCCTCGAGGCCTTCGGGGTGAAGGCGCGGGTGGTGGAGCGGGCAGTACTCCGGGGAGCAAGCCTGGAGATTCCTCCGGGAAACCTGGTGGTCCTGGCGGGGGCGAGCGGGGCGGGGAAGACCACCCTCCTTAGGCTCCTTTTGGGCGAGGCGCCCGATAGGGGAGAGGTGGTCTTGCCCCCGGGCAAGCGGGTGGCCTACATCCCGGGGGAAAGGGAAGTAGACCTCGGGGAGGACCCCATCCTGGAAAGCGCCTACCGCAAGCTTGGGGACGTGGGGGCGGCCGTTGAGGTTTTAAACCGCGTGGGCCTTTCCGACGCCGTGCTCTACCGGGCGAGGCCCAAGGAGCTTTCCACCGGGCAAAGGGAGCGCTTCCGTCTGGCCCTATTGCTCGCTGAGCGGCCGGACCTCCTCCTCATAGACGAGTTCGCCGCCCACCTGGACGTGCCTACGGCGAGGCGGGTGGCCCTGGGGCTGGGGAAGCTTTGCCGGGAGGCGGGGATCACCCTGGTGGTGGCCACCCACCGGCCCGAGGTCATCGCTGCCTTGGACCCGGACCTCTTGGTCTACGTGGGTTACGGGGGGCTCACCACGCTACCTCGGAGAGGTCCACGAACATGATCCGCCCCGGGCGCCTGGGGACCCAGAGGGGCTTCGTGTAGCGCTGGGGGTTCGCCAGCACCCAGGCGTAAAGGGGGGCTTCCCCGGCGTAGGCCCGGAGGAAGGCCTCCTCCGCCAGGTGCTTCTCGGGGTGTTTTAAGAGCTCTTCCACGCTAAAGGGGCCCTCCACCCCAATGAGGTCCACCTGGCCGATGAGCCTTCCCCCCGTGACGATGCCCAAGGGCCCCCGGTGACGGGTGGAGCGCTTGCGGATTTCCCAGACCTTCTTCCCGTCCACGATGAGGCTGGCGTAAGGCTCGCGGACGATGAGGCCGAGCTTGGGCCTTTCCACCTCTCCATTGTAGATTGGGGGGCGTGGCGTGCCCGAAGGAGGGGCTAGAGGAAAAGAGGAAGCGGGCGAGGGCCATCCTGGAGGCCTTAAAGGAGGCCTACCCCAAGGCCCGCACCGAGCTTAGGCACGAGACCCCTTTCCAGCTTTTGGTGGCCACGGTGCTTTCCGCCCAGGCCACGGATAGAAGCGTGAACGAGGCCACCCCGGCCCTCTTCGCCCGCTTTCCCGATGCCAAGGCCCTGGCGGAGGCCACCCCGGAGGAGGTGGAGCCTTTCATCAGGCGCATCGGGCTTTACAAGACCAAAGCCAAGAACCTGGTGGCCCTGGCCCAGCGCCTGGTGGCGGAGCATGGGGGAGAGGTGCCGCGGGAGAAGGCGGCCCTGATGCGCCTGCCTGGGGTGGGCTGGAAGACGGCCACCGTGGTCCTGGGGGCGGCCTTCGGTATCCCCGGCATCGCCGTGGACACCCACGTGGCCCGTCTGGCGCGGCGGCTTTGCCTTTCAGAGGCCAAGAGCCCGGAGAAAATCGGGGCCGAGCTGGAGGGCCTTTTTCCCAAGGAGGACTGGGTCTTCGTCCACCACGCCTTGGTCCTCCACGGCCGCTACGTGTGCACCGCCCGGAAGCCCAAGTGCGCTACCTGCGTCCTGGCACCCCACTGCCCTAGCCGTCAGGAGGGCTGAGGGGGTTTGGGCCCACCAAAAGGATTTTTATGAAAACCTCCCCGCTTGCACCCGCCTACCGCTTTGTCCTCGCCAGTTTCCTCTGGTCCTTCGGGGCCAACCTCGTCCACTTCTTCCTCAACTTCCACCTCGAGGCCCTGGGCTATGGCCGCCAGGCCATCGGCTTGGCCCAAGCCCTCCTCCTCCTGGTGGGGGTGGTTTTCACCCTTCCCCTGGCCTACCTCATCCCCCGCCTGGGTTATTTGAAAAGCCTCCACCTGGCCTTCCTCCTGGCGGTGCTGGGAGGGCTTTTGGTGGGGCTTGGGGTCTTGGTCTTTCCCGGCCTGGCCGCCTATGGCCTGGCCGGGACCCTCCTCCAGGGGGCGGCCGCTCCCCTCATGGCCCGGCTGGTGCCCCCAGAGAGGCGGGTGGCCCTCTTTAGCCTCCAGGCCGCCCTCACCACGGCGAGCGGTTTCTTCTCCACCTTGCTTGCGGGCTACCTCTCGGACCTTCTAGGGGCGCGGTGGGTCCTCCTTTTCGCCCTTCCCTTCTTTGTCCTCGCCTACCCCCTGGTCCGGGGGCTTCCCCAGGGGGGCGGCGAGGGAAGGCCCCTCCACTTCCGCGGCCGGCTTAGGGCCTGGCTCCGCCTCCTTTTACCCCAGGTGGTCATCGGCTTTGGGGCGGGGCTCGTCATCCCCTTTCTGAACCTTTTCCTGAAGGAGAAGTTCGGCCTCACCTACGGCACCACCGGGGCCATCTTCGCCCTATCCGCCCTGGCCACCGGGGGGGCCATGCTCCTCCAGCCCCTGCTGGTGGCCCGCCTTGGGAAGCTGGGGGCCATCGTCTTTGTCCAGGCCCTTTCCCTTCCCTTCCTGGCTGCCTTGGCCTGGGCCCCCTGGCTTCCCGTGGTCACCCTGGCCCTTCTGGTGCGGGGGGCCCTCATGAACGCCGCCGGGCCGGTCTACGCCGCCTTGGTCATGGACTACCTGCCCGAGGAGGAGCGCCCCGGCTTCTTTCTCCTGGAAAGCGCCCTCTGGAGCCTTCTCTTCGCCCTGGCAAGCGCCCTTTCCGGGGCGGTGCAGGAGGCTTTGGGCCTGAAGGCCTTTGACCTCCTCTTCGGGGTAACCCTCGCCCTCTACACCTTGGGCATTGCCTTTTGGCCCTGGGCCTTCCGGGGGCTTGAGCGGGTAGACTGAGGTCCGATGCGGACGAACCTTTCCGTGGAGGAAGCCCTGAGCCTGGTCTTGGAGGAGGCGAGGGGTGAGCTTAGCGTGGAGGAGCTGCCCCTCAAGGAGGCCTACGGCCGGGTCCTGGCTGAGGACCTGGCCTCCGAGGTGGACCACCCCGACCAGGACGACACCGCCATAGACGGCTACGCCTGCCGGCAGGAGGACACCCGCTCGGCCTCCCCGGAAAGCCCCGTGCGCCTTAGGGTCATCGGCGAGGCCCCGGCGGGAAGACCCTTCCCCGGGGAGGTGGGGCCGGGCGAGGCCGTGGCCGTTTACACCGGAGCCCCCATCCCCAAGGGGGCAGACGCCGTGGTGCGGGTAGAGGACACGAGGCGGGAAGGGGAGTACGTTCTCCTCTTCGCCCCGGCAAGCCCCAAGGACATAAGGCCCAAGGGGGATGACCTCAAAAAGGGAGAGGTCTACCTCAAGCGGGGGGACCTCCTCACCCCAGGAAGGCTCGGCCTGGCGGCGGCCATGGGCTATCCCCGCCTGAAGGTTTTCCGGAGGCCTAGGGTGGGGATCCTCTCCACGGGGGACGAGGTGGTGGAGCCGGGGGAGCCCCTGCCCTTTGGTGGGGTCTACAACTCCAACGCCTATAGCCTCTGGGGGCTGGTCCTCGAGGCGGGCGGAGAGCCCGTTCTTTTGGGCAAGGTCCCGGACGACCCGGAGGCGGTGCTCGCGCGGCTTAAAGAGGCGGGGCCTTTGGACCTCCTCCTCACCTCGGGGGCGTGTCCATGGGGGAGTACGACGTGGTGCGCAAGGTCTTGGAGCGCCACGGGGAGGTGGTCTTCTGGAAGGTGCGGCAGCAGCCCGGGGGGCCCCTCCTCTTCGCCAGGCTAGGGGGGCTTCCCGTCCTCGGCCTTCCGGGAAACCCGGTCTCCAGCATGGTCACCTTCTTCCTCTACGGGAGGCCCTTCCTCTTCCGCCTTCTCCGGCGCACGGAGCCCCCCTACCGCTCCTTGAGGGCCAGGGCCCTCACCCCCTTCCGGGGGGCGGTGGACAAGAAGGTTTTTCGCCGGGGAGTCCTCTCCTTTGAGGGGGAACTGGTGGTGCGCACCACCGGGAACCAGAGTAGCGGGGTGCTCCGCTCCATGGCCGTGGGCAACGCCCTGGTGGTCCTCCCCCAGGCCAGGACGTGCGGGAAGGGGAGGAGGTGGAGGCCATTCCCTTGACATTCGTGCTTTAGTTCACTAAAATTAAAAGGTTTACGGGCTTTACCCCTCCTCCTCGGGCGCGGGTGGGGTCCGGGAAGCGAGAGAGAATGGAGTTTAAAGACTTTCCCCTGAAGGACGAGATCAAGGAAGCCCTTTTGCGGCGGGGCATCACCGCCCCTACCCCCATCCAGGCGGCGGCGTTGCCCTTGGCCTTGGAGGGCAAGGACCTCATCGGCCAGGCCCGCACGGGCACCGGCAAAACCCTGGCCTTCGCCTTGCCCATCGCCGAGCGGTTGGAGGCCAGCGGTGAGCGGGGACGGGCCCCCAGGGCTTTGGTCCTCACCCCCACCCGGGAGTTGGCCCTGCAGGTTTCCGGGGAGCTGGCCGCCGTGGCCCCCCACCTGAAGGTGGTCACGGTCTACGGGGGCACGGGCTATGGCAAGCAGAAGGAGGAGCTCCTCCGGGGGGCGGACGTGGTGGTGGCCACCCCGGGAAGGGCCCTGGACTACTTGAAGCAGGGGGTTCTGAAGCTCTCCCAGGTGCAGATCGCCGTCCTGGACGAGGCGGACGAGATGCTCTCCATGGGCTTTGAGGAGGAGGTGGAATCCCTCCTCTCCGCCACGCCTTCCGAGCGCCAGACCCTCCTCTTCTCCGCCACCCTGCCCTCCTGGGCCCGGAGGCTTGCTGAGCGCTACATGCGTTCCCCCGTGGTCATCAACGTGGTGCGGGAAGAGGGGGTCACCTACCAGGAGGAGGCGGTGCCCGCCCCCGGGGACCGGCTCGCCCTCCTCTCCGACCTCCTCTACGTGAAGGCCCCCAAGCGGGCCATCGTCTTCACCCGCACCAAGGCCGAGACCGAGGAGGTGGCCACGGGCCTTCTCCGCCTGGGCCACCCGGCCCGGGCCATCCACGGGGACCTCTCCCAGACGGACCGCGAGCGGGTCATGAAGGCTTTCCGCGAAGGGGAGGTGCGGGTGCTGGTGGCCACGGATGTGGCTGCCCGCGGCCTGGACATCCCCGAGGTGGACCTGGTGGTGCATTACCGCCTGCCCGACAAGCCGGAAACCTACCAGCACCGCTCGGGGCGCACGGGCCGGGCGGGCCGGGGGGGTGAGGTGGTGGTCCTCTACGGGCCCCGGGAAAGGCGGGAGCTTTCCGAGCTGGAGCAGGCGGTGGGCCGCACCTTCAAGCGGGTGAACCCTCCCACCCCGGAGGAGGTCCTGGAGGCCAAGTGGCACCACCTCTTGGCCCGGCTGGCCCGGGTTCCGGAAAGGGACTACAAGCTCTACCTGGACTTCGCCGGGAAGCTCTTCGCCGAGGGAAGGGTGGAGGTGGTGGCCGCCCTCATGGCCCTTCTCCTGGGTGGGGCTCCTAAAGAGAAGAGCCTCCTCACGGGCGAGGAGGGCTGGCTCACCTTCAAGGCCACGGGGCCTAGGCTCAGCCTGCCCCGCCTGGTGGCTCTCTTGAAGGAGAAGGGCCTCGAGGTGGGCAAGATCGCCCAAGGGGAGGAGGCGTTTTACGTGGACCTCCGCCCCCAGGACCTTCCCCGCCTGGCCGAGGTGCAGGGGGTTCGGCTGGAGCGGGCTAAGCGGGTGGAGGCCCTGCCCGAGGCCCCCGCCCGCGGTAGACGCCCAGTGCGCTCCTGAGCGCTACGGCAAAGACTATCCCCCTCCGCCTGGGAGGGGGGATGGGCGTTTTCCCCTTTGGTGCGCCCGGAGGGATTCGAACCCCCGACCTAGGGCTTAGGAAGTCCTTGGAAAACGTTTCCTGTGCTCCGTGGGGACCCATGGAGGGGCACGGGGACGCGATTTATTCGCTTGGCTGTTTCCTGGTGTTTCTCCGTTTAGGGGTAGCCGTGGGGGTAGTATGGGGGTAAAAAGAGGGGTAAAACTTTGGAAAAGGGCTAATCTTTCTCCCGCCCCTCGAGGAGCGGGTAACTACAACATGTGGCGGTTATCACTTGCGACACCACTATATGTTGGGGTACAAGTGGAACCGGAGGGATAGCGGATGAAACAGAGCACCGGGCAGCCCCCCCTGGCCGTGAGCGTGAACGAGGCCGCGCGTTTGCTTTCGGTGAGCAGGGTTACGATCTACCGCGCGATCTGGCGCGGGGAGCTCAAGGCCATGAAAATCGGGGCGCGCACGCTCATCCCGTACAAGGAACTCGAGGCGTTTCTGGAAAGGGGATTGGGGGGAAGGAGGTAAAAAAGGCGCTCCCACGGGGGGCGTGGGAGCGTACGCGCGATCCGGCTGATGCGCAAGGTTCAGCTTATCCACCCAAACGCAACCTTGCAACCCCGCCCTGGAAACCGGGAACGGGCGGCCCTCTCCTACCCCCTACGCCGCATGACGGCACGGGCCGCTAGGGTCGGCGTGATGAGGGAGAAGAAACTCCTCACCTTCAACGAGGTGGCCCCCATCCTGGCCGAGCACCTGGGTCTGGGGAGGGATGGGGTGCGGCGGTTTATGAGGAAATACGGCGTTCGTGTGGGGCGCAAACTTTACCTTCATTCCAGCATCCTCGAGGGCCTTCTGGAGCGGGGCCGCTTGCCCCGGGAGGAGGCGTAGCCGTGGGAAAAGCTCAAACGCTTCGCGACCGCATCCTCCTGGCGGTCCTGCGCGTCATCCTCGCCATGCTCACGCCCACGGGCCGCGTTGACGCGCTGTACGCGGCCAACGAGGCGGTTGATTGGGACCTGCAACGTGAAGAGGAGGGGGCGGAAAAAACCGCCCCCGCCCTCGAGGGGCGAGGGAGGTGAGCACGATGAACCCGGTGCCCGCCGGTACTCGCACCCTAGGCCCCGAGGGGGTCCTCGAGCACATCCTCTGGGCCACCCGGGCCCGCCCCTCGGGCCAGGGCCGGTGGATCGGCCATTGCCCCGCCCACGAGGACCGGGATCCCTCTCTCTCCATCCGCCTCAGCCCCGAGGGGCGGGTCCTGTTGCATTGCTTTGCGGGCTGCCCCACGGAGGCCGTCCTCGAGGCCCTGGGCCTTTCATGGGGCGCACTTTTCCCCGACTCCCACGAGGAGCCCTTGGGGAGGGTTTTTCGCCGCGTTCGGCCCGCGCCCTCTCCCCGCCCCGAGCCCCGACCGGACGAGGGGCGGCGGAGGCTCCTCGAGGCCATCTGGGCCCGGGCTGTCCCCCTCGACCGCCCCGGCGCGGAGCTGGGGCGGCGCTACCTCGAGGCCCGGGGCCTGAGCCTCGAGGCCGTCCTCCCCGGCCTCCAGAACCTCCGCCTCCACCCCGGCCTGGAGTACCGGGAAGGGGAGGAGGCCTTAGGGACTTTTCCCGCCCTCCTCGCCCGGGTGGAGCACCCTCAGCACGGCTTAGTAGCCCTGCACCGGACCTATCTGAGCCCGGACGGGAGGGGGAAGGCCCCGGTGGGGAGCCCCAAAAAGCTCAGCCGGGCGGTTCTCGAGGGCGGCCTGAAGGGGGCGGCCATCCGCCTCTACGCCCCTGGGGGCGGGGTTTTGGCCGTGGCCGAAGGGGTGGAGACCGCCCTCGCGGTGCGCGAGGCCGCGGGCCTTCCCGCCTGGGCCGCCGTGAGCGCGGGGGGCCTCGAGGCGTGGGAGCCCCCACCCGGGGTGGGAGAGGTCTTGATCGCGGCTGACGGGGACGAGAGGGGGGTGGAAGCTGGGAAAAAACTGGCGAAGCAGCTTTTGGCGCTTGGGATCGCGGTGAAGTTGGCCGTGCCGCCAGACGGCACGGACTGGCTTGACGTGCTGGCGGCGAAAAAGCGCGCGGGGCGGGTAGAGGCCGCCCCGGGAGAGGAGGAAACTGATGCTCAAGGAACACTCTAAGGTTTTGAACGGCGTTTCGCAACAGGCTGACGGCTTCGACCCCGAGAAGGCCCTCGAGGCCCTGCGCAACGTGCCCTACGTGCGGCCCGAGGACGTGGACGATTGGCCAGAGCCCCTGCCCCTGTTCCGGGAGGCCGACCCGCCCGAGCCCTACCCCCTCGAGGCCCTCGGGCCCCTGGAGGGCGTGGTGCGGGAGGCCCTGCGCGTGGTCCAGGGCGCGGAGGCCCTGACCGCCGCCGCGTTCCTCGCCGGGGCGTCCCTGGGGGCCCAGGGCATCGCCAACGCCGGGGTGGACGGGCGGACGTACCCGGCGAGCCTGTTTTTCCTGACCGTGGCCGACTCGGGGGAGCGCAAAACGGAGTTGGACCGCCTCGCCCTCCTGCCCGCCCGGGCGTGGCAGACCGCGAAGGCGGAGGTTGCCGCCTTGGCCGAGGAGGCCTGGCGCGCGGAGCGCGAGGCCTGGGAGGCGGAGCGCCGGCGCATCCAGGGGGAAAAGGGCCTCTCCCGGGAGGAGCGGGCCGAGGCCCTGAAGGCCCTGGGCCTCCCCCGGCCAGGCCGTGGAGCGGGATGTTCCTCCTCTCGGACGCCACCACCGAGGCCATCGTGAGCGCCCTGGCGGACGACTGGCCCAGCGTGGGGCTGTTCGCCTCCGAGGCCGGCGTGTTCCTGGGCGGCCACGCCATGAGCGAGGAAAAGCGGCTCTACACCATCTCCGTCCTGAGCCGCCTCTGGGACGGGCAGGGAGTGGAGCGGGCCCGGCAGGGGGACGGGAAGCGCCTCCTCCTCGGGAGGCGGCTCAGCGTCCACCTGGGCATGCAACCCGAGGTGGCCCGGGACCTCCTCGAGGACCGCCTGGTGCGAAACCAGGGACTCTTGGCGCGCTTCCTCACCGCCTGGGCCCCCCAGGTGGGCCCCCGGCGCTACGTGGAGGAGGACCTGACGCGAAACCCCGCCTACATCGCCTACCAGGGCCGTCTGGACGCCCTCCTCGAGGCCACCGCCGGGAACGTCCGGGACGACCCCGAGGCCCGGGTGCGGGGGTTGGAACTTCCCAGCCTCCCCCTGCACCCCGCCGCCAAGCGGCTGTACGTGGCGTTTTTTGAGTACCTGGAGGCGCAAAAAACGGGGCTTGGGGAGGCCCGGGCGTTCGCGGCCAAAACGCCCGAGCACGCGGTGCGCCTCGCCCTGGTCCTGGGCCTCTTCGAGGATCCGTCCCTCACCCGCCTGGGCCCCGAGCACATGGAGCGGGGCATCGCCCTAGCCGAGTGGTACATGCTGGAACACCGGCGGCTGATGGAGGGGGCCCGGGTGCCTGAGCCCCTTCGGCGGGCCGCGCGCCTCCTGGAGTGGCTGCGGGAGCGGGCGCGGGAGGGCGCGTTGCCCATCGCCACGCCGGACGTGGTGCGCTACGGCCCCCGGGCCGTGGGGCGCACCACCCAGGCCGTGCGGGAGGCCCTGCGGCTCCTCGAGGCCCACGGGTACGTTCGCGCCCATCGGGAGGGGCGCAGGGAGGCCTGGGAGTTGAACCCCCGGGCACTCTGAGCGGGGGGTGGCTATAGTGGCTATTTTGGCTACTGAACCCCACAAGCGCTGTCCAGGACGGCAAAAAAACAGTAGCCACCCCCTGGCTACTGTTGGCTACGGTTGGCTACGGAACGGCTACGGTCATGGGGAGCCCCATCCCGGGGCCCCGGCTACCGTAGCCGATCGTAGCCACAATAGCCACTCCGTAGCCACCCTGTGGCTACGGGATTTTCTCCGTTCTGGACGGAGAAAATCCCCCTTAGTAGCCAAAGTAGCCACCGTAGCCATAGCCGCACGGAGGAGGTATGGGGTACCGGCGGTTTCGGCCTGACCGGGTAGTGGAGCCCCCTGTTGCGCCAGAGAGCCGCACCGGGAGCGAGGAACCCCATCGGGCGGTGCCTGTCCGGCCCACCGGGCGCGAAGTCCGCGCCGCCTGGTTTGCCGCGCCGCCCCGCCCCCTCCCTCCCGAGGTCATGCGCAAGGTGGGGGCGGTCCTCGAGGTCCACGGCGTTCAGGGGGCCTGGAACATGGCGGGCAACCGCCTCCCCCCGGAGGAACTTGCCCGGCTCCTCGAGGCCTTGAGCAAGGGTGCGTTGCCAGCGTAAGGCCGGGGGTAGAATGGAGTCCCCTAGGGGGGGCCGGGATGAAAACGGTAGAGGTACCCATCAAGCCAGAAACCCTCCGGTGGGCCATGGACTGGGCGGGCCTCGAGGCAGAAAGCCTCGCCCGGAAGGTCCAGGTCAAGCCGGAGAAGGTGGAGCGCTGGCTAGAGGGGAAAGAGAAGCCCACCTACCCCCAGGCCCTGAAGCTGGCCCAGGCCCTCCATTTGGGCTTGGGGCACCTCCTCCTGCCCCCGCCCGAGGTCAAGCTTCCTTTGAGGGACTTTCGTCGGGGAAGAGGGCGGCAAGCCCCCCCAAGCCCGGAGCTCCTCGAGGCCTACCACGACGCGCGGCGTAAGCAGGAATGGTGGCGGGAGCGCAAGGGGAAGCCCCTTCCCTTCGTGGGAAGCGGCAAGGGCGCTTCCCCGGCGGAGGTGGCCCGGGAGATGGCGACCCTCCTGGAAGTGGAGGCCTTGCGGAGAAGGGCCCGGGACCATCAAGGCTTCCTCAAGGCCCTTGCGGACGGGGCGGAAGCCCTTGGGGTTCTGGTCCTCCGGCAAGGGCACGTGGGCACCCACACCCGGAGGACCTACGACCCGGAGGAGTTCTCCGGCTTCGCCCTGGTGGACCCCGTGGCCCCCGTGGTCTTCCTGAACGCCCGCGAGCACCCTTCCCGCCAGGTCTTCACCCTGGCTCACGAGTTGGCCCACGTGTGGCGGGGAGAAGGGGGACTGGAGGGCGGGCTGGAGGAGGAGGCCCGGGACGAGGTGGAGGTCTGGGCGGACCACGTGGCCGCGGAGCTTCTGATGCCCGAGGAGGAGTTTCGCGCGGCTTGGAACGGGCACCTTCCCCCCTTGGAGGCCGCCCGGGAGGCTTCCCGGCGCTTCTTCGTGAGCCCGAGGGCCGCCCTGGAGCGGGCCTTTCGCTTGGAACTTGTGCACCGGGAGGGGTACATGGAGGCCCTCGAGGCCCTGCGGAAGACCGCGCCTCCCCGTCCCAGGAAGGGGGGCGGGGACTTCTGGAAGACCCTGGTGGTCCAGAACAGCCCCGCCTTCGTGCGGGAGGTCAGGCGGGCGGCCCTAGAAGGGGAAGTGGACGCCAAGGACGTGGCCTTTCTCCTCAATGTGGACCTCAGGACGGCCTGGGCCTTCCTGGAGGGCAAGGGTGTACCTACTTGACGCCAACGCCATCATCACTCCCTTCGTCCCAGGCTTCCTGGAAGCCCTAGCTAAGGCCCTCGGGAGATCACCAGAGGAGGCCAAGGCCCATCTGGAGGCCTGGTTCCGGGACGGAATCAAAAGCGGCCTCCTCCGGCTAGGGCGCGAAGTGAGGGACGAGATCTTGCGAAAGCGGGGTCCGGGCCATGACCTTCTGAAGTCCTTAGACGGGCAGTACAAGCTTCTGGAAGTTACCGAAGCTTTTTTTGACGCCTTGGAGAAGGTGGCCCACTTCGTGAGGGAACACTATGCCCCTGAGGACGCTGAGCCTTTTCTCCGAGGCGCTGACCCGACCCTGGTGGCCCTGGCCAAGGTCCACAACCTCACCCTGATTACCCAGGAAAGGCACGTGGTGCCCCAGCTGGACGGGGCGAGTGGCCTAATCACGGGAAGGCCACGCCTACCCTATGTGGCCTTCGCCTTCGGGGTGCGGTGCGTGCCCTTGATGACGGCTCTCCTGGAGGTCCAGGGGCAGGCCAGCCTTCCTCAGGCTCCAGGCGAGGCGGGCGGAGGGTAATCGGTAGCCCATCCCTCGAGGCCCCGCCCGAACCGGTTCTGAACCGCCCTTCAATCGCCCGAGGCGCCGGAGGTCTTGGGCAGGCTCCAGGCCCCCCTAATCCTTCCGCGTAGGACTCGGAGCCAAGCGGGGTCAGAGACGGGCCGCTTGGCGGAGGGCATCAAGCTCTTGGAGGGTGCGCACCATGAGGAAGCGGTTGCCCGTCT
Source organism: Thermus parvatiensis (assembly GCF_001535545.1). GTDB lineage: Bacteria > Deinococcota > Deinococci > Deinococcales > Thermaceae > Thermus > Thermus parvatiensis. The sequence continues at coordinate 1,731,816 of NZ_CP014141.1, read as the reverse complement.
TCCGGGCCCAGAGCTGGCCAATGGCCTCCTTCTCGTAGGTCTCGGGGGTGTGCGCCAGGTGCGCCCCCTTGTACTCCACCACGAGAAGGGTCCCGTTCCGAAGCTTGGCCAGGAAGTCCGGGAAGAAGGTGCCACCGGGGTAGGGCAGGCGGAAGGCGTGGCGCCAGGTGGGGTAGTTGCGCACCCAGAACTCCACCTCGTCTAGCTCGTCCAGAAGGCGGGCGCACTGGAACTCCTCCGTGCCGTCCTCGAGGTCGGCGATGACCGGGAAGAAGTGCTTGCGGAAGACGTAAGCCCCCCGGTAGGGGTTGGACGGGAAGTAGTCCCCCTCCAACCGCAAGGTGAGGGTCCCCAGGCTGGCAGGAGGGTTCTTCAAGAGGCGCTGAAAGACCTCCTTTCGGGCCGCTTCCCGGTGGGCGCGGATCTTGGCCTCCAGGAGGTCTCTGAGCCGCCGCTTCTCCGCCACCAGATCCTCTAGGGCGAAGCCCCGCTCCAGAAGCCCCCCAAGGCCCTGTAGAGGAAGGGCAGGGTCTCCTCCTGGGGCAGGTCGGGGTGGGGGATGTGGCGGTCCAGCCAAAGGGCGAGGCTTTCCAGGGTCCAGCCCACGTGGGGACCGAACAGCCTCCCCGCCCGGTCCAACCCCTCCAGGCGGGCGATGCGCACCCGGCCCCCCTCCAGGCCGATCTCCCCCCTCACCCCCAGGGGCCCCGGGACGAAGTCCACGTGGGCGTCCCGACCCGCCAGGCTCCACCCCTCCTCCAGAAAGTGCTCGGCCTCCAGGGGCTCCCCGTGCCAGGCGAGGAGGGGTACTTCCAGGACCCTGCCCTCCTCGGAGGGGGTGCGAACGGTTTGTGGAAGCTTGTCCCGGTCCTCCTCCTTCAGCCCCTCGCGGAGGATGGCCTTTTCGCTAGGGGTCAGGGGCTCCTTGAGGACCAGGGTTTTGGTCTTCGGGTCGTAGGCGATCTTGGACCCTAGGGACTCCAGGACCTCTGGCTTGGGATGGGCTTTGAGGGGCACGCGCTCCTCCAAGCCCAAGCCCACGGCGTACACGGCCCGCTCGGCCTCGTAGCGCTCAAACCCCTCGAGGACCAGGGCTTCCCGGAGGGTGTTGGCCGCCTCCCAGAAGTCCTCGGACACGGCGAAGGCGTAGGCCCGGTTGAGCTCCTCCCGCTCCTTGGGCCTGGCCCCCGGCATCCGCAGCACCCGGCCCAGCACCTGTTCAATGGCCGTGGACGACTTCAGGGAGCGCACCGAGGCCAGCACGTAGGCGAAGGGGCAGTCCCATCCCTCCTTGAGCTTGTCCACGGTGATGACGTAGCGCACGGGGGAGGAGGGAGAGAGGAGGTCCTGGCCCGTGAGGTCGTCCCGTTCCCCCGTGGAGACCGCTATCTGTTCTTCCTTTACCCCGAGCTCCAGGAGGAAGGAGCGGACCCTTTCCCAAGTGAAGGGGTCCTCGCCACGTTTGGGTTCGGCCTGGATCAGGAGGATGGGGCGGAGGTACTCCCGGCTTCCCTCGGCCAGGGCCTCGAGGTCCTTCCGCTTGGCCAGGGCCGCCTGTAGGACCGCCTCCCGGTCCTTCAGCACCACGAGCTCTATGGGCAGCTTGATCATGCCCTCCCGGTGAAGCTCGTGGGCCGTGGCGGCGAAGAGGACGTTGGAGTCCTCCCGGGGCGTGGCGGTGAACTCCAGGATGACCCCGGGCTCCAAGCGGGCCAGGGTGTCAAAGGAGAGGGGGGTGCGGGCGTTGTGGGCCTCGTCCACCACCACGATGGGACGCATGAGGCGGAGGAGGTTGGCCAGGGAGTACCGCCCCACCCCTTCCGGGGGCGAGGATGCCCCTTCCGGAAGGGCGGTCTCGAGGTTCCCGAAGACGGCCATGAGGTGGCCGTTGTCCTCGTAGACTTTGCGCCCCTCGGTTTCCTCCACCCGGAAGGCCTGGAGGGTGGCCACCAGCACCAGGCTGACCGCGCCTACGTCCCCGGGAGTCAGGGCCAGGGCCTCCCGTAGGTCCATGACCCGGACCTCACCCAGAGCCCCCTCGAGGGCCTGGCGGTAGGGATGGCGGGGGTCCTTCAAAGCCCGCAAGGTCTGCTGGCGGATGGCCTCCGTGGGCGTGAGCCAGACCACAGCGGGGGCGTCTTGGCCCAGGAAGCGCCGGGCCGGGGCCAGGGCGTGGGCCGCCAGGAGGGTTTTGCCCCCGCCCGTGGGGATGCGGAAGCACACGTAGGGGATCCCCTCGAGGCCCACCGGTTCGTAGTAAGGAGGGGGGTTGTCCAGATACCTCCCCGCCACTTCGCGGTAGGCCTGGCCCAAGGGGTTGGGAAGGCCGGCGTCCGCGTGAACCCTTACCCGGTGGAGGAAGTCCTCCAGGGCCTTCAGGGCTTCCTCTTGATAGGCCTTCAGCTTCATCATGGAGCCACCTCGTAAGGGATGTGGCGGAAGGTGATGCCCAAAGCCTTCAGGGTGGCGGGGCTCAGGCGGCAGGAGGTGCCGTAGACCACCTTGGGGCCGTCAAAAGGGGGCAGGTGGGCCAGGACCTCCCGGGTGAGGGCGTTTCCCCCCTTGGGGGACTTGTCCTTCAGCACCCCGTTGTAGAGGAGGTAGACCGCCACCCCGCGCTGGGACACGCCTAAAAGAGGGGGGGTGAAGGTCTCGGGCAAGGGCTCTCCCGTCTCCCGGTAGTAGACGTACCGGGCCAAGGTGAGGTAGTCCACCCCTTCCCGGATGCGCCCGTCTGGGGTGAAGAGGGGTTCCCCCAGGCGCAGGTACCGGAAGCCGCCCCCATGCGTCCTGGCGGCGTACTCCAGGCGCTTGCGGGTGATGTTCTGTGCGATCCCAGGGTCCAGCTCCACCAGGATGAAGCGCCGGTTACCCCCGTCCTCGGCGTTTTGCTTGAGCACCGCGTGCCCCGTGGTGCCGCTACCGGCAAAGGAGTCCAGGACGATGTCCTCGTCATGGGGGTTCGTGGCGATCTGCAGGATGCGCTGGAGGAGCCGGGTGGGCTTGGGGGTGGGGAAGTCCTCCCCTGCCAGGATTTGGCGCACCTCTCTGCGGGCCTCCTGGGTATCCCCAACGTCTTCCCGCAACCAGAGCGTGGTGGGCACCATGGCGGCCTGGACTTCACTTAGAAACTTCTTTAGCCTGGGTCTACCCCTACCATCTTTCCCCCACCAGATGCGATTTTCCTTCAAATGGCGCTCGTGTTCCTCACGGGAAAAGGCCCAGACCCGGGTAGGAGAGGGCCAGATCTCCTCGCCGGTGTTGGGGTTGACGATGGGGTAGTAAAGGTTGGGCCGCTCGTCTTTGGTTTTTGCGCACGTGTAATCTACCGACTGCCAAGGACCTCTCGGATCATCGTCCGGGTTTTGGTACCGGGCCACCTTCGCCGGCGTAGCGGGGAGTTTGTTCAGAGCCCATCCCGCAGGGTCGTCCCGGTTGGACTTTTTTCGCTTGGCGTAGACCAGGATGTAGTCGTGCATGTCGGAGAAGTAGGTGGCATCGTTTTGAAGCGAAAACTTCTTTTGCCAAATCACCGTGGCCACGAAGTTTTGAGGCCCAAAAATCTCGTCTAGGAGCATCCTCGCCCGGTGGACCTCGTTGTCGTCTATGCTCATCCACAGGCTTCCGTCCTCCCGCAAAAGCTCGTGGAGGAGCCTGAGCCTGGGATACATCATGGAAAGCCACTTGTCGTGCCGGGAGAGGTCTTCCGCTTCCGGGCCTACCACCTTCTTCAGCCAGGCCTGGATTTCGGGGCTGTTCACGTTGTCGTTGTAGACCCAGCCTTCGTTGCCCGTGTTGTAGGGGGGATCTATGTAGATGAGCTTCACCCGCCCCCGGTACTCGAGGAGGAGGGCCTTTAGGGCCTCGAGGTTGTCCCCCTCCACCAAAAGGTTCTCGCCCTCGCCGTAGGAGAGTTCGGGCACCGGGGCGAGGATGCGGTAAGGGACTTCCAAGTGGTGCCGCACCACCGCCTGCTTGCCGATCCACTCCAAGGCTGGCATGAGGAAGAGTATATCCCCAGGTATAATGGAACCATGCCACAGCAAAGCCCGGTCTATCCGGTGCCCACGCCCATCTACCACATCACCCACCTGGAAAACCTCGAGGGCATCCTCGTTTCATGCGAGACGACCTCCTCAAAGCCCCGGTGGAAGCCCTGGTCAACAGGGTGAACACCGTGGGGGTCATGGGCAAGGGGTGGCCTTCTTGAAGCGGGGGGCCCTCCGCCCCGAGGAGTGGCGGGACCGGCTTCCTAAACCGCCCGCCAACGTGGCCCAGGAAGCTTAGGCCACTCGCGCCCGCGCCTTCCCCGACTCCCGGGAAACCGCCCCGGGAGCTGTGCGTTGGCTACCGCATCCGGGGCAGGGAAGGCGGGACCATGTCCGGGTCGTTCACCACGTAGGCTTCCTCGTGAGGGGGCATGTAGCTGTGGGGCTCGTAGCGCTCCCCCCAGGCCACCTTCTGCTGGTAGTGGCGGATGGCCGCCCTCCAGAGCTTCTTCCAGTCCCCCTTCCAGTAGGCGGCCAGGCGCTCCCGGGCCACGGGGTCGTCCGCCTCCCCCTGCACGGGGGAGTCCTCCCCGTAGGCCTCTTGCAGCCAGCGCTTGATCCACCACCAGTAGGGGCCGAAGGCCACGTAGCTCATGGGGTCCATCCTCAGGAGCGTGGCCACCCCCTCGAGGAGCTCCTTTCCTGGTCCTTCCTTAAGCACGGCGGGCCTCCGTCACCAGCTTATACCAGAACTGCTCCAGAGCGTCTTTGATGGCGAGGCGGCTCCGGAGGCAAACTCCCAGGGAGGGTGGCCCACCTGCGGGAGAGGCGGAGGGCGAAAGGGGAACGGGATAAGGACCGTTATCCGTTGACAGGGGGGAGCGTCGGGGCATACTGAGGACGTGCCTGCGCATGGGCTCGCGCGCTAGACCCTGAAAGCCAAGCCTTCTACCTCGGCTTTGTGGGGCTTGGCGCGGCGTGGCACGGCCCGGCATGGCGAGGCGTGGCCCGGCGTGGCGCGGCTGGCGCGGTAAGGCCAGGCCTTGCGCGGCGACCCATCCGCACCACAAGCCTGCCTCTCTTGCGCTTGGCGAGGGAGGCAGGTTCTTTTGCTTGCAGGGGCTTGAGGGGCGGTCCCTTCTTGGGCAGGTGCTCCCTTCCCACACCCCCCTGGGCCACCTGTGCTTTAGCTCCACAAGAGTAGTCTAGTAAAGCAGTTGATTGATATAGTAGACTATCGGACAATGGGGCGGAAGCGCATTCGGTTCCGACTGCGGGAGTACCTGAAGGAGCGGGGGCTCAGCGTCTACAAGCTGGTGAAGCTCGTGCCCGAAATGCACCCGTCTACGGTCTACGCGATCGCCGCAGGTAGGATTGAAAGCGTTAGGCTCAGCACACTCGCCCAGGTGTTGGAGGGCCTCGAGCGGCTCACGGGCGAGCCCGTGGACCTGTGTGCGCTCCTGCGGGTAGAGGAGGTGGAAGGTGCCGAAACGGGGCGCTAAACCGCGCCGCCACGCCTCGGGCCTTTGGGAGGTCCGGGTGTATGTGGTGGAGGACGGCAAACGCGTGCGCCGCTCCTTTTACGGCAAGACGGCCAAGGAGGCGCAGGCGAAGGCGGCGGAGTACCAGGTCAAGCACCGGCTGGGACTCATCCCCAAGCGCGACCCCCGGACCTTTGCTGAGTTCGCCCAGGCCTGGCTTGAGCGCAAGGCCCGGGTGCGTGGCCCCACCACCATCCGGGCCTACGAGAGAGAGTTGCGGTACCTGCTGCCCACCCTGGGCAACAAACGCCTCCAGGACATCGTCCCGAGCGACATCCGCGCCGCTCTAGACGCCCTGGCCCGCAAGGGGCTTTCCCCCAGGTCGCTGAGGAAGGTCCTGGAGCGGGCCCGGGCCGTGTTCCGGGAGGCCCTGGCCCTCGAGCTGGTGGCGCGGGACCCCACCGCCGCCGTGCGGGTGGAGGTCCCCTCAAGGCCCCCCGTGGGCCGCGCCCTCGAGCCCCACGAGGTGGAGGCCTTGCTCCGGGCCTTTGACGCGTGGCCCACCTGGGAGGTGGGCATGGCCCTGCGCCTCTGCCTGGCCCTGGGGCTTCGCGCGGGTGAGGCGCTGGCGCTCCGGTGGGAGGACGTGGACCTCGAGGCGGGGGTCCTCCACGTGCGCCGGGCGTGGACTGCGATGGGCGGGCGGGGGGTCCTCACCGAGCCGAAGACGCCCTCCTCGAGGCGGAGCATCCCCATCCCCCATGCCACCCTGGCCCGGCTTCGCGCCCGCTACCAGGAGCTCCTCGAGCTGGGGATCCCGCCCGAGGAGCTTAGGTTGGCCTGGGTGTTTCCGGGGCGGACGGGGGGGCCCCTGAACCCCCACACTCTGGGGCACGCCTTACGGAAGATGACCACCCGCCTGGGCCTTCCCCCCATCCGCGTCCACGACCTTCGCCACACCTACGGGAGCCTGCTCCTCGCCAACGGGGCCCCCCTTGAGCTTGTGGCGGAGAGGATGGGGCACGCAAACCCCAGCATCACCCTGGGCATCTACCGCCACCTCTTGGCCCACGAGCGGGCGGCCTGGGTCGTGGACCCCGAGGAGCTGACGAGCCGGCCCAGGGGGCAAGCGTAGGTGGGCACATGAGGGGAGCTTGGCGCTATGGGGGTAGAACATGGGGGTAAAAAAGGCCCCGCCCACGCTTCCGTGGGCGGGAGGATTGCGTCCTGGTGCTGGTGCGCCCGGAGGGATTCGAACCCCCGACCTAGGGCTTAGGAAGCCCCCGCTCTATCCTGCTGAGCTACGGGCGCCCACAGGGAGGGATTGTACACCCTTCCTCCAAGGGAGGCAAGCCCGGCCCGCCGGGGTATAGTTTCACTGGCGGAGGGGGTTTTCCGCCAGGAGGAAGGATGAAGGAGACGCGGGACCTAGAGACCCTTTCGGTGAACGCCATCCGCTTCCTGGCCGTGGATGCGGTGGAAAAGGCCAAAAGCGGCCACCCCGGCATGCCCATGGCCATGGCCCCCCTGGCCTACCTCCTCTACCGGGAGGTGATGCGCCACAACCCCTTAGACCCCGCCTGGCCCGACCGGGACCGCTTCGTCCTCTCGGCGGGGCACGGGTCCATGCTCCTCTACGCCGTTCTCCACCTCACGGGCTACGACCTTCCCCTGGAGGAGCTTAAGCGCTTCCGCCAGTGGGGGTCCAAGACCCCGGGCCACCCCGAGCGCGGCCACACCCCGGGGGTGGAGGTGACCACGGGGCCTTTGGGCCAGGGGATCTCCACCGCCGTGGGGCTTGCCCTGGCGGAAAGGAAGCTTGCCGCTGAGTTCAACCGCCCGGGGCACGTGGTGGTGGACCACTACACTTACGTCCTCGCCTCGGACGGGGACCTGATGGAGGGGGTCTCCGGGGAGGCCGCCTCCTTGGCGGGGCACTGGGGCCTCTCCAAGCTCATCGTCTTCTGGGACGATAACCGCATCTCCATTGACGGTCCCACCGACCTCGCTTTCACCGAGGACGTCCTCTCACGCTTTCGGGCTTACGGCTGGCAAACCCTTAGGGTGGAGGACGTAAACGACCTCGAGGCCCTCCGCAAGGCCATCAAGCTCGCCAAGCTGGACGAGCGCCCCACCCTCATCGCCGTCAGGAGCCACATCGGCTATGGTTCCCCCAAACAGGATTCCCCCAAGGCCCACGGGGAACCTTTGGGCCCTGAGGCGGTGGAGGCCACCCGGAAGAACCTGGGCTGGCCCTACCCGCCCTTCGTGGTGCCCGAGGAGGTCTACCGCCACATGGACATGCGGGAACAGGGCAGGGCCTGGCAGGAGGCCTGGGAGCGGGCCCTCGAGGCCTACGCCCGGGCGTACCCGGACCTCCACCAGGAACTCCTGCGGCGCCTTAAGGGGGAGCTTCCTCCCTTGCCCGAGGAGCCCCCATCCTTTGACAAGCCCCTCGCCACGCGGGCGGCAAGCGGCAAGGCCTTAGACCTCCTCGCCCCCCGCATCCCCGAGCTTGTGGGCGGAAGCGCCGACCTCACCCCCTCCAACAACACCAAGGCCCAGGGCATGGAGGACTTCTCCCGGGGGAATCCCTTGGGCCGCTACCTCCACTTCGGGGTGCGGGAGCACGCCATGGGGGCTATCCTGAACGGCCTCAACCTCCACGGGGGGTATCGGGCCTACGGGGGGACCTTCCTGGTCTTTTCCGATTACATGCGCCCCGCCATCCGCCTCGCCGCCCTCATGGAGGTCCCTACGGTCTTCGTCTTCACCCACGACTCCATCGCCTTGGGCGAGGACGGCCCCACCCACCAGCCCGTGGAGCACCTCATGTCCCTCAGGGCCATGCCCAACCTCTTTGTGATCCGCCCCGCGGACGCCTACGAGACCTTCTACGCCTGGCTCGTGGCCCTGAGGCGTAAGGAAGGCCCCACCGCCCTCGTCCTCACCCGCCAGGCGGTGCCCCTCCTCTCCCCGGAGAAGGCCAGGGGGCTTTTGCGGGGAGGCTACGTTCTGGAGGACGTGGAGGAGCCCCAAGGGGTCCTCGTGGCCACGGGGAGCGAGGTGCACCTGGCCCTTAGGGCCCAGGCCCTCCTCCGGGAGAAGGGGGTGCGGGTCCGGGTGGTGAGCCTGCCTTCCTTTGAGCTCTTTGAGGCCCAGCCCGAGGCCTACCGGAAGGAGGTCCTGCCCCCCGGGCTTCCCGTGGTGGCCGTGGAGGCGGGGGCCAGCCTGGGGTGGGAGCGGTATGCCCACAAGGTGGTGGCCCTGGACCGCTTCGGGGCCAGCGCCCCCTATCCCGAGGTCTACGAAAAGCTCGGCTTCACCCCGGAGAGGGTGGCGGAGGCGGTCCTCTCCTTGGTGTAAAAAGGGCGAGATTGACCGGGGAAGGCCCCCGGGGGAGGGGCTTGGGCTAGGGGCATGGGGGAGGTGTTTCGCAAGGCCGAGGCGGCCATCTACCTCTTCGCCGGGCTTCTCGTGGTTCTGGGGGCGGTCTACGTCGCAGAAGTTCTCCTTCTCCCTCCAGGACCCCGGCTTCCAGGCGGTTTTGGCGGAGCTTCTCCTCCTTTCCCTCATGGTGCTGACCCTGGCCTGGGCCTACCGCCTGGTGCGCGGGGTATAGTGGGGCCCGTGCGGTTCGCGCCCTCCATTCTCACGGCGGATCTGGCGAGGCTAGGGGAGGCCATAAGGGAGGCGGAGGCGGCCGGGGTGGACTGGATCCACCTGGACGTGATGGACGGGGTCTTCGTCCCCAACCTCACCTTCGGGCCCCTCCTCGTGGAGGCGGTCAGGCGGGTCACCTCCTTGCCCCTGGACGTTCACCTCATGATCGTCCAGCCGGAGCGCTACCTCGAGGACTTCGCCCAAGCCGGGGCGGACCACATCACCGTGCACTTTGAGGCCACCTACCACCCCCACCGGGCGGTGCAGAAGGTGAAGGAGCTGGGAAAGAAGGCGGGGCTCGCCGTGAACCCGGGAACGCCCCTGGAGGCCTTTGAGCCGCTGCTTCCGGATTTGGACCTGGCCCTCCTCATGAGCGTCAACCCCGGCTTCGGTGGCCAGCGCTACCTTCCCACGGCCACGGAGAGGCTCCGGCGCCTCAAGGCCATGCGGGACCGGCTGAACCCCGCCTGCCTCATCGTGGTGGACGGCGGCATCAACCGGGACACCGTGGCCGAGGCCCGACGGGCGGGGGCGGACGTGGCCGTGGCGGGGAGCGCCCTCTTCAACGAGAGGCCGGTGGCGGAGAACCTAAAGGCCCTCCGCCTCGCCCTGATGGGTTAGGGCGTTAGGGCCTGGGGCGCCCTAGGACGAGGGTCCAGTACCCTTCCCGCCCCCAAAGCCCTGCGTGGACGAAGCGGGGGTCCATGAGGTTGGCGCAGTGGCCGGGGCTTTCTCGCCTCCGCCCGGATGGGGCTTTGGGCCACGTTCTCCCCCAGGGCGGACCAGGGGTACCCCGTCCGCTCCCGGACAGGGGAGCCGTCCGGGGCCACGTGCCCCACGAAGCCGTGGGCGGCCATCGCTTCCGTGTGGGCCTGGGCCGCGGCCCTAAGCCTGGCCTCCCAGGCCAGGGGAGGGGCCGCGCCCCCGCAGCCGCGCCCATCAGCCCGGATCCCGTTCAAGGCCTCGAGGACGGGGTCGGCCCCCTGCCCGGCGCAGGCGGTGAGGAGGGCGAGGAGAAGGAGGAGGCGCACGCTCCTTAGGGTAAGAAGACCCGCCCTTTTTTTGGGCGGGCCTTTCGCGCTGGTCGGGGAGGCCGGATTTGAACCGACGACCCCACGCACCCCAAGCGTGTGCGCTACCAGGCTGCGCTACTCCCCGGCGCGCAAAGGTTAGTCTAGCCCTCTTCCTCGCCCCCGTCAAGTAGACTCCGGACATGGAGATCAAGGACCTGAAGCGCCTCGCCCGCTACAACCCGGAGAAGATGGCCAAGATCCCCGTCTTCGAGTCGGAGCGGATGCTCTTTGACCTCTACGCCCTCCTTCCCGGTCAGGCCCAGAAGGTGCACGTCCACGAGGGCTCGGACAAGGTCTATTACGCCCTGGAGGGGGAGGTGGTGGTGCAGGTGGGGGAGGAGGAGGCCCTTCTCGCCCCTGGCATGGCCGCCTTTGCCCCGGCGGGGGAGCCCCACGGGGTGCGCAACGAGTCCGCCAGCCCCGCCTTGCTCCTGGTGGTCATGGCCCCCAAGCCCTAGGGCTTTCACACCCCTTTGAAACCCAGGCCTTAGGCTTTGAGGGATGACCCAAGCCGGCTCTCCCGGCGACCTGGGGTTTTTGGCGGAGCTCCTCCGCCGCTACCCTGTGCGCCTGGTGTTCCGGGGGGAGGTGCTCCCCGAGGGCCCGGTGCGGGGGAGAGGCTCTTGGAGGAGGGGGAGTTGGCCCTCTACCACATGGGCCGATACCCCGAAGCGGAGGCCAGCTACCGCCAGGTACTGGTCCAAGACCCCGGCAACCTGGACGCTCGCTGGGGCCTGGCGGAGGTGGCCTTGGCCCTGGGCCGCACTAAGGAGGCGGAGCTGCTCTCCCGGCAGCTCCTGGCCCTGGAGCGTTTTGTGGCCACGTTCCAGGTCTGGCGCAAGCGCGGCGTCTGGGGGGAGATGCGGCGCAAGGGCCTAGCGGCCACGAAAGCGCAGGACCACCAGGAGCCTTAGCCCCAGGGAGAGGAGGATGGGCAGGTGGTAGGGGCTTGGGCCAAGCCCAAGCCCCGCCACCGCCCCCGCCACCAGGCTTCCCCCTATGCCCCCTAGGCCCAGGGCCAGCCAGAAGAGGGCCAGGTACCCGTTCCGGGCCTCCTTGGGGGCCTGGGCTAAGGCGGCGTTGACCAGGGCGGTGCCCAGGCCGCTCCAGGCCAGGGCGTCGGCGGCGGCGGAAAGCCAGATGGGCCAGGGAAAGGCGGCGCTTCCCGCAAGCCAAAGCCCCGGCATGAGGGCCGCCACCAGCCCGGCGCGGAAGAGGACCACCCCGTGCCCCTCCCGGTCCGCCACCCGCCCCCACAGCGGCCCGAAGACCAGCCCGAAGAGGGCGGAGGCCACTGTCCAAAGGCCCACCTCGGTCATGGAAAACCCCCCTACCTGCACGAAGTAGGGGATGACGAAGGGCCCCCCCACCATCACCGCCCCATACCACAGGGCCACCAGGCCCAGGTAGCGGCGGTAGGGGCGGGCCCGCCAGGCGCCCGCCATAACTTCCCGCATCGGGGATGGCCGGGGTTCTTTGGGCTCGGCCTGCTGGCGGAGGAGGAGCACGGAGAGGAGGCCCGCCGCCACCCCCAGGAGGAGGACCACCTGGTAGCCGGAAGGGGGGGGCAGGCGGTCGGCCACCAGGCCCCCGAGGAGGTTGCCCAGGGTGCCCACCAAGCCCAAGAGGGCGTTGCGTAAGCCGAAGTAGCGCCCCCGCCTTTCCTCGGGTACAAGGTCGGCCATCCAGGAGAGCCAAAGCACCCCCACGGGGGCCGCCAGGAGCTGGGAGAGCCCGGCGAAGAGGAGGAGGCCTGGCACCCTGAGCCCCTCGGGTAGGAAGGCGGCCAGGACGGCGGGCAGGAAGAGGAGGCGGGCGAGGAGGTTGAGGCGCACCACCAGGGCCTTGCGGCTTCCCCTTAGGGCCAGGGCCAGGGGAGCGGTGAGCTGGGCCAAAAAGGGCAGGGCCCCCAGAAGGGCCAAGGCCTTGGGGGAAGCCCCCAGGGCCAGGGCGTAGCCCGTGAGGATCACCCCGGTGCTCCAGTTGATGAAGAGGATGGCCAGGGTTCCTTCCCAGATGGAAAGCCTTAGGGAGCGCTCCGGTTCCACCTACCGATTATCCTTGAACCGGGTAAAATCTGCCCCATGGAGACCGCCATCACCCGCATGCTGGGGATCCGCTACCCCATCGTGGCCGCTCCCATGTTCCTCGTTTCCGGGGCTCGGCTCCTCCAGGCGGTGGCCGAGGCTGGGGCCATCGGGGTCATACCCAGCCTGAACTTTCGCACCCACGCTGCCTTCCGGGAGTTCCTGGAGCACTTCCCCAAGGGAACGCCCTTTGGGGTGAACCTCATCCTCAAGGACAACCCCCGCCTCGAGGAGGACCTCCAGGCCGTGGCGGAGCGCCGGGTGCCCCTGGTGGTCACCTCCTTGGGGGACCCCACCCGGGTGGTGGAGCGGGTCAAGGCCTATGGCGGCGTGGTCTGGTGCGATGTGGTGGGTCTAAGGCACGGGAGAAAGGCGGTGGAGGCTGGGGCCGACGCCCTGGTTGCGGTGGCCGCCGGGGCCGGGGGGCATGCGGGGGGCATAAGCCCCTTCGTCCTCGGGCCCTGGCTTAGGGAGGAGCTGGGGGTGCCGGTGCTCATCGCCGGGGGCATCGCCACGGGCAGGCAGCTTTTGGCGGCTTTGGCCCTGGGGGATGGGGCCTATATCGGCACCCGCTTCATCGCCACCCTGGAGTCGGAGGCCCCCCTGGAGTACAAGGAGGCCCTCCTCCGGGCCACCCCCGAGGACATCCAGTACACCCCCGAGGTCACGGGGGTGCCGGCCAACTTTCTCCGGGAGTCCTTGGAGCGCTTCCGCCAGGGCGGGGGCAAGGCCTGGAAAGAGGTCTACTCTGCCGGCCACGGCGTGGCCTTCATCCGGGAGATCCCCTCGGCTAAGGAGGTGGTGGCCCGCCTGGTGGCGGAGTACCAGGAGGCCAAAGCTAAGCTCCCCTAGGGTATCTTGGAAGGGCCTCTGGGGATGCCCGGGGTTTTCCTTGCCTATGGCTAGGCTTCTCGCGTTTCTCCTGGCCCTGGGGTTCGCCTGGGCCCAGTACGACCTGGTGGTCTACGGGGCCACTCCCCAGGGGGTGACGGCGGCGGTAGCGGCGGCCCAAGAGGGCCTCAAGGTCCTCCTCCTGGAACCTGGCCGGGGGGTAGGGGGGGTCCTCACCCAGGGATGGCTGGCCACCCTGGACGTGGCCAAGGACCGAGAAGGGCTCCTCCAGGGGGGGCTTTTCCGGGAGTTCTACCGCCGCTTGGGCCAGGACCCCTCCTTTGACGTGAGGCAGGCGGAGGAGGCCCTCTGGGCCATGCTGCGGGAAGCGGGGGTGGAGGTGCGCCTGGAGGAGCCCCTGGACCGGCTGGAGCTGGCGGAGGGCCGCCTGGCCCTTCTTTCCACCCCCCAGGGGGCCTACCAGGCCCCCTACTTCCTGGACGCCACGGACACCGCCGAGCTGGCCTTCCGCGCCGGGGCCTCCTTCACCCTGGGTCGGGAGGACACCGGGCTGGACGGGCGGAGCATGGCTGCCACCCTGGTCTTCCGCCTCGAGGGCGTCCCCTGGGGGGCAGTCTTCCTCTCCCTCAACTACGAGGGCCAGGTGCGGCGCACGGGGGCCGGGGCCTGGGGCCGTAGCGGATGGGGCTTCGGGGAGCTGGTGCGGGGCTATTCTCCCTCCGACCCGGCCCGCTACGCCCTGAGGGGCCTGAACCTGGCCCGCCAGGACGACGGCAGCCTCCTGGTGAACGCCCTCCTCCTCTTCGGCGTGGAGGGGGCGGACCCCCTGAGCCTGGAGCGGGCCCGGGCCGAGGCCGCCCAGGAGGCCTTGCGGGTGGTGGCCTTCCTGCGGGAGAAGGACCCCTTGGTCTTCGGCACCGCCCGCTTGAGCGGGGTGGCCCCGGCCCTTTACGTGCGGGAAAGCCGCCACCTCAAGGCCCTCTACCGCCTGCGGGCGGAGGAGGTGCTTCTGGGCCGCACCTTCCCCGATGCCGTGGCCCTGGGGGGGTATCCCCTGGACGGCCAGGCCTACTACCCCGGGGAGACCCCTTACCTTCTCGGCACCCCGGCCCCCTACGGGGTTCCCTTCCGCACCCTGGTGCCCCGGGAGCTGAAAAACCTCCTGGTGGTCTCCCAGGCCGCCGGGTTTGACAGCGCCGCCGCCTTCTCCGCCCGGGTGGCCCCCTGCAGATGGCCCTGGGGGAGGCGGCGGGGGTGGCGGCCGCCCTTCTGCGCAAGGCCCCGCAGGCGGGCCTCCTCAAGGCGCCCCTGGCCGACTTCCACCAGCTGGCCCTAAGCCCCGCCGGGATGGAGGCCCTGCGCCGCCGCCTCTTGGAGCGGGGGGCGCGGCTCTCCTCCCCGGAGAAGGGGGTGGTGGAGGCGGACAAGCCTGGCTACCGGGAGGCGGTGGGCCTCTTGCGGCGGGGCCTTTTCGCCGGGCCCTACTACCTGAAAGGTTCCCTGGGGCTTTCCGAGCCCATCCTCCTGGGGGATTTCCTGGCCAACCTGGAGCACTACCATCGGGCCAAGGGACCTGACGAGCGCCTGCGGGTGATCCTAAAGGCGCGGGAGCTCTACCGGGAGGAGCTGCAACGCCCCTTGCGCCGGGCCACCTTGAACCAGCTCCTCCTGGCCCTGGGGGAGGCCAGGACCACGGGGGCGGAGGTGGTGAGCCGGGGAGAGGCCGCCCTTTTGCTCCACCGCCTTCTGCCATAATGGCCTAAGGTGCTGGCCGTCTGGCTTCTTCCCGAGTTCTCCGAGCTGGAGGCGGCCTTGGCCCTCGAGGCCGCCCGGCGGCTAGGGCTTCCCGCCTACACCGTGGCCAAGGGGCGGAAGGGCACGATGGCCCTCGCGGGCTCCGTCTGGACCCCCACCTACGCCTTCCCCGCGGCCCCACAGCCTAGGGCCCTGGTCATCCCGGGGGCGAGGCGGCCCAGGGAAAGGGCCCGGGACCCCGCCTACCTGGCTTTTCTGGAGGAGGTCTGGGAGGGATTGGAGGCTGTCTTCGTGGGCTTTAACGCCCACCTCTTCCTGGAGGAGGCGGGACGGCTTCCCGAGGCGGTGGCGGCCCCTTCCGGGCTTGGCCTCGAGGCCCGGGGCTACCGGGTGGTGGCCTCCCCCTGGCACCGGGAGGGCCGGGTCTACACGACCCGGGGGGGCTTCACCTCCTCGAGGCCCTGGGGGCCTGGGTGGGGCGGCCGGTTCCCCTTGTAGACTAGGTGCCATGGCCGTGCGTGAGTACCAGAAAAAAAGGCGGCGGGAGCGGATCTTCCGCGCCGCCATGGAGCTTTTCCGCGACCGGGGCTTCCAGGAGACCACGGCCACGGAGATCGCCAAGGCGGCCCACGTTTCCCGGGGCACCTTCTTCAACTACTACCCCTACAAGGAGGCGGTGCTTCTGGACTACGGGAGCCAGCTCCTCGCCGGCCTCCGGGAAGAGGTGCGGCGCCTCCTCGCCCAGGGCAGGGAGCCCGTGGAGGTCCTGCGCCACCTCTTCCGCGTCCTGGCCGAGGGGACGGCGCGGGAGAAGGACCTCCTCCTGCCCATGTTCTACGAGCTCCTCAACCCCGACCCTGTGCGGGCCCGGGCGGCCTTTGAGGCCCTGCCCCTGGGGGACCTGATCGCCGAGATCCTGAAGCCCCTTAGGGAGCAGGGGGTGCTGCGCCAGGACTTCTCCCTGGAGCGCATGGGCCGCACCTTGGCCGACCTCTACTTCCTCTCCGCCCTGCGCTGGGCCGCCTACACCCCGGGGCGGGACCTGGCCGAGGAGCTGGAGAAGAACCTCAGGCTTCTCCTCGAGGGGATGCTGGTCAGAGAAGCCCCCGCGCCCGGAGGGCTTTGAGGGCGGCCTCCCGCTCGTTCCAGGGCAGGGCCACCTGGCCCCGCTCCAGGGTGGTTTCGTGCCCCTTGCCGGCGAGCAGGACCGTGTCCCCGGGGCGGGCCTCGAGGATGGCCTTGAGGATGGCCTCCTCCCGGTCGGGAACGAGCTCGTAGACCCCGCCCTCGGCCCGGGCCGCCTGGGCCATGGCCTCCAGGATGGCGAAGAGGTCCTCGCCCCGGTGGTCCTCCTCGGTGAAGAAGGTCTTGTCCGCGAGGCGGGCCGCCACCCGGCCGATGTCCACGCGCCGCTGGGGGTCCCGCTCCCCGGCCGCCCCCACCACCAAAAGGAGCCTCCCCGGGGTGGTGGGGCGGAGGGTCTTCAGGGCGGCCTCCAGGCTCTTCCCGGTGTGGGCGAAGTCAATGACCACGCGGAAGGGGGCCTTGAGGACCACCTCCATCCGGCCCGGCACCCCGGGGAAGGTGGCGAGGCCCTCCAGCACCGCCTCGAGGCCCACCCCCAGGGCCAGGGCGGCGGCGCTTGCGGCGAGGGCGTTTTCCAGGTTGTAGGCCCCGAGGAGGGGCAAGAAGGCCTCCCCTGACCCCCAGGGGGTGTGGAGGCGGAAGGCCAGGCCCTCCGGGGTTTCCCGAAGCCCCTCCGCATAGACCTCCCCTCCCTCCCCGAAGCTCAGGTGGGGCCTCTGGGCGAGCCGGGGGAAGTGGGGGAGGCTACGGGCGAGGACAGCGAGGTCCGACCGCTCCACCAGGAGGGCCTTGGCCCGGAAGTAGGCCTCGGCGGTGCCGTGGAAGTCCAGGTGGTCGTCGGGGTAGAAGTTCACGAAGACCCCCACCCGGAAGGTGAGGCCCTCCACCCGCTTCAGGGCCAGGGCGTGGCTGGAGACCTCCAGCACGGCGCTTTTCAGGCCGCGGTCCGCCGCCTCCCGGAGGAAGGCGTAGACCTCGGGGGCTTCCGGGGTGGTGAAGTGGCCCACGGGGGGGCGGGCCTCCTCCCCCAGACGGAGGCCCACGGTGGAGAGGAGGGCGCTTCCGCCCTGGGCCCGCTGGAGAAGGTGGTGGAGGAGGCTTGCCGTGGTGCTCTTGCCCTTGGAGCCCGTGACCCCCACGAGGAGGAGCTTCCGGTCCGGCTCCCCGTGGAAGCGCCGGGCCAGGAGGGCGAGGGCCTGGCGGCCGTCGGCCACCTGGAGGTAGGGGACGGGGAGGGCGAGGGGCCTTTCCCCCACCACGGCCACCGCCCCCCGGGCCAGGGCCTCGGGGACGAAGTCGTGCCCGTCCAGGGGCTTCCGGTGGGGGAGGGGAACCCCGGGTACGGCCACGAAGACGAAGCCGGGCTCCACCCGCCTCGAGTCCAGGGTGAGGCCCCTGACGGGCACCTCCGGGGCTTCCTTCCCGAAGAGGGCGAAGAGTTCCTTCAAGGTGGGCATGGCCTCGTCCTCAGGGTATAGCCTCTCGGAAGGCCTAGGAGAAGCGTCCTGCCCAAGCCCACGCCGGCCTCACTCCCGTGGCCGGGCCATTAGGACCACGGTCACCTCCAGGCGCCTCCGGTCCCGCCAGAGGGTGAGGCGGACCCGGTCCCCGGGGCGGCGCTGGGCCACCAGGCGGACGACGTCCGCCTTGTCCTTCACCGCCACCCCGTCCACGGCCAGGATCACGTCCCCCAGGGCGAGGAGCCTCCCCTGGGTGTCCCGCTGGGCCCCTTTGAGGCCGGCCCTGGCCGCGGGGCTTCCCGGCTCCACCCGGTCCACCATGGCCCCCTGGGTGGAGGTGAGGCCCACGGCCCGGAGGAGGACGGGGGGGAGCTCGTCCAGGCTGATGAGGCTGGCCCCAAGCCACCCCCGTTGGGGGACGCCGAAGCGCTCCAGGTCGGCGATGCTTTGGGCCACCAGGTCCCCGGGCACGGCCACGCCGATGCCCCCGATCCCGGCCGGTCCCCCGATGACGTCGGCCACAAGGCCCACCACCTCCCCCTGGAGGTTGAGCAGGGGGCTTCCCGAGTTTCCCACGGTGAGGGGGGCGTCGGTGAAGAGGTACTCCCCCACCTCGGCGCCCACGCTCGGGTCCGGCAGGGGGACCTCCAGGGGGCCTACCCCTGAGAGGATGCCGAAGGAGGCCAGGGGCCCCTGGCCGTAGGGGAAGCCCACCAGGACCACCCCCATCCCCAGGGGGAGGCGCCTCGCCTCCACCTGGGCGAAGGCCAGCACCCTGGGGGCCCGCGCCCCCCGGACGGTGAGGAGGGCGAGGTCTATCCCGGGGTCCACGGCGTAGCGCTCCGCGAGAAAGGTCCTCCCGTCAGCGAGCCGGACGGTGAGGTCCTTGAGGTCCCGGATCACGTGGTAGTTGGTGACCACCCGGCTCGGCCCCACGAAGAAGCCCGTGCCCACCACGTCCTCCCCCCCGGGGGAAAGGGTGCTTCCCTGGACGCGCACCACCGCGGGGAGGGCCTTTTGGATCACCTGGGCCCGGGCCACCTCCTCGGGGGCGACCAGGCGCTGCCCCAGGACCAGGGTCAGGAGGAGGGCTAGGAGGAGAAGGGCCCGCATGGGCCTACATTACCTCAGGCGCGGGGATGCCGAGGAGGTCCAGGCCCGTGGCCAGGGTCCTTTGCAGGCTCTGGACGAGGCTTAGGCGGAGCTCCCTCAGCCCCTCAGGGGCGGTGAGGACGGGGGTGGCGGGCTGGCCGTTTTCCCGGGCGTTGTAGTAGGCGTTCCAGCTCGCCGCGAGGTCCAGGAGGTACTGGGCGAGGACGTGGGGGGTCTTCTCCTCGGCCGCGTCCAGCACCGCCTCCTCAAAGTCCAGCAGGTCCAGGGCCAGGGCCCGCTCGTAAGGGGTCGCCTGGGAGAGGTCCGGCGCTCCCCACTCCCCCGCCTTGCGCAGGATGCTGTGGGCCCGGGCGTGGGCGTACTGGACGTAGGGGCCGGTGTCTCCCTCAAAGGAAAGGGCCTCCTGGTAGCGGAAGTCGATCTGCTTCTTGGGCTCGGTCTTGACCATACTGAAGCGGATCGCCCCCAGGGCCACCATCCGCGCCGCTTCCTCCTTGTCGGGGTGGTCGGGGTTCTTCTCCTCCACGATGGCCCGGGCCCGCCGGGTGGCCTCTTCCAGCACCTCGTCCACGCTCACGGCAAGCCCCTTCCGCCCCGACATCTGCCGCCCCTCCAGGAGGACGGTTTCGTAGGCCAGGTGGTGGGCCTTCTCGGCGAGGTTTGGGTAGCCCGCGAGGGCCAAGGCGGCGCGCACCAGGGCCTGGGGATGGCTTTGGCGCACGTCAATGACGTTGATGGTCTCCTCTGCCTTGGGGGTGTAGGCTTCCCCTTCGGGGGCGCTCGTCCGGAGGCCGGGATAGTAGGGGTTCTCGTAGGGGCGGAAGCGGAGGCCTTCCAGGATGCCCATCTTCCAGAACTGGAAGGCGATGTCCTTGGCGTAGTAGGTGGCCGTGCCGTTGGAGCGCAGGAGGACGAAGAAGGGGTCCTCGAGGCCCGGGATCACGGGGCTCGCGTCCATGACCAGGGCCCCGGCGTACTTCCCCTCCCGGGGGCGGAAGACGTGGGGGCTTTGCTCCAGGAGGGCGAGGGCCTTCTGGAGGAGCCCCGCCCGGACGATGTCGGACTCCCAGACGAGGAGGTCGTAGCGGGCGTTCAGGGCGTGCATCGTGGCCATCTGGGCGAGGAGGATCCGGTTCACCTCCTCCCTGAGCTCCCCCCGCTCCAGGGCGTGGAGGACTTCCTCAATGGCGGGCTGGAGCCTCTCGTACTCGGGGTCCTGGTGCAGGCGGACGTAGGCCCGGCCGGCGAAGTGGTCGTACTTCTCCTTCCCGTCCCAGGTGAGGCCGTAGTGGCGGAGGGCGAAGAGGGTCTCCGCCGCCTGGCGGCCCGTGTCGTCAATGTAGTTGAGGACCAAAACCTCCCGGCCCGCGTAGGCCAGGATGCGGGCGATGGCGTCCCCCAGGGCGATGTTGCGCAGGTGGCCCACGTGGAGCTCCTTGTTGGGGTTCACCGAGGTGTGCTCCACCAGGACCACCCCGGGCCGCCTGGGGAAGGGGGCCTTGGGGCGGAGGGCCTCCCGGAGGAGGGCCTCGGTGCGGAGGCGGAAGTTCAGGTACCCCCCCACGGGGATGGCCTCCTCCACGAACTCGGGCAGGGGAAGCCGGTCCTTGAGCTCCTGGGCGATGGCCTGGGGCGGCTTCCGCAGCTCCTTGGCCAAGGCGAAAAGGGGGACGCCGTAGTCCCCCGGTTTGTCCTTGGGGGCCCGGGCCACCTTGAGGCGGACCGGAACCCCCATCTCCTTTAGGGCCTGGGCGATGGCCTCTTCCAGCGCGCGCCGCAGCATCAGGGGGTTATCTTAACCCCCGCGGCCAAGGCGGGGAGGACGAGGCCGGGGAGAAGCCCCAAGGCAAGGAGGAGGACCCCAGCGGCCAGGGCCGCGGCTCGGGCCCAGGGAGCGCCTGGGCGGAAGGGGGTTTCCTCAGCTCGCGCGAAGACGGCGAGCCCAAGCCCGAGGTAGTAGTAGGCGCTCACGGCGCTGGTGACGAGGGCCAGGACCAAGACCCCCCAGGCCCCGGCCCGGGCCGCCTCGGCGAAGGCCAGGTACTTGCCCCAAAAGCCCGCGAGGGGCGGCAGGCCCAGCAAGGAAAGCATGGCCACCAGGAAGGCGAGGCCCAGGAGGGGGTCTTTCCGGTAGAGGCCCCGGAGGGCCTCCAGGGGCACCCGGTCCGGGGAGATCTGGCTTAGGACGGCGAAGGCGAGGCCCGTGGCCAGGACGTAGGTGAGGAGGTAGAAGCCCAGGGCCTGGGCGTTTCCGGTGTAGAGGGCGAGGGCCATGTACCCGGCGTGGGCGATGGAGGAGTAGGCGAGAAGCCGCTTGGCCTCCTTCTGCGCCAGGGCCGCCAGGTTCCCCACCACCACGGAGAGGGCCACGAGGAGGGCGAGGGCCTCGGGGGGTGCGGCCACCCGGAGGAGGGCGGCGAAGGCCGCGGCCTTCACCGAGGTGGCCATGAAGAGGACCACGGGGGTGGGGCTTCCCTGGTAGACGTCGGGGGTCCAGAAGTGGAAGGGGGCGAGGGCCGCCTTGAAGCCCAGGCCCACCAGGAGGAGGCCTAAGGCGAGGGTGTAGAGGGGGCCTTCCCCGGGAGCGCCCAGGACGAGGCTCCCCGTGGCCCCGTAGAAGAGGGCCGCCCCGTAGAGGAAGAAGGCGGCGGCCAAGGCCCCCAGGAGGAAGTACTTGAGGGCGGCCTCGAGGCCCTCCCCCCGCCGCCAGGTGGCGAGGGCGTAGAGGGGGAGGGAGAGGGCCTCGAGGGCCACCAGCATCAGGACCAGGTTCTGGGTGGAGGCCAGAAGGTGCATGCCGGTGGCGGCGTAGAGGACCAGCAGGTGGAACTCAAAACGCCGCGTACGCACCAGCCCCACCGTCCAAAGGGCGCCCAGCAGGGCGAGGAGGGTGAAAACTTGGGAGATGTTGTCCGCCCGGTAGGGCCCGAAGGCGAAGGGCTTCCCCCAGGTGAGGAGGAGGCTTAGGAGGGCCAAGGCCAGGCCCAGGAGCGTGGCCCGTTTCACGCCCTGGGGCGGGAGGACGAAGCCGAGCAGGGTCAAGGCCACGGAGAAGACCGCGAGGATCGCCAAGGTCATGCGCCACCTCCAAGAAGCTTGGCGAAGGCCTCCGCCAGGGGGTAGAGCCCCCGGGCGAAGTAGCCGGGAAAGACCCCCATGAGGAGGAGGGCGAGGACGCTAAGCAGGGCGAAGCCCCACTCCGCCCCGCGAGGTCCTTCACCCCAGACCCCCCCTCCTCCCAGAAGGTCTTCTGGAAGGCGGTGAGGGCGTAGGCCGCGGAGGCGATGACGGAGAGGAAGGCCAAGGCGGCAAGCCAGGGGCTTGCCTTGTAGGCCCCGAGGAGGGTCAGAAACTCCCCAGGGAAGCCGGAAAGCCCGGGAAGGCCCACCATGGCGAGGAAGAGGATGAGGGCCAGGGCGGCGAGGCCCGGGGCGCTCTGCGCCAGGCCCCGGTAGCGCCCGATCTCCAGGGTGCCCGTCCGCTCGTAAAGCCTTCCCGCAAGGAGGAAGAGCCCCCCGGTGTAGACCCCGCTGGCCGCCAGAAGGTAAAGCCCCCCTAGGGCTCCTTCCGGCGTGCCCGAGAAGACCCCCAAGGCCGCTACCCCCATGTGGGAAAGCCCGGCGTAGGCGAGAAGCGTCTTAAAGTCCTTGGCGGCGAAGGCCACCCAGGCGCCGTAGAGGGCGGAGAGGGCGGCGAGGAAGAGGAGCATGCCCTGAACCTGGGCGAAGCCCTCGGGGGCCAAGGGGATGGCGAAGCGGAAGAAGGCGAAGACCCCCACCTTGTAGAGGGTGCCGAGGGCGTCGGCGAGGCCCGAAGGGTGGTTCTCCTGGTGGAAGGGGGGAAGCCAGGCGTGGAGGGGGAAGAGGGGCGTTTTGATGGCGAAGGCCAGGGCGAAGCCCAGGAAGACCCAGAAGGCGGCCTCTCCCTGGAGGGGGTGGGCCAGGAGGTCCTCCAGGAGGAAGGTGGGGCTGCCCGAGAGCAGCTTGGCCCGAGGACGGCGGCGAGCATGGGCAAGGAGCCCGCCAGGGTGAAAAGGACGAAGGTGTAGAGGGCCCTAAGCCGCCCCTCACCCCCGTAGAAGTAGAGCATGAGGAGGGCAGGGATCAGGGTCGCCTCAAAGAAGACGTAGAAGACGAGGAGGTCCCGGGCGGCGAAGAGGCCGAGGAGAAGCCCTTCCATGAGGAGGGCAAGGCCCAGGAAGCGCCCCTCCACCCTCGCCACCAGGGCCCCCAAGAAGACGGTGAGGGCGATGGTGAGAAAGAAAAGCGCGGAAAGCCCGTCCAGACCGAAGGCCCAGTACACCCCTGCCCCGGGGAGGAGGGGGGCTTGGAAGGCGTGGGCCACCCCGCCCGGGTGGGTAAGGAAGAGGTAGAGGTTGAGGAGGAAGGAAAGCCCCGCTCCCAGGACCCCGAGGGCCCGGGGTAGGCCCAGGAGGAGCAGGGCCCCGAAGAACATCGGTAGAAGGACCGCCAGGACTACCACCGCATCACCCCCAGAAGCACCAGCGCGCCCAGCACGAAGAGGAGGGCGTAAACCCTAAGGTAGCCGGTCTGCAAGCGGGCGAGGCCCTGCCCCAGGTTCCGCACCGCCCCGCCCAGGCCAAAGTAGCCGCTTAAGAGGCCCCGGTCCCCGTAGAAGAGGGCCTCCGCCAGGGCCTTCAAGGGGTTTACGATGAGGGCGTTGTAGGCCCGGTCCACGTAGAAGGCCTCCCGGCTCGCCGCTTCAAAGGCCAGATACCAGGCGGGAAAGGCCTTGCGCTGAAAGAAGACATAGCCCGCCCAGAGCCCCAGAAGGGCCACCGCCGCCGAGAGGGCGATGAGGCCCCACTCCACCCCCAGGGAGAGGTGGTGGGCCTCTACCTCCGCCAGGGCCGGCTTCAGGAAGGGTTCCAGGAGGTTGGGCAGGGGGTGGGGCAGGGCCAGGTAGCCTGCCAGCACCGAGCCCAGGGCCAGGAGGTGGTTGGGCCAGAGCATGACCGGAGGGGCCTCGTGGGGGTGGTGGTGGCCCCTTTCCTCCCCCAGGAAGACCAGGACGAACCAGCGCATGGCGTACATGGCGGTGAGGACCGCCACGAGAAGCGCCCCCACGTAGAAGCCCACCCCCCGAAGGGGTAGGTGAGGGTGGCGGTGAGGATGGCGTCCTTGGACCAGAAGCCGGAGAGGAGGGGCAGGCCCCCTAAGGCCAGGGCCCCGATCAGGCCGTGCCACCGGGTGGCGGGGAGGTGCTTCCAAAGCCCGCCCATCTTGCGCACGTCTTGCTCGCCCCCTAGGGCGTGGATGACGCTTCCCGAGGCCAGGAAGAGGAGGGCCTTGAAGAAGGCGTGGGTGAAGACGTGGAAGAGGGCCACCCAGTACGCCCCCACCCCCGCCGCCAGGAACATGTACCCGAGCTGGCTGATGGTGGAGTAGGCGACGATTTTCTTGATATCCGTCTGGCCGAAGGCGGAAAGGGCCCCGTAGGCCGCCGTGAGGAGGCCGATGACGGCGATGGTGTAGGAGACGTCGGGCAAGGCGCTATAGAGGAAGGAGCTCCGGGCGATGAGGTAGACCCCGGCGGTCACCATGGTGGCCGCGTGGATCAGGGCGGAGACCGGGGTGGGGCCGGCCATGGCATCGGGGAGCCAGACCATGAGGGGGATCTGGGCGCTTTTGCCCACGGCCCCGAGGAAGAGGAGGAGGCCCGCCAGGGCGAGGAGGCTGGGGTTCCGCAGGGGGCCCTCCATCGCTTCCTTAAGCTCGCTGATGGAGAGCGTTCCAAAGAGGGCCCAGAGGATGGCCATGCCCAGCATGAAGCCCAGGTCGCCGATGCGGTTCACGATGAAGGCCTTGCGGGCGCTGTCGGCGTACTGGGCGTTTTTGTACCAGAAGCCGATGAGGAGGAAGCTGGCCAGGCCCACCCCCTCCCAGCCGATGAACATCACCGGGTAGCTGTCGGCCAGGACCAGGGTGAGCATCATGGCGATGAAGAAGTTGAAGTAGGCGAAGAAGCGGCTAAAGCCCGGGTCCCCGTGCATGTAGCCGATGGCGTAGACGTGAATGAGGAAGCCCACCCCGGTGACGATGAGGAGCATGAAGCCGGAGAGGTTGTCCAGAAGGAGGCTGAAGGGTATGCCGGGAAGCCACTCCGCTTCAAAGCGGGCCCCGCCCGAGAGGAGTAGCCCCGTCCCCAGGAGGAAGGAGGCGAGGACGAGCCCCGAGGCGATGACCCCGGGGAGGGGTTCTTGCATCCTTCTGCCGAAAAGGCCCAAAAGGGCAAAGCCCAGAAGGGGAAGGAGGATGGTGGATAAGAGCGCCATAGCTACCCCCTAAGCTCGGAAAGGTCGTCCACCGCGGTGCTTTCCCGGTGGCGGAAGATGGCCACGATGAGCCCTAAGCCCACCGCCACCTCGGCGGCGGCGATGGCGATGACCATGAGGGCGGCCACCTGACCGTCAAGCCCGTAGGCCCGGGCGAAGCCCACCAGGGAGAGGTTGGCGGCGTTCAGCATGAGCTCAATGGAGAGAAAGACCAGGATGGCGGTTCTGCGGGTGAGGACCCCGTAGACCCCGAGGGCGAAGAGAAAGGCGGAGGTGAGGAGGTAGCTCACCGCACCACCTCCTCCCGCTTCTCCGCTTCCTGGGTCCTCGAGGCCTTCCCGGGCTCCACCAGGGCCACGGCCACCACTGTGGCGGCCATGAGGAGGAAGCCCACCGCGAGGAGGACGAAGAGCCAGTCGCCGTAGAGCAGGGGCCCCAGGGCCTGGGGAAGCCCGCCCTTCAGGTCCTGGGTGAAGGCGAGCCTGAGCCCCCAAAGCCCCGAGAGGAGTACCCCCGCCACCCCTAAAGCGAGAAGGGCGGCGAGGGGCTTGGAGCGCACCAGGGGGTCAAAGCCCACCTCCCCTTGGGCGGCGAAGAGGAGCATGATGACGAAGAGGAAGAGGACTACGATGGCCCCGGCATACACGATGATCTGGATGAAGCCCAGGAACCTGGCGTCCAGGGCCACGTAAAGCCCGGCTAGGATCAGGAAGTTGAGGATCAGGGCCAGGGCGGCGTGGATAGCGTTCCTTAGGGTCACCACCAGGACCCCGGTTCCCAGGAGGAAGAGGAGGGCCAAGGCTTCCAAGGGGCTCACTTCTTTCCTCCTTCCGTGGGGGCGCGGAAGCCCTCCAGCTCGGGCCGTACGTAGGGCACCACGTAGCCCACCTTCACCGGCTTGCCGGTCATCTTGGCCTCCCGGCGCTGGGGCTTGGTGCCCATCACGTCCACCAGCATGTCCTCCTTGCCGTAGATGAGGTCGGAGTACTGGTAGTCCGCCATCTCAAAGTCGTAGCCCAGCACGATGGCCCCCGTGGGGCAGGCCTCCTCGCAGAGGCCGCAGAAGATGCACCGGAGCATGTTGATCTCGTAGACCTTGGCGTACCGCTCCCCCGCGGAGACCGGGTTTTCCGGGTCGTTCTCCGCCGGCTCCACGTAGATGGCGTAGGCGGGGCAGGCGGCGGCGCAGAGGGAGCATCCGATGCACTTCTCTAGCCCGTTCGGGTGCCGGGTGAGGACGTGCCGCCCGTGGAAGCGGGGCTTCAGGGCCACGGGGGCGTCGGGGTAGGGGACGGTCACCGGCTTGGAGAAGAGGTACTTCAGGGTGATGCCGAGGCTTTGGGCGAGGGCCTTCAGGGTCATGCGCCACCTCCTTTGCGGGCGGGCTTGGGGGTGTAGAGGACCGCTCCCAGGAGGGCGAGGAAGCTTAGGGCGGAGAGGTAGAGGAGGTAGGTCCTGGGGAGGTCCAGGGCCACCACGAGGGCGGTGACGAGGAACCAGAGGAGGGCCACCGGGAAGAGGAAGCCCCAGCCGAAGCGGAGGAGCTGGTCGTAGCGCAGGCGGAACCAGGTGGCCCGGATCCAGATGAAGAGGAAGAGGAAGAAGGCGATCTTGAGGAACATCCAGAGGTAGGGCACCTCGAGGACGGGCATAGTCCAGCCGCCCAGGAAGAGGGTGGGGATGAGGGCGCTGGCGGTGATGAAGTGGATGTACTCCGCCATCTGGAAGAGGGCCCACTTGATGGAGCTGTACTCCGTGTGGTACCCGCCCACGAGTTCCTGCTCCGCCTCGGGGAGGTCAAAGGGGGTGCGGGCGGCCTCGGCCATGCTGGCGATGAGGTAGACCAGGAAGGCGGGGAAGGCGTAGAGGAAGAGCCAGCCGTTTTCCTTCTGCCAGTTCACGATGTCGTTCAGGTTGAGGCTGCCCACGAGGAGCACGGGGGCGAGGAGGGCGAGGCCCAGGCCGAGCTCGTAGGAGATGAGGCTCGCCGAGGAGCGGAGGGAGCCCAAGAGGCTGTACTTGCTCCCCGAGGCCCACCCGGAGAGGAAGATCCCGTACACGGCGAGCTCGCTCACGGCGAAGAGGTAGAGGATCCCCAGGTCCAGGTTGATCACCCAGGGCTGGTAGCCGAAGAAGCTTCCCGGCGGGCCAAAGGGGATGAGCCCGAAGGCGAGGAGGGCGAAGACCACGGAGATGAGGGGGGCGAGGACGAAGAGGAACCGGTCCGCCTGGGCCACCACGATGTCTTCCTTGAAGATGCTCTTGATGGCGTCGGCGAGGGGCTGGAGGAGGCCAAAAGGCCCCACCCGGTTCGGCCCCATGCGCACCTGGAAGCGGGCGAGGAGCCTCCTTTCAATGAGGGTCATGAAGGCGAAGGCGGTGAGGAGGCCCACCACCACCAAGAGGGCCTTTAGGGCCACCATCCAGTAGGGGTCTACGGGGTAGGACCAGTTCACGCTTCACCTCCCGCGGGCACCAGGACGCGCCCCTCCACCCGAAAGCCCGCTGCGGGCCCCAGGGCCGAGAGGTAAAGGTGGCCTTTGGGCACGTCCTCCCGGTGGATCACCCGGGCCTCCACCCGGCCGAAGGGGGTCTCCACGGCCACCTGGGCCCCCTCGGGCAGGGCCTCGAGGCGGGCCGTCTCCGGATGGGCCCAAAGCTCCGCCCGGGCCGCCTCTTGGACCTTGCCCACCGCCTGGTGGGCTTTCCACATGGTGGGCCGGAGGTAGAAGGCGCCCGCCCGCTCCTTGGGCCGGAGCTCCTTGAGGCGGAAGGCGAAGCGGCCCATGGCCTCCGGGACCTTCCTGGCCTTCAGGGCCTTCTGCGCCTCGAGGTGGAGCCGGAAGGGGGCCTCACCCCCAGGGCCTCGGCCAGGAGGGCGAGGACCTGGAGGGCGCCCTCTGCCTCCCCGTTCTCTATGGGGGCGGGGCTTAGGGGGAGGACCCGTCCCTCCAGGTTCACGAGGTGCCCCCGCTTCTCGTAGAAGGTGGGGGCGGGGAGGACCACGTGGGCGTAGCGCTCCGCCAGGGGGTGGAGGTGGCTTAGGTGCATCACCACGAAGCGCTTGCCCTTAAGGGCCTCTTCCGGGGGCACGAAGCCGTAGTAGGCGTAGAGGGCCCCGGGCTCGTCCCAGGAGGCCCCCTTCGCCCCGGGGAGGACCCCCATGGCCTCGAGGCCCCGGGCGTTCGCCGCCGGGGTCATGGCGAGGACCTTGGCCCCCTTGCGCTCGGCGAGGAGGCGGGCCCTTTCCGCGGCCACGGTGTCCTGGAGGACACCGGCCCCGAGGATGAGCACCGGGTTCTTCGCCTTCTCCCAGGCCTCCCTCGCCCGGGCCACCGTTTCGCTTCCCTCCTTGTCCCCGAGGAGGGCGAGGAGGATCTCCCGCTCCTCTCCCGGCTTGTGGACCTCGTGGATGGCGGCCCACTTCATGAGGGGGGCGCGGTACGGGGCGAAGAGGGCCATCTTGTCCGTGCGGCGGGGCATCCTTTCCTTGATCTGCAGGTCGGCGAAGGGGGTGCCGTGGTTGTAGCGGTGGGGAGGCTTGAGGTCGCGCACGAACTCGGAGAGGCGGAGGTGGAGGATGGGGGCTTCCTCCGTGGGGTCGCCGAGGATGAGGGCGAAGTCCGCCTGGAGGAGGTCCTCCAGGCTGGCGGCGGGGAAGAGGCTCGCCGGGGCGGCGGTGCGGCCCTGGAAGTCCAGGTGGGGGGTCTTCAGGGCCTTGGCGAGCTCGGAGGCCAAGAGGCCCTCCTCGAGGGTGGCGTCGTGGGCGAGGTAAAGCCCCACCTCCTCGCCCCTCGCCTCCTTCAGGCCCTCCTTGAGGGCGAGGAAGGCCTCCTCCCAGGTGGCCTCCACGAGCCTTCCCTCTTTCCGCACCAGGGGGGTCTTGAGGCGGTTTTGGTCCGCCCACTCGTGGCCGAAGCGGCCCGCGTCACAGATCCAGATCTCGTTGACCTCGGGCACCTCCCGGGCCCGGATCCTGAGGAGTTCGCCGCTGCGGGTGTCCGCGGTGATCCCGCACCCCACGGGGCAGAGGGCGCAGGTGGTGGGGGTTTCCTCCATCTCCCAGTTGCGGGCGCGGAAGCGGGCGGTGAGGTCCAGAAGGGCCCCCACGGGGCAGATGTCCGTGATGTTCCCGGAGAAGCCCGAGGGGAGGCCGAAGTCCATGGTGCCGATGAAGGTGTGCACTCCCCGCTCAATGAAGTCCAGGACCTCGTCCCCGGGGACCTCCTCAAAGTAGCGCACGCACCGCTTGCAGTGGATGCACCGCTCCCGGTCCAGGATGACGAAGGGGGAGAGGGGGTGGTGCTTGTCCACGTGGCGGCGGGTGAACTCAAAGCGGGTGTAGACGGGAAGCTCCAGGGGGCCCTTCTGGTAGTACTTCTCGTAAAGCCCGTACTCCACGGTGCGGTCCTGGAGCTCGCAGGCCCCGCCCTTGTCGCAGGTGGGGCAGTCCAGGGGATGGTTGAGGAGGGTGAACTCCACCATCCCCGCCTGGGCCTCCCGCACCACGTCCGAGAGGGTGTCCACCACCATCCCGTCCGCCACCGCCGTCACGCAGCTTGCGGCGAGCTTGGGCTGCCACTGGATCTCGGGCTCGCCCTTCTCGTTGAGGAGGGGCTTTCCATCGGGGCCCTTCTTGGGAAGGCCGATCCGCACCAGACACATGCGGCAGGCCCCGATGGGGAGAGGTGCTTTTCCGAGCAGAAGAGAGGCACGTCGTACCCCGCGTGGAAGACGGCGTCCATGACGCTCGTCCCCGGGGGCACCTCCACGATGCGGTCGTTCACCTTGACCCGGACCATCTCACCTCCAGAGGGAAGGCCTGGGCACGGGGCGCTTCTCCCGCGCCAGGGCCAGGTACTGGTCCTTGAAGTGCCTTAGCGAGCCCTTCACCGGCCACACCGCCGCGTCCGCCAAGGGGCAGAAGCTCCGCCCCTCAATGAGGGGGAGGAGGGCTTCCAGGTTCTCCACGTCCTTCTCCTCCCCTTGGCCGGTGCCGATCTTGGCGAAGAGGTTCACCATGAACCCCGCCACGCCCTCGCGGCAGGGGGTGCACTTGCCGCAGGACTCGTGGGCGTAGAAGCGGGTGAGGTTCCACATGGCGTCCACCATGCTCACCCGCTCCGGGATGAGGATGACCCCGCCCGTGCCCAGCATGGAGCCCTTGGCCTGGAGGTGCTCGTAGCTCATGGGGGTGTCCAGGACCTCCTCGGTGAAGGGCAAAGGCGGGGTGGAGGACCCCCCGGGGATGAGGGCCTGGATGGGCTCCAGAGGCCCTCCCGCCCACTCGTAGATGAGTTCCCGCAAGGTGGTGCCCATGGGGAGCTCGTACACCCCGGGGCGCTTCACGGGCCCGGAGATCTGGTAGAGCTTCATCCCCTTGGACTGCTCCGTGCCCATCTGGGCGAACCAGTCCGCCCCCCGCTCCAGGATGGGCACCACGGAGGCCAGGGTCTCCACGTTGTTGATGGTGGTGGGCTTGCCCCAAAGGCCCGACTGGGCGGGGAAGGGGGGCTTGAGCCGGGGGTTGGCCCTGAGGCCCTCTAAGGAGTTCATGAGGGCGGTTTCCTCCCCGCAGATGTAGGCCCCGGCCCCCCGGTGGACGTGGAGGTCAAAGGAGAAGTCCGTGCCGAAGAGGTTCTTCCCCAGGTAGCCCCGGGCCCGGGCCTCCTTGATGGCTTGTTCTAGCCGGTCCGCCGCCCTGCGGTACTCCCCGCGGACGTAGATGTAGCCCACCGTGGCCCGGATGGCGTACCCGGCGAGGATCATCCCCTCAATGAGGAGGTGGGGGACGTCCTCCAGGATGTAGCGGTCCTTGAAGCTCCCGGGCTCGGACTCGTCGGCGTTGCAGATGAGGTAGTGCTGCTTCCCGTCGTCCTTGGGCATGAAGCTCCACTTAAGCCCCGTGGGGAAGCCCGCCCCGCCTCGGCCCCTAAGCCCGGAGCGCTTCACCTCCTCTATGACCTCGTCCGGGGTCTTCTCCTTGAGCACCCGCTTCGCCGTCTCGTACCCCCCGTGCCGGAGGTAGTAGTCCAGGGTCCAGGACCCCTCCTTCCCCACGTGGGCGTAGAGGGTCCGCTCAAACCGGGGGTCCTTTCCGGATACGATGGGCCCGGTCATACCTCCACCTCGTGCACGTGGTGCCCGCACTTGCCGGGAAGCTCAATCTCCTCAAGCCGCTTCCCCGCCCTAAGGCCTGCGAGAAGGGCCTTAAGCCTCGCCCGGGTCACGCACTCCACGTAGGGCTCGTCGTTCACCTGGATCACGGGGGCGGTGTGGCAGCTTCCCAGGCACTCCACCTTTTGCACGCTGAAAAGCCCGTCCGGGGTCACCTCTCCCGGGCCGATGCCCAGCTCCTCTGTGAGGTAGTCCCAAAGCTCCTCGGCCCCGGCGAGCTTGCAGGAGAGGGTGGCGCAGACCTGGAGGTGGTACTTCCCCGTGGGCACGAACTGGTAGTAGGAGTAGAAGCTCGCCACCCCCATGACCTCCGTGGGGGTGGTGCCCACCAGGCGGGCGATCTCCTCTATCCGCTCGGGCCGGATCCAACCTTCCTCCTGCTGCACCCGCCGAAGAAGGGGCATGATGGCGGCGCGGCGCCCTTCCGGCGGGTACTTGGCGAAGGTTTCCTCCAAAAAGTCCTGCTTGTCGTCAAAAAACCCCATCTTCCCTCCTATCGGTCCACGTCCCCCATCACGGGGTCGAGGCTTGCGATGATGGCCACCATGTCCGGCACCTGCTCCCCCTTGCAGGCGTAGGGGAGGCTTTGCAGGTTGACGAAGCTGGGGGCCCGCACCTTGACCCGGTAGGGCATGGAGCCGCCGTCGGAGACGATGTAGTAGCCGAGCTCCCCGCGGGCCGACTCCGTGGGCACGTAGACCTCCCCCTTGGGGGGTGGAAGCCCTCGGTGTAGTGTTTGAAGTGGTAGATGACCGCCTCCATGGAGGTCTCCAGGAGGGGTCTTGGGGCGGGGTGATCTGGGGGTTGGGGTCGCGAACGGGGCCCGGCTCCAGCCGCTCCAGGGCCTGCTTGATGATCTTCACGGACTCCCGCATCTCCCGGATGCGGATGATCATCCGGTCAAACACGTCCCCGTGCTCCCCCAAGGGTACGTCAAACTGGTAGGTCTCGTACCCCGAGTAGGGGTAGGCCTTGCGCACGTCGTAGTTCACCCCGCTCGCCCTTAAGGACCCTCCGGTGAGGCCGAGGTCAATGGCCACCTCGGGCGGGATCACCCCCACGCCCCGGGCCCTCTCGTAGAAGATGGGGCTTTCGGCGAAGAGGGCCTCGTACTCGTCAATGCGGTGGGGCATGACCTCCAGGAACTTCTTGAGCTCGGGGACGAACTCCTCGGGAAGGTCTTCCTTGACCCCGCCGATGCGGATGTAGTTGTGGTGGAAGCGCTGGCCCGTGACCCACTCAAAGAGGTCCAGGATGGTCTCGCGCTCGCGGAAGGCGTAGAAGAAGGGGGTGAGGGCCCCGAGGTCCAAAAGCCCCGTCCCCAGGAAGACCAGGTGGCTTGCCAGGCGGGAAAGCTCGTTGAGGATGACCCTTATGGTTTCCGCCCGGGGCGGCACCACGGCCCCCACGAGCTTCTCCACCGCCAGGGCGTAAGCCAGGTCGTGGGCGAAGGAGTGCAGGTAGTCCATCCGGGGCGTGTAGGTGATGTTCTGGAGGTAGGTGCGGTGCTCCATGGTCTTCTCAAAGCCCGTGTGAAGGTAGCCGATGTGGGGCACCACCTCCAGGACCTCCTCCCCGGAGAGGGTCACCATGAGGCGGAGCACCCCGTGGGTGGAGGGGTGCTGGGGGCCCACGTTCAGGGTCATCACCTCGGTACGGAGCTCCTTGGC
Source organism: Thermus parvatiensis (assembly GCF_001535545.1). Classification (GTDB taxonomy): domain Bacteria; phylum Deinococcota; class Deinococci; order Deinococcales; family Thermaceae; genus Thermus; species Thermus parvatiensis. The sequence goes on along the minus strand of NZ_CP014141.1, from coordinate 1,699,115 downwards.
CTCCTCCGGGGGGGCGTCTAGGGGGATCTCCTCCAGGAACTCTTCCCTCATCCTTTAACCTCCCGGGCCTTCTTCAGGTCGGCCCAAAGGGACCTGTAGCCCTTGCGGCTCCCGCCCTTGTAGAGGGTGAGGCCGGGGTCTTTGCCGGTGAGGGCGGCGCGGAACTCTGCCGGGATGATGTACCGCCCCTCGCGGAAGAGGGTGGGGGTCTCCCCCAAGGGGTAGTCCTTGCGCAGGGGGTGGCCCTCGAGGTCCTCCGGGGTGAGGATCTTGCGGAGGTCGGGGTGGCCTTCAAAGACGATGCCGAAGAGGTCGTAGACCTCTCTTTCCAGGAAATTGGCGCTCCCCCAGAGGTCGGTGACCGTGGGGAGCCTGGGGTCCTCTTCGGGCACGTAGACCCGCACGAAGAAGCGGCTTCCGTCCCCGTCCTTCCAGCCCGGGAGGGAGACGAGCTCGTAGACCACGGCGAAGCGCTCGGGGCGGGGGTCCGGGTAGGTCAGGTAGTCCAAGCCCACGATGTCGGCCAGGAAGTTGAACCCCATGGCCTTGTAGTGGGCCATCTCCTCCTTGAAGCGTTCCTTGGGCAGGACCACCCAGAGGTTGCCGAGGCCGTTGTCCTCTATGGGGTAGCCCTTGGCCCGGGCCTCTTCCAGGACGCGCTCAAGCCGCATGCCTCACCCCCTCGTCCGCTTCCAGGCCGCCACCGGGGGAAGCCTCTCTCCCCGCTCGTTGTAGGCCTGGCCCCGCACCTTCTTCTGCAGCTGCATCACCGCGTAGATCAGGGCCTCGGGCCTGGGGGGGCAGCCGGGGACGTAGACGTCCACGGGCACCACCGAGTCCACGTTCTGCACGATGGCGTAGTTGTTGAACATCCCGCCCGAGCTCGCGCAGGCCCCCATGGAGATCACCCACTTGGGGTCGGGCATCTGCTCCCAGACCCGGCGCATCACCGGGGCCATTTTCTTGGAAAGCCTCCCGGCCACGATCATCACGTCCGCCTGGCGGGGGCTTGCGCGGAAGACCTCGCTGCCGAAGCGGGCCAGGTCGTTGCGGGCGTCCGTGGAGGCCATCATCTCAATGGCGCAGCAGGCGAGGCCGAAGGTGGCGGGCCACAGGGAGTTGCTCCGCCCCCAGGCCACGAGCTTCTCCAGGGTGGTGAAGAGGATCCCCTCCCGTTCCAGCTCCTGGACGTCCCGCTCAAAAAGGTCCTTCAGTGCCACCGCATCACCCCCTTCCACCACTCGTAGAGGAAGCCCACGAAGAGGAGGAGGGTGAAGGCGAGGACCCCGAGGAAGCCATAGAGGCCAAGCCCGCCCGCGCTCACGGCGTAGGGCCAGAGGAAGGCCACCTCCACGTCAAAGAGGATGAAGAGCATGGCCACCACGTAGAAGTGGACGGGAAAGCGCTTCACCTCCCCCGCGGGGTCGTTCCCCGACTCGTAGGGCATGAGCTTGGCCCTGCCCGGTTTCTTGGGGCCCAGAATAGCCCCCACCCCCAGGGCCGCCACCCCGATGAAGAGGGCCACCCCAAGGTAGATGAGGACGTTCACGTACTCTGTGATCGGCGCCAAGGTCCCCTCCTTTCGTGCATCTCTTCACGAGGCGGGGACCCAGTGGAGCCAAAGGACCCCGCCTCCTTTCCCGCCCATCTTACCACCCTACCCCCGAGACAAAAGGGGCGGGCTACACCGACCCGGGGGCTAATCGGTGTAAGTGCGCTGCTTATCGTGAGGTTTAAGCCTACACTGCGGTGTAGGATTCCCGCCTAGGGCTGGGGGGAGAGGAGAGCCTTCAGGCGGCGGAAGGCCTCCAGGCCAAGCTCCTCTGCCCGCACCTGCTCGGGGAGGCCCAGGGCCTTAAGGGCGGCCTCCACCGCTTCCCTGGGGTAGCCTGCTCCCATCAGGGCGTTTTTCAGCGTCTTCCGCCTCTGGCCGAAGGCCGCCTCTAGGAGGCGGAAGAGCCCGGGGTCGTCGGGTACCCCCTTGGGGGTCAGGCGCACCAGGCTGCTCCACACCTTGGGCGGGGGAAAGAAGGCCCCCGGGGGGAGGTCAAAGAGCCTCTCCGCCACGGCGTGGTGGGCTACCCGGAGGGTGAGGACCCCGTAGGCCGGGGTCTTGGGCCTCGCGGTCATGCGCTCGGCCACCTCCTTCTGCACGAGGAAGACGAGGCGGGCGAAGCGCCCGGTCTTGAGGAGGCGGGTGACCAGGGGGGTGGCGATGTTGTAGGGGAGGTTGGCCACGAGGAGGCTCCCCTGGGGCACCTCCTCCCAGGAGTAGAGGAGGGCGTCCTGGAAGACGAGGCGCACCGGGAGGCCGAAAAGGGTCTCCTCCAGGACGGGCCTCAGGCGCAGGTCCTTCTCTATGGCCGTCACCTCGGCCCCGGCCTCGAGGAGGGCCCGGGTGAGGGCCCCAAGCCCAGGCCCCACCTCAAAGACGGGCCCGGTGAAGGGCCGGGCCGCCTCCACGATGCGCCGGAGGTGGGCTTCGGAGACCAGGAAGTTCTGGCCGAAGCGCTTGTCGGCGAAGAGCCCGTGCCGCTCAAGGAGGGCGCGGACGCTTTGGGGCGAGGTGAGCTTATCCATGGAGGCGCCGCACCTCGGGCCTCGGGGGGTCGGCCTCGAGGTCTAAGGCCAAGTACTCCCCCAGGTCCAGGGCGTCAATGAGGGCGAAGCGGTCCTTGAGGAGGATGCCGTCCGGCATAGGGGTGTGCCCGTAGACCCCGTAGCGGTAGCCCATCCGTTCCACGTACTCGGGGGTGAGGAACCACCAGGTCTTGGCCTCGTTCTGGGCGTAAAAGAGGTCGTCGTACTCCTGGAGCCAGGGCACGGGGCCCACGTGGGCGAAGTGGACGCCCTTTAGAACGAGCTCCTTGGGGAAGGAGGCCATCCAGGACCGCAAGGCCTCGGGGAGGGCCTTCCCCCCGTGCTCCGGGTGGAACTCCAGGTGCTTAAGGTGCCGGTTGCCCAGGATGGGGCTTCCCTCCAGGAGGGCGGCCTCGTGGTTGCCAAGGAGGATGGTGACGTGGTCCCCCGCCTCCTCCTGGAAGGCCTTCAGGCGGAAGAGTTCCCGGATCTGCGCCCCCGCCGCCAGGCGGAGGTGGAAGGGGTCTTCGGGGTCGTAGGCCTCGAGGCCCGTGAGCCGCGCGTAGTCCCCCGGGGTCTTGGGGTGGACCAGGTCCCCCAGGAGGACGAGGCGCACCCGCCCCGAGCGCAGGGCCTCCGTGGGGCGGAAGCCTTCGTCGGCGAGCCCCTCCCGGCGCAGGATCCGCCAGAGGAGGGGGAAGTTGGCGTGGAGGTCCCCGAGGGCGATGACCCTCATCCCTTCAGAAGGTTGCGAAGCTCCCCGTAGAGCTTGCGCGTTTCCTCCGGGGTCTTGCCGTAGCCCCCGTACTTGTTCACGATCTGGGCTGCCTCCTTGCCCAGCCCCTTCTCTTTGAGCCTTTCCAGGAGCTGGTCAATGAGGCGGTGGGCCTCCGGCTTCTCCTCGCCCTCGGCCTCCGGCTCCGTCTCGGGGAGCTTGGGCGGAGTGAAGCGGCCCTTCTCGGGGTCGTAGTCCACCCACTGCTTCTCCAAGCGGTAGAGGTACCGCCCCACCCCGAACTTCACCGCCGCCCGTTTGAGGGCGTCGGAGAAGGCGGCCTTGAGGGAGTCCCCCTCCCCCACGTCCTCCTTGGTGACCCCGAGGACGGTGAGGCGGCACTTGACCTCGCAAAGGCGCTCCCGCCTCTCGCCCCTTTCGTCTTTCACCAGGCGCTCCGCGTCGGAGAGGACCTCGTAGGCGTCGTGCCAGCCTTCCGGACCCACCACCTTGTCCAGGCGGTCCAACACGGTGCGGGCGTCCACGTAGGGGACCACCAAGGCCCGCTTCTTGTCCCGGGAGAGGGCTTCCACGCGCCACTGCACCTCCCCCGGGGGAAAGGGTTCGGCCAGTTTCCGCCAGACTTCGTCCATACGTTTTAGTTTACTTTAGATTTCTCTCACCCCAAAGCCCCGGGGGAAAGCAAAGATGGGGGCATGAAGCGGTGGCTGGCGTTCCTTCCCTTCCTGGCCCTGGCCTGGGCTTTGGAGCTCAGGGTTACCGCCTCCTTGGTGGTGGACCTCTTCCCCCAGGCGGTGGTGGTGGAGCGGGTTACCGAGCCCCAGGGGATCGTGGTGGTTTACCAGGCTTCCCAGGCGGAGGCCGTTTTCCGCTACCACGACCTGGACCTCCGCCGCCGGGGCTGGGTGCGGGTGAAGTACGAGGTCAAGAAGGGCGAGTGGAAGGCGGAGTACCGCAAGGGTAAGGCCAAGGCCAAGCTCTCCGTGAAGGACAAGAAGGGCCGGGTGGAGGTGCGGCTCAAGGAGGGGGACTAGACAAGGCCCAAGCCCCTCGGTACCATATAGGGCGCGCGGGGCCGTGGCGCAGTTGGGAGCGCGCCTGAATCGCACTCAGGAGGTCAGGGGTTCGAATCCCCTCGGCTCCACCAGAAAAGCCTCCCGCCCTGGGGCGGGAGGCTCGGCTTTTCGCTCAGTAGCCCGTGGAAGAGTGGGGATTCAAGAGGGGAGCCAGGCTCTGCGGCGTGAGGGGGACCTGTTGGGGCCCCACGTGGTTGAGCGGTAAGGGTGTGGTGTCAATCGTGGCCACCGCCGAGAGGACCTTGGAGTTGCTGGAGTCGTAGTAGAGGGGGTAGTCGTTCGGCCCGGGCACCCATACCGAAGAGCAGGCGACGGTGACGTTCCGTGGACCTAGCGGCTGAGGGGCTGCACCGGATTGACCCCCTAAGGGGATTGCGGCCCCCGGGGGCCTTTGGCTAGCCTTTCCCCATGGGAAAGCGCCTCTCTGCCGTGGCGTATGACTTCCCGGACCACGTCCTACAGGTGAGGCCGACCCACCTCCTGAAAGGCTACGGGGAGGGGGTCCGGCGCTTTGGGTTTGCGGGCCCTCTGGGGGACCTCCGCCGGAGGGCCGGGCGGCTTCTGGACCTGGGCCCGAACGCCCCGTCCATCGGCCTGGACCCGGACCGGCCCTCCTGCCCGGCCCAAGCCCGGCACGGGCTCCTTTCCCTGGGGTTTTAGCCGTGGTCCTCGCCGCCTTGGTCTTGGTCCTCGAGGGGGAAGGCCTCCCCGAGCCCTTGGGCCTCAGGGGCTTCTTCTACGGCCTCCTTCGGGAGGTGGCCCCGGAGGTGCACGACCAGGGGGAAAACCCCTTCGCCCTGGGCTTCGGGGGGCGGGAGGGGGCGGCTTGGGCCCGGGTGAGCCTCCTCCGGGAGGAGCTCTACGCCCGCCTCGCCCCCCGCCTCTACGCCCTAGAGGGGGAGGAGGTGCGGCTTGGGCCCCCTTTCCGGGTGCGGGCCGTGCTCCAGGAGGGGCACCCCTGGGCGGGGGTTTCCACCTATCCCCGCCTCTTTCAGGGGCCTCCTTCCCGGGACCTCGCCCTGCGCTTCGCCAGCCCCACCTTCTTCCGCAGAAAAGGGGTCCACTACCCGGTCCCCGAGCCGAGGTTGGTGCTGGAGAGCCTCCTCCGGCGCCTCGAGGCCTTTGGCCCCCTGAAGGCCCCGGAAGGGGTGAGGGAGGCCCTTTTGGAGAGGACCACGGTGCGGAGCCTGGAGGGGCGGACCCTCCCCGCCCGCACGGAGGTGGACACCGCGGGCTTCGTGGGGCGGGTGGTCTACCACCTGCCCCGGGCCACGGAGGAGGAGGCCCTTTGGCTTTCCGCCCTGGGCCGCTTCGCCTTCTATAGCGGCGTGGGGGCCAAGACCTCCTTGGGCTACGGCCGCGCCCGGGCGGAAAGTGCCTAATCCCCCTTGGGCTTGCTTCGCCCTGCCGGACCGAGGGGAGGTCCTAGGCACCCCGCCTAAGGCGCGGGCCCTCAGTCCAGGCCCAGGAGGGTCCGGCGCAGGGCCTCGTGGACCCGCCCGTTGGTGGCGAGGATGTAGCGGCTGCCCAGGCGGTAGGGGTTCCCCTCGAGGTCCGTCACCCTTCCTCCCGCCTCCTCCACGAGGAGCCATCCCGCCGCCACGTCCCAGGGGTTCAGCTTTACTTCCCAGAAGCCCTCAAGCCGCCCCGCGGCCACGTAGGCCAGGTCCAGGGCCGCCGCCCCGGGCCTGCGGACGAGCAGGCCCTTGCGCAGGGCCCGTTCAAAGTAGGTGAGGTTTTCCGGGTCCTTGGCCACGTCGTAGGGGAAGCCCGTGGCGAGGAGGCTCCCCACGAGGCTCTCCCGCCCCGTGACCCGGATGGGGCGGCCGTTGAGGTAGGCCCCTTCCCCCCTCAGGGCGTAGAAGACCTCCCCCCGGGCGGTGTCCATCACCACGCCCATCTGGATGGCGCCCTCGGCCTCGAGGGCGATGGATACGGCGAAGAAGGGAAAGCCATGGGCGTAGTTCACCGTCCCGTCCAGCGGGTCCACGATGAAGCGGAGGGCCTTCCCGCCCTCGCTCCCCCCTTCCTCCCCTAAAAACCCCGCCTCGGGGAAGCGGGAAAGGAGGAGGCCCTTCACCGCCTCCTCCGCCTCCCGGTCCGCCTGGGTCACCAGGTCGGTGGGGCCGGACTTGGTCCCCTCGGTGAAGCCCCTTTCCAGGTAGTAGAGGTGGATGCCCCGGGCGAGGCTCGCCGCCTCCAGGGCCGCCTCCAGGTACGGGTAGTAGGGGTGGCGCCTTCCGATCACCCTTCCATCCTAAGGGAGGCGAGGCGGGCGAAGAGGGCCCGCAGCTTCTCCGCGCTCTTCACCCCGGGGGCCTCCTCCACCCCGCTCGCCAGGTCCAGGGCGTAGGGCCTGAGGGCGAGGACCTCCTCCAGGTTCTCCGGGGCAATCCCCCCCGCCAGGATGACCCGCCTTCCCGTGGCGAGGAGGGGCTTGGCCCAGGCCCGGGGGTAGGCCTCCCCGCTCCCCGGGCGCTTCCCGTCTAGGAGGAGGGCCTGGGCGGGGTAGTCCGCCCACTCGGGCCGCGCGGGGCCCTCGAGGGGGAAGGCCTTGATCACGGGGTAGAAGCGCCCCACGGCCTCCGCCCACTCGGGGGCTCCTCCCCGTGGAGCTGGGCCACCTGGAGCCGGGCCTCCTCCATAAGGCGGAGCACCTCCTCGGGCGGCTGGTCGCGGAAGACCCCTACCCGCACCACGAACGGGCCCAGGGCCTGGGAGATAGCCCGGGCGGCTTCCGGGGCGATCCTGCGGCGGGAGCCCGGTGCGAAGACGAAGCCCAAGGCGAAGGCCCCCAGGGCCTCGGCGAGGAGGGCGTCCTGAAGGCGGGTGATGCCGCAGATCTTGACCCGCACAGGGCCAGTATAAGGGGCCGGGCCTTTGGACCCGGCCCGAGCGCTTTTTGCGTCGCCACCCTGGGGGCATTCGGCCTAGGCCCTCCCCCGGGCGTCCGGGGATTGGCTCAGCCGCACTTGGCGTAACCGCAGGCCTGGCACTTCCAGCACCCCTCCTCCCGCACCAGGGCCTTCTCCCCGCAGGAGGGGCAGGGGGCGGCCCCGGCCAGGGCGATCCCGCCGCCCGAGAGGACGGGGGCGGAGGAGAGGTCCTCCGGGGCCCCTGAGGCCATCTGGGGGACGGTCTCCAGGGCCACGGCGATGAGGTCCGCCTTGCTGGAGACCAGCCTGCCCTGGTAGGTGCCGTAAAGCCCTCCGTTGATGCCCCGAAGCGTCCGGACAATGGCCTCCGGGGGCACCCCGTACTGGAGGGCGATGGAGACCACCCGGCCTAAGGCTTCACTATCGGCGTTCGCCTCGTCCCCGGCCTTGCCCGAGGTGAGGATGACCTCAATGGGCCGGCCCTCCAGGGTGTTCACCGTGACGAGGAAGCTCCGCTTGGACCCGTCGGGGGCGAAGAGTTTGACCATGTCGGTGAAGCCCATGAGGCGGCCGGGCCGTTCGTAGACGGGCTTGCCGGGTTCGGGGGCCTTGGCCTCTTGGGGCTTTGCCTCCTCCGGCTTCTTCTCCGCCTTCTCCTCCTTCTTCACCGTGAGGACCTGGAACTCCCGGGAGCCGTCCCGGTAGACGGTGATCCCTTTGCACCCTGTGCGGTAAGCCTCGGTGTAAGCGGCTTCCACATCCTCCACCGTGGCGTGGTTGGGAAGGTTGATGGTCTTGGAGATGGAGTTGGCGGCGTACCCCTCGGCGTCAAAGGCCCGCTGGACCACCCCCTGCATCCGCACGTGGTCCAAGGGGTGGACATCGTGGGCAGAGAGGAAGACCCGCCGGATCGCCTCGGGGACGAAGGGAAGGTTTCGCACGGAGCCGTGGCCGTCCTTCTGGATCTCCTCCACGATCTTCTCCCAGTCCCACTTCCCCTCCTTCGCGAAACCGGGCGCGGGCGGGTAGGCCTCCATGAGCTCCACGAAGAGGGGGTGGAGGAGGGGCTTGTACTCCCCGCCGATCCTGCGCCAGACGAAGGGGCTGAAGACGGGCTCAATCCCCGAGGAGACCCCCATGAGCATGCTCGTGGTCCCCGTGGGGGCCACGGTGAGGAGGGCCACGTTGCGCCGCGGGCGGATCCCGAGGCTCTGGAAGTACTCCCTGTGCTCCTCGTAGAGGGGGAAGGGGCCCCGTTCCTCGGCGAGGGCCTCGGAGGCTTTGATGGCCTCCTCCCGCATGGCGGAGACGATCTCGTAGACCTTCTCCCTCGCCTCCTCGGAGTCGTAGGGGAGGCCCATCTTGATGAGGGCATCGGCGAGGCCCATGAGGCCGAGGCCGAGCCTCCTGAGCCTCTTCGCCGCCATTTCGTTGTCGGGGAGGGCGAACTTGTTCACGTCCAGGACGTTGTCCAGGAAGCGGATGGCGGTGCGGACGTCCCGGCGGAACTCCTCCATCTGGAACTCCCCGTCCTTCACGTAGGCGGCGAGGTTCATGGCCCCGAGGTCGCAGGGCTCGCCCACGGTGAGCGGGATCTCACCACAGGGGTTAGTGGAACGGATCCAATAACGCTCCCCGAGCCCCTTGAGGGCCGAGAGCGCGTTCACCCGGTCCACGAAGATGAGCCCCGGCTCCCCCGTGGCCCAGGCGTGCCAGGCGATCTCGTGCCAGAGCCACCGGGCGGGGACCTTCCCCCCGTAGAGGGGGATGGCCTTGGCCCCGTCCTCCCGCTCGGGGAGGGGAGGAAGCTTGCCCGTGTAGGGGCCCTCTACGGGATAGGGGTAGTACTTCCCGGGGACCTCAATGGGGGTCACGGGCCAGAGCTCGTCCTTTTCCACCGCCTCCAGGAAGCGGTCGGTGGCTAGGACGGAGATGTTGAAGGTGGAGATGTCGCCCTCCGCCTTCTCCCGGTCCAGGTCCTTGGCGGTGAGGAAGTCCAGGAGGTCGGGGTGTTCTATGGAGAGGGTGGCCATCCCGGCCCCGCGGCGGGTGTTGTGGCTTACCAGGCCGTTGGCCAGGTAAGTGTGGTTGCCCTCCACGGAAAGGTCTAGGGTGAGGATCTCGCCCCCCGGCTCCACGGAAGCCACCCGCACATAGTACTCGTTGAAGGGGAAGGGGTCGGCTTCCAAGCCCAGGTCCTGGGCCTTTTCCAGGACCATGGCGTACCCCGTGGCGGTGAGCTGGCGCTCGCCCCGGAGGTACCGGAGGAGGTCTTTCCGCAAGGGGGTATAGGGGGAGGCGTAGCCCTTCCTGCCCTTTTCCGTCACCGTCAGGAGGGGTTTCAGCAACCCCTCGGCATGGGGCAGGGGCCAGCTGGACTCCCGGCGGATGTCGGGCTTGATCCCGTGAAGGGCCTCTAGGCGGGAGCCCTTGGGTACCCCGATCCTCTCCAAGTAGCGCTCCAGGCCCTTGGCGGTTACCACCCGGACCCGGTAGTGCTCGGCCTTGGAGAAGCGCCCCGGCAGGGGGTTATAGCGGAGGAGCTTGGAGGGGATGCCAAGCCCCCCCAGGAGGACCATCACGTCCTGGGCCAGGCGTTTGGAGGCGGTGGTCAGCATGGGGTAGCCTGCGGTAATGGTGCCGTCGGCCTCAAAGAGGCCCCGGAGGAAGGCGGCGAGGACAGGGCGGGGGCTTTGGCGGATGGCCCTGGGGACCTCCAGCTCCCGGGCCTTTCCCTTGAGAAGGCCGTTCTTCCTGAGCCAGGTGACCAGGGGACGGCTCCGGACCACCAGGGTGACGCTCCGGTCGCCGGGCTTTCGTTCCTCCCGGAGCTCCAGCCCAAAGAGCTCCCGGAAGAGGCGCTTGGCTTCTTCCCGCATGGGCTCCTCCTCGTGGACGGAGAAGCCGATCCGGTCCCCACTCACGAAGCCCTCTCCGAAGAAGAACCCTAGGAGGAAGGCCAGGTCCTCGGTGAGCACCTCCGGGGTGCGGATGGGGGTGGTGTTGGGGTGGAGGGGTTCGTCCAGAGGGGCAAGCTGGACCGGGGTTCCCGTGTGCTCGTCCAGCACCCAGATCACCCAGTCTCCGGGCCTGAGGTCTTGGAGTTCCACCCATTCCCGCGTTCCGTCCTCCCGAAGGACCTTGAGCTTGTGGTTGAGGGTTCCTTGGACCTCGAGGCCGTTTTCCAGCACCACCCGGAGGGTGGGCGCCACGCCGTTGTTGTAGCCTTCGGGGCTCGGCCGCCAGCCCTCATCGGTGGCCACGCTTAAAGTGTGGGGTTGCCAGCCCCGCCGGAAGGGGTCCACCAGCTCCCGGAGGCGCAAGGTGCCCCGGTCGGTGTGGACCAGGGTGTCGGGATGGAGGCACCCTCCCTGCCTGACCACCCGGAGCACGGGGGCGTAGACGTAGCGCAGGGTGGCCACGGGGCCCGCCTCCTCGGCCCCCAGGCCACCCACTCCAGGAAGTTGTCAAAGATCTCAAAGAGGAAGCTCACCGGCCCCGAGCTCGTCCCGCCGCTTCCCCGGATGGGGGCGCCTTCGGGGCGGAGGAGGGAGAAGTCCACGTGGGGCTTCTGGCCTTTGCGCGCCAGGTCCGCGGCCTCCCGGGCGGCGTCAATGATCCCCCCCATGTCGTCGGGAACGAGGATGCGCCCTTCCGGAGGCTCCTTGACCGTACGCACCCCGTAGCGCTCCGCCAGGGCCTTAAGCTCAGGGGAGAGGGCGCCGTAGACCACCCGGGCGAAGTTCTTGAGGGAGATCTCCTCCTTGGCCCCGTCGGGGTTGATGGGCGGGCGCATCAGGCCCCGGATGAAGTCCTCCACGTCGGGGTGTTCCGCCGAGAGGTAGGCCACGCCCTCCACGGCCCGCCGTGCCCTCTTCCCTTTGGAGCGGTAGGGGTCCAGGTTCACCCCGTTGCCCCCGCCCACCTTGGTGACCAGGGCGAGCTTCTTGGCCACCTCCATGATGCCCGCGAAGCTCTCGGGGGGGTTTTCCGTGGCGCCCTGGACGAAGCAGTTGAGGAGGTTGCCGTGGACGGTGCCCGCCCCGGCGAGGATCCGCCCCCCGGGGGAGAAGCGCTTCTCCGCCATGAGGCGGAAGAAGCGCTCCTCCCACTGGGAGCGCTCCTCCTCCCGCTCCACCTTGGCGATCTCCCGGGCCACGCGGCGGAACATGCCCAGGATGTCCCCGTCCCCGGGCTGGAGGTACTGGCGCCTGGCGATGGCCTGCGCGTGCTCGTCAAAGAAATACCCGTCCCTCATATCCATACCTCCACCTTAACCCCATATCTTGGGGCACCCATCCGGAAGGCTACTACCGGTTGGGTTTGGGCGCAAGTGTCGGGGTCCACACTTTGGCCTGGAATGTTGCCCGTAGCCTCCAGACTACCACAAGACCTCGAGGGCCCGTGGGGTTGACAAGCCGCGGGAGGAGGCCCCTAAATAGGGGGCGATGCCCAAGAGCGCCAAGCGCCGCGCGAGCCAGCCCACCGGCGCGGAGACCCTGGTGGTGGTGGAGTCCCCGGCCAAGGCCCGGAGCATCCAAAAGATGCTGGGGCCGGGCTACGAGGTCCGGGCGAGCCTAGGGCACGTGGTGGACCTCCCCGAGCGGAGCCTGGGGGTGGACGTGGAGCGGGACTTCGCCCCCACCTACGAGGTGAAGAAGGACAAGAAGCCCGTGGTGGAGGAGCTGAAGCGGGCGGCGAAGGGCAAGCGCCTGCTCATCGCCACCGACCCCGACCGGGAGGGGGAGGCCATCGGCTGGCACGTGGCCCGCCTCCTGGGGCGGGACCCCAAGGAGCCCCTCCGGGTGGAGTTCCACGAGATCACCCCCAGGGTGGTCCGCCAGGCGGTGGAGGCCCCGCGGCCCATTGACCAGAACCTGGTGGACGCCCAGCAGGCCCGGCGCGTCCTGGACCGCCTCCTCGGGTACAACCTCTCCCCCCTCCTCTCCCTGGAGTTCCGCAAGCGGGCCCTCTCGGCCGGCCGGGTGCAGAGCGTGGCCTTGAGGCTCGTGGTGGAGCGGGAGGAGGCCATTGAGGCCTTCCGGCCCGAGGAGTACTGGGTCCTCCGGGGCGTCTTCGCCGTGGAGGGCGGGGAGGCTCCCCTGGTGGCCGTGCTCCACGAGGTGGAGGGGAAGCGCCTCTGGACGGGGCAGGGGGAGAAGGAGGGCCGGCTCCACCTCGCCTCGGAGGCCGAGGCCCATGCCCTGGCCGAGGCCCTGCGGAAGGGGAGCTACCGGGTGGCCCAGGTGGAGGTGCGGGAGCGGCGCAAGGCCCCCCCGCCCCCCTTCACCACCTCCACCCTCCAGCAGGCCGCCTCAAGCCGCTTGGGCTACACCGCCGCCCGCACCATGCGCATCGCCCAGCGCCTCTACGAGGGGGTGGACCTGCCGGAGGGGACCGTGGGCCTCATCACCTACATGCGCACGGACTCGGTGCGGGTGGCCCCCGAGGCGGTGGCGGCGGCCCGGGAGGTGATCGGGAAGGCCTTCGGCCCGGAGTACCTGCCGGAGGCCCCGCGGGCCTACAAGAACCGCAGGGAAGGGGTCCAGGACGCCCACGAGGCCATCCGCCCCACCGACCCCAAAAGGACCCCGGAAAGCGTCCGCCCCTACCTGTCCGAGGAGGAGTACCGCCTCTACGAGCTCATCTGGCGCCGCTTCCTGGCGAGCCAGATGCGGGACGCCCTCTACGAGCAGACGGCGGTCACCCTGGCCGACCTCGAGGGCCGCTACGCCTTCCGCGCCTCGGGCTCGGTGCTCCGCTTTGAGGGGTACCTCCGGGCCTGGGGGCGGGACGCCGAGGAGGAGGAGGAGCCCCCCGTCCCCGCGGTGCCCGAGGGGGTTTCTGCCCGGCTTGAGGAGGTCCAGGAGGAGCGGCGCTTCACCGAGCCCCCGCCCCGCTACACCGACGCCAGCCTGGTGAAGACCATGGAGGAGCTGGGGATCGGCCGCCCTTCCACCTACGCCCCCACCCTCGAGACCCTGGAAAAGCGGGGGTACGTGGCCCGAAAAGGGCGGACCCTTTTCCCCACCCCCCTGGGCCGCCAGGTCACCGCCTACCTGCGGGAAAGGTTCCCCCAGGTGGTGGCCTACGAGTTCACCGCCCGGATGGAGGAGCGGCTGGACGAGGTGGAGGAGGGGCGCGTTCCCTGGCCCAAGGTGGTCTGGGAGTTCTATGAACCCTTTTTGGGGGAGCTCGCCCAGGTGCCCAAGAAGACCTGCCCCCGGTGCGGCAGGCCCTTGGAGCTCAAGGTGAGCCGCTACGGCCAGTTCCTGGGGTGCACGGGCTACCCGGAGTGCACCTACACCGAGCCCCTGGAAAGGCGGGAGGCGGAGCCCATCGGGGAGGCCTGCCCCAAGTGCGGCCGCCCCCTCCTCAGGAAGGAGGGCCGCTACGGCGCTTTCATCGCCTGCTCCGGCTACCCCGAGTGCGACTACACCCGGGACGACGGGACCCCCACGGGCCACACCTGCCCCAAGTGCGGGGGCCGGGTTCTGGAAAAGCGGAGCCGGAGGGGCAGGCCCTACTACAAGTGCGAGAACAACGCTTGCGACTTTCTCTCCTTCTACCCCCTCCTGGAGGAGGCCTGCCCCGCCTGCGGTTGGCCCCTGGTGAAGAAAGGGGAGAAGGCCTTCTGCCTCAACCCCGCCTGCCCGGAGCACGAGCCGAGCCTCCTTCCCGCCCCCAAGGAGGCCAAGAAAGGGCGGTCCCGGGGGAAGGGCAAGCCCCCCCTCGCCCCCCCTAAGGACTGGGAGGAGCTCGTCCCCTTCCTCCCCGGGCTTTCCCCCGAGGAGCGCCGGGCGGTGGAGGCCCTGGCCCGGGGGGAGGCCCTGGCCGAGGAGGAGGCGCGGCTTGCCCGGCGGGCCCTCTTCAAGCTCCGCATGCGCAAGGGCAAGGCCCGGAAGGAGCCGGTCCGGGCGTGATGGCGAGCTTCAAGCTCCACCTCCTGCGCCTCGCCCGGGAGGGCCAGGTGGAGGTCCCGGGGGTACCGGGGCTTAGGGCCTACACCTTGAGGGAGGGGCTGGAGCGGCCGGGGCCGGCCTTCTACCTCCTCCTGGAGGGGGAGCTCGTGGTGGACCTGCCCGAGGGCCGGTACCTGCACCTGCGCCGCGGGGAGGCGGCCCGGGTCACGGAGCCGCACCGGCTTCTTCCGGTGGAGCGGGCGGTGCTTCTGGAGCTGGGCTAGGCCCCACCAGATAGACTGCCCCCCAGGGGCGGTAGACGCTCACCACCTGGTCCTCCCGGACGCGCCCGTCCCCGTAGCGCACGCGGCGGCGGACCACCACCTTGGCCCCTTCGGCGGCGAAGTCCACCTGCTTGCGCGCCCCCGGGGGAAGGGTGGGGTCGGGGATCTCCCGGGGGGGGAGGGGGGGCTTGCGGTCCGTGATGAAGGGGCCCTCCCAGGCCACCTCCCGGTCCTTGGTGCCGAAGAGGTGGAAGCGGAGGCGGCCTTCCTGCACCGAGGCCTGGATCCAGAGGGCCCCGGGGGTGTCGTTCAGGACCTTGAGGTCCTTGTAGGGCTGGATCACGGCGGCGTCCAGCCCGGGGGGCTTATAGTAGGCCACCTGGTAGCTGTGGGCGTGGCGTTCCAGGATGGGGAGGCCGGCGAAGAAGAAGGCCCGGAAGAGGGTGGTGGAGACCTGGCACACCCCGCCCCCCACGCCGATTTCCGTCCGGTCCCCCACGATGACGTAGGCCTCCTTGAACCCGGCCTCGAGGGCAATGGGCCCCAGGGCCCGGTTGAAGGAGAAGGGGCCTGGGGGGACGAGGAGGCCGTCCAAGCGGCTCGCCGCCAGGCGGATGTTGTGGACCCGCTCGGGGCTCGAGCCCCAAAAGCCCGTCTCCGCCGTGGCCAGGTGCTCCCGCACCCCGAGGGCGTAGAGGTCCTCAAGGCTTGGGGAAGGGGGCGTGTAGCGCACCGGGAGGAGGAAGCGCTTTTTCCCCTGCGCTCGGGCCTCGCGGAAGGCCTTTAAGGCCTCCTCCCGGTCAAAGGCGAGGCCCTTCTTCTCCACACCCTGCCACCGCCCGTCCTGGTAGATAAACCGGGGGGCCGGGGCGGCCGGGCGAGCCGGTCCAGGAGGCGGAGAAGCTCTCCTTCCGAGGCCACGGGGTAGCGTTGGGTTCCGGTGTAGGCCACGAGCCGCCCCTCCTCGAGGACGTTCTCCCGCAGGACGAGGACCGCCTCCAGGGGAGCGCTCTGCCCCAAGGCGAGGCCGAGGAGGAAGAGGAGGGCGATGGGGCGCATACCCTATTATGCCTCCCATCCGGACCTGAGGCCAGTCATACCCTCGCTTCCTTCGGCCCACAAACCCTAGCAGGGACCTTTTGCCGGGGCCCCATGCTTTGGGCCAGCCTCGGGCGGGGTCAGAAGACCATCTCCCCCCGGAGGAAGGCCTGGGTTCTTGGGTCCTTGGGGGCGGCGAAGACCTCCGCTACGGGGCCTTCCTCCACCGCCTCCCCCGGTGCAGGAAGAGGAGGTGGTGGCCCAGGCGCCGGGCCTGGAAGAGGTTGTGGGTGGCGAGGACCACACCCCGGCCCTCCTCCGCGGCCCGGCGCAGGAGGACCTCCACCCGGAGGGCGTTCGCCGGGTCCAGGTTGGCGGTGGGCTCGTCCAGGAGGAGGACCTCGGGCTCCACCGCCAGGGCCCGGGCCAGGGCGAGGCGGGCCGCCTCCCCGGCGGAGAGGCGGTGGGCCGGCCGGGAGGCCAGGGCCTCGAGGCCCACCTCCTTGAGCCGGGCCTGGGCCCGCTGGCGCGCCTTTTCCCGGGGGACGCCGTGGAGGAGGAGGCCGAAGGCGGCGTTGTCCAGGACGCTTCGGTGGAGGAGGGGCGGGGTCTGGGGCAGGTAGACCCTAAGCCCCCCCGTCACGCGCCCCCCTTCCGGCGGGAGGAGGCCCGCGAGGAGGCGGAGGAGGGTGGTCTTGCCGCTCCCCGAGGGGCCGAGGACCACGAGCACCTCTCCCGGGGCCAGGGCGAGGCGCGGCACCCGGAGCCGGAAGCCGGGGAAGGTTAGGGTCAGGTCCTCCGCCTGGAGGATCACTCCCGCTCCAGGATAACCAGGAAGGCGGTGACCAGGAGGGCGATGCCGAGGAGGACCGCCCCCAGGGCCAGGGCCGCCTGCAGCTCCCCCATGCGGGTCTCCACCACGATGGCGGTGGTGAGGACCCGGGTGTGGTGGCGGATGTCCCCCCCTACCAGGGTGGCCGCCCCCACCTCGCTGATGGCCCCCCAAACCCCGCCGCCAGGGCGGCGGCCAGGGTGCGGCGGCTTTCCCAGAAGAGGGTGGGAAGTACCTGCCCCTCCTTACCCCCCAGGCTCCGCACCAGAAGCCGCACCTCTTCCACCCGGCTCCGGGCCCCGGAGAGGACGAAGGCGGCGATGGGGGGAAAGGCCAGGACCGCCTCCGCCAGCACCATGGCGTAGGGGGTGTAAAGAAGCCCCAAGAAGCCCAAGGGCCCGGAGCGGGAAAGGAGGAGGTAAAAGAGGAGGCCCACCACCACCGAGGGCAGGGCGAGCCCGGAGTAGAGGAGAACCCGCCCCAAGAGCCCCCCGCCCCCCCGCAAGGCCAGCCAGAGGCCCAAGGGCACCGCAGGCAAGGCCGCCAAGAGGGTGGCGAGCCCCGCCACCCAAAGGCTGCGCAGGGCGATCTCCCAAAGCTCAACGGCCTCCACTTACCGGGATGATACACCGCCCCCTCAGGGGCTGGAACAGGGTCTGCCCTTCCACCTTCAGGCTTTCCACCAGGCGGGCGGCCTCCTCCGTGGCCAGGAAGCGGCGGAGCGCCTGGGCCTCCTTGACCCTCGCCCCCCGGGAACCACGTAATAGGTGTACTGGTTCAGGAGAAGGGGGTCGTCTTCCCGGGCGTAAAGGGCCACCAAGCCCCGCTTCCGGCCCACGGTGAGGTAGGTGGCCAGGTCGGAGAGGGTGTAGGCCCCCTTCTCCGCCGCCAGGACCAGGGTCTGGCCCATCCCCGCCCCCGACTCCAGGTACCAGTCCCCCTGCGGAGTCAGGCCCGCCGCCTGCCAAAGGGCCAGCTCCTTTAGGTGGGTGCCCGAGCGGTCCCCCCGGGAAACAAAGAGGGCCCGGGCCTGGGCGATGCGCCGCAGGGCCTCCCGGATGTCCTTCGCCCCCCGCACCCCGGCGGGGTCCCCCGCGGGCCCCACCAGGAGGAAGATGTTCTTGGCCAAGCAGAAGGGCTCGGCTATGATACCCCGCCTAAGGGCCTCCTCCTCCAGCTCCGGGGCGTGGGTCAAGACGGCATCCACGTCCTTGCGCTCCGCCAGGCGCAGGGCCTGGCCCGTGCCCACGGCCAGGACCTCCACCTGCACCCCCGAGGCCTTCGTGAAGGCCGGCAAGAGCCGGTCCAGAAGCCCCGAGTCGTAGACGCTGGTGGTGGTGGCGAGCCGCAGGGCCAAGGCCGGCCCCAGCAGAACGAGGAGGGCGAGGAGGCGCATGGGACAATTATAGCCCGGTAAGCTGGGGGCGTGGTGCCCGACTGGGAGGAGGTCCTGGGCCTGTGGCGGGCGGGGCGGTACTACGAGGTGCACGAGGTCCTGGAGCCCTACTGGCTTAAGGCCACGGGGGAGGAGCGCCGCCTCCTCCAGGGGGTGATCCTCTTGGCGGCGGCCCTCCACCAGAGGCGCTTGGGCCGGCCGGGCCTGCGCAACCTGAAGAAGGCGGAGACCCGGCTGGAGGGGCTTCCCTGCCCCCTCATGGGCCTGGACTGGTGCTCGCTTTTGCAGGAGGCCCGGCGTAGACTCGGGGCGTGAGCGCCGAGGTCTTCGTTTACCGCGGCTCCTTGGTGGAAAACCGGCACCGCGTTTCCCTGGCCCTCTGGGGCCCGGAGGGGCTTGTGGCCTACGGGGGCGACCCCGGCCTGGTGGCCTACCTGCGTTCCTCCGCCAAGCCCTTCCAGGCCCTAGCCCTCTACCTTACGGGGGCGGTAGAGCGCTTTGGCCTCACGGAGGAGGAGGTGGCCTTGGCCACGGCGAGCCACGACGGGACGCCCCGGCACGTGGAGGTGGCGGCCCGCTTCCTGGGGAAGCTCGGACTGGGGCCGGAGCACCTGGCCTGCGGGGTCCACCCGCCCTTCTCCCGGGAGGCGCGGGCGGCCCTCGAGGCCCAGGGCCTTAGGCCCACCCCCCTGCACCACAACTGCTCCGGGAAGCACGCCGGGATGCTGGCCGCGGCCTTGGCCCTCGGGGCGCCCGCGGACGAGTACCACCTGCCGGACCACCCCGTCCAGCGCCTCAACCTGGCGACGCTGGAGGCCCTCTCAGGGGTTCGGCCGGGGCTCGCCACCGACGGGTGCAGCGTCCCCACCTTCGCCCTCCCCCTGGCCCGGGCCGCCCGGGCCTTCTTCCTCTTGGCCGACCCTGGCCGCGCGCCCGAGGCCTACCGGACACCCCTCCTCCGGGTGCGTGAGGCCATGCGCCGCCACCCTGACCTGGTGGCGGGGCCGGGGAGCGTGGATACCCTCCTCATGGAGCGGCTCCCCGTGGTGGCCAAACGGGGTGCGGACGGGTACTACGGCCTCGCCCTTCTGGAAGGCCCCCGGGGGCCCTTGGGCGTGGCCTTGAAGGTGGAGGACGGGGCTACCCAGGCCCGGGAGGTGGCGGTGGTGGCCCTCCTCCGGGTCCTGGGCCTGGAGCCGGGAGAGACACCTTGGGACCGGCCCCCCGTACGCAACCACCGGGGCCTCGAGGTGGGCCACTGGGAGGCCCGGCTCAACCTGGTCTGGGTTTGATCAGGCCTTTTCCTTCCGCAGGGCGTCCCGGATCTCCCGGGTGTTTTCGGCGATGCGGATTAGGGAGACCAGGGCCTCGAGGGTCACCCGGACGGCGACGGCGTAGAGGAGGAACCCGAGGGGAGCGAGAACGAGGAGGGTGAGGACGCCGAGGCCTGCGGAGGCCTCAAAGGCCCCCACCACGGCGAAGAGGGCGTAGATGCCCCCCACCGCCAGGGCCAGGGCGTAGACGAGCCCCGTGAGCTGGATGGTTACGAACCGCTCAAAGGCCAGGTCAAAGAGGGCGGCGAAGAACTCCTTCGCGTTCATGTTTACCTCCTTTCCCCTCAAGCTTACCCTTGGCCCCTCCGGAAAATCAATCCACCCGGCTAGAGCACCCGGGCGAGGCGCAGGAAGGCCGGGGGCGGGGGAGGGGGGGCGCCGCCGTCCTGGTAGCGGAAGCGCAGGTCCCAAAGGGGCCCTTCCCCCAGGCCCAGGCCGCGGGGGAAGCGGGGCCTCAGGTCCAAGGGCCGGGCCTCCTCCCCCCGAAGGCCTCCCGGAACCTCTCCACCTCCTTAGGGTGGCCGAAGTGGTAGGCGTAGAGCCACGGGCCTTCCTCCTCCTCGAGGGCGAAGAGGAACCGGGGAGTGGGAACGAGGCGGGGGAAGCTCCCGGAAAAGGGCCGCCGCAGGAAGGCTTGGGCCCGCCCGGGGCGCAGGCGCAGCACCACCTCCTCCGCCTGGCCCAGAAGGCCGAAGCTCCCCACGAAAAGCCGGACCAGGTCGTAGCCCTGGACGTTCTTCACCACCACTCCTCCTGCCCGGACGCGGCGTCCCTTGGGGGTGCGGAAGGTGAGGCCCAGGACCTCCGCGGGGAAGAAGAAGGTCTGGGCGAAGCCGCCCCGGGCCACGAGCCCCCCGACCCCGCCCGGGAGCTCCACGGGGGGAAAGGGAGGGAAAAGCCCCGTTCCCGCGAGGAGGGCGTGGACCTCCAAGAGGCCCGCTTCGCCCGGGGCCACCAGGTACTGGTCGGCTGCGTGAACCTCCATGGGGTCATGCTACTTCGCCTCCACGGGGGCGAGGAGAAGGGCGAGGAGGGCGAGGGCGGCGCCAAGCCCCACCGCCAAGGGGAAGCTGTGCAGGAAGAAGAGGTAGGCGAGGCCCGCCAGGGTGCCCCCCAGGTAGAAGCTTGCCACGTAGGTCCCGCTCACCCCCGGCCCCCTCTGCCCTGCGGCCCCCGAGGCCAGGCTTTGGGCCGTGAAGAGGAAGGCCATGAGGAGAACGAAGCCCGCCACCAGGAAGGGCGGGGGAAGGAGGAGGAGGCCTAGGGCCACGAGGACGCCGAGGAAGGCCAGGCGGAAGGTGCGCCGAGGACCGAGCCTTGCGGCGAGGAAGCCCGAGAGGGCGCTCCCCGGGAGGCCAAAGAGGTAGGCCAGGTACACGAGCCCCACCTCCGCCGGGCGGTAGCCCAGGTCCAAAAGCCGGTAGGGGAGGAGGTTGGCCAGAAAGAGGTTGAGGAAGAGGAGGACAGCGCCCACCAGGTACAGGGGGAGAGCCCGGAGGTCGTAGCGGGCGGGCCCCAGGGCGGGTGTCTTCCCCCCGGGGAGGCTGAGGAGGAGGAGGCCCAGGGCCAAGGCGGGGAGGGAGAGGAAAAGGAGGGCCTCCCGCACCCCCAGGCCCTCGGCCAGCACCCCGGCGAGGACCCGGCCGAGGCCACCCCCAAGGACGTTGCCCGCCATGTAGAGGCCCGCCACCTCCCAGGCCCGCTTGGGGTAGAGGCGGGGGAGAAGGGCGATGGCCAGGGCAGGGACGAGGGCCGCCCCGGCCCCCTGGAGGAGCCGGGCCAGGGTCCAGAGGAAAAGGCTCGGGCTCAAAGCCCCCAGGACCCCGCCCGCCCCCACCAGGAGGAGGCCCCCGCCCAGGAGGACCCCGGGGGGAAGGGAAAGCCTCGGGGTCAGGGGGGAGAGGAGGACGAGGAGGAGGAGGGGAAGCCCCATTCCCAGCCCCGCGGCCCCCGGGGGGCCCCGAAGAGCCTCTCCAGGAGGGGGAGGAGGGGGACCACCGCGTAGAGGGCGCTGTAGAGGGCTACGCCCGAGAAGAGCACGGCGAGCCGCACACCCTTATGCTAGGCCTGTGCGGGTGCTCCAGGTGGCCCTTCCCCTGCCGCTTCCGCCCATGAGCTACCTTCCCCCCCTGGGGCAGGAGGGAGAAGAGGCCTTGGGGCGGCGGGTGGCCGTTCCTTTTCGGGGGGAGGTCCAGGTGGGGGTGGTGGTGGGGGAGGGGGGGCGGCCCTCCCTGAGCCTCCGCCACGCCATCGCCTACCTGGACCCCGCCCCCTACCTGCGCCCGGAGGAGATCCTCTTTTTGGAGGAGGCGGCCCGCTACCTCTTCGCCCCCCTGGGCCAGGTGCTGGCGGACTTCCTCCCTCCCTTCCCCCCTTTGCGCCACCGGGTCCGCCTCTACCCGGGGGCGGACCCGAAGGTCCTGCCCCCGGGGCTTGGGGCCCTGGTGGACTGGCGGGAGGCCCGGGGCTTTGACCCCAAGCTTTTGGACTACCTGCGGGAGGCGGGGATGCTGGAGGAAGAGCTCGCCTTCCGGGAAGCGCGGGGGGTGCTGGTGCCCCTGAAGCCCGCCCACCCCGATCCCCAGCTGGACCGCGTCCTTCAGGTCCTGCGGGAGCTGGGCTTCGCCGAAAGCCAGGCGGCCTTGGCCCGGGCGGCGGGGGTGGGGGTGGGCCGGGTGCGCCGTCTCGTCCAGGAGGGGTACATCGGCACCGCGTCCCTAGAGGAGGCCGCCCCGCCCCCGGCGGACGGGGTGGACGTGGCGCCCCTCCACCTTCCCGAGAGGCCCGAGCGGGTCAACGGCGGGAGGTTTCTGGAGCGTATTCGGGCGCTCAAGGGGCTTTTGGGGGAGGGGGACCACCTGGTCCTCTTCCCCGAGGTGAGCCTCTTGGAGCGGTTTCTCGCCCACTTCCCCGAGGCCACGCCCTACCACGGGGGGCTTTCCGGCCCGGTCCGGGAGCGGTTTTTCCGGAGGCCGCGCGGCGTGGTCTTCGCCACCTACGGCGGGCTTCTCCTCCCCTTCACCCCGCGCGCTTTGGTGGTGGTGGAGGAGGGGAGCGAAAGCTACAAGCTCCCCTCGGGGAGCCGGGCCTTCGTTCCTCCGCTTGCGGAACTTAGGGCCCGGCTCCTTGGGGTGCCCCTCACCTACCTCTCCCTGGTGCCCGCGGTGGAGGTTTTGGAGCGGAAGGGGTTTGCCCTGCCCGTGCCCAAGCCCCGCCTTCTCCTCTTGGACCTCCGGCGGGAGCGGGGCTTTCCCGTCACGGGGCGGGCCTTGGCCCTTCTCCGCCAGGTGGAGGAGCGGGGGCGGCAGGCCGTGGTCCTCTCCGCCCGAAAGGGGTACAGCGCCCTCCTCCTCTGCCAGGACTGCGGCTTCCGGCCCATGTGCCCCGACTGCGCCTTGCCCCTGCGGTACCACCGGGAGGGGAAGGGGGCGCTGGTCTGCCACCAGTGCGGCCACCGCGAGGACCCGCCCCTTCTCTGTCCCCGGTGCGGTTCCCCCCTTCTCGCCCCCAAGGGGCCCGGGGTGGACTGGATCCGGGAGGCCCTTGCGGAGAGGCTTTCCCTTCCCGTTTACCGCTACGCCGGCGACGGAAAAGACGACCTCACCCCCCTTCTCGAGGGCCGGCCGGGGGTGGTGGTGGGGACCACGGCCCTCCTCAGGGGGCCTAGGCTTCCCGACCTCGCCCTCGTCCTCCTCCCTTTGGCGGACGGCTTCCTCCTGGAGTCGGACTTCCGGGCGGCGGAGCGGTACCACCGCCTTCTCTGGGCCCTCACGGAGCTCAGGCCCGGGCGGAGGCCCCTCCTCGTCCTCCAGACCTTCACCCCGAGCACCCCGTGCACCGAGCCCTCGAGGCGGGGGAGGTGGAGGCCTACCTGTGGCAGGAGAAGGCCCTGCGGGAGGCCCTCAACTACCCGCCGCGGGTGCGCATGGTGAAGCTTGAGGTGCGCCACCGGAAGGAAGAGCGGGCCCGGGAAAAGGCCTTCGCCCTCCTGGAGGCCTTGCGGGCCGAGGCGGAGGAGGGGGAGGTCCTGGGCCCCGCCCCCGCTCCCGTGCCCCGGGTGAAGGGGCATTACGTCTTCCACCTCCTCCTCCGGGGGAGCACGGAGCGGCTCGCCCGCCTCCTCGGCCTCCTGGACCGGCGGCAGTTCAGGCTGGACCCCGACCCCTTCCACTTCGTGGGGCTTTTGGAGGACTGAGCGCCCCCAAGGGCGTGCGCCCGGGCGGGTATCCTAAAGGGGTGCAGGCCCGGGCCTGGATAGAGGTGGACCTTGCCGCCCTCTGGGCGAACTACCGGCTTCTCGCCGGGCGGGCGGGAGGGGAGGTGATCCCCGTGCTCAAGGCGGACGCCTACGGCCACGGGGCCCTTCCCCTGGCCCGCTTCCTGGAGGGAAAGGGCGTGGGGCGCTTCGCCGTGGCCACCCTGGAGGAGGGGAGGGCCTTGAGGGAAGGGGGGTCAAGGGGGAGGTCCTCCTTCTCGGGAGCCTCCACCCCCTAGAGGCGGAGGCGGCTCTAAGGTGGGGGCTTACCCCAACCCTTTCCACCCTCGAGGCGGCGGAGGCCCTTTCCCTGCGGGCCCGCGCCCTGGGTCTTGTGCCCCGGGCCCACCTCAAGGTGGACACGGGCATGAACCGGGTGGGCTTTCCCTGGGAGGAGGCGGCTTCGGCCCTGCGGGCGGTGGAGGCCATGGGGGTGAGGGTGGAAGGCGTCTACACCCACCTCGCCACCGCCGGGGAGGACGCGGCCTTCGTGGAGACGCAGCGGCGCCGCTTCCAGGAGGTGCGCCGCGCCCTGGGGAAAAATTACTTTTACCACCTGGAGAGCTCCCTGGGCCTCCTCCGCCACGGGGCCACGGCGGGGGTGCGGGTGGGGCTCGCCCTTTACGGCCTCGTCCCCGGCTTTGGCCTCAAGCCCGTCCTTCGGATCCTCGCCCGGCCCACCCTGGTGAAGCGCCTGAAGGCGGGGGACCGGGTGGGGTACGGGGGGGTCTATGTGGCCCGGGGCGGGGAGTGGCTCGCCACCCTGCCCGTGGGGTACGCCGACGGGCTTCCCTGGGGGGCGGTGCGGTTCGTGAAGGGGCCGGACGGGCGCCTCCTGGAGGTGGCGGGCCGGATCTCCATGGACCAGACCACCGTCCTCCTCCCCGGCCCCGTGGGCCTCGAGGCCGTGTTTGAGGTGCTCTCGGCGGACTTCGGTCCCACGGGCCTCCTGGCCTGGGCCGAGGCCCGGGGCACCCTTCCCTACGAGGTGGCGGTGCACCTTTCCCGGAGGCTTCCGAGGCTTTACCTCCTGGAAGGGGCGGTCTTCGCCCGGGTAGGCTAGGGGCGTGGAGGCCATCCGGCTTTTCCAGGGCTACCTCTGGCATCCCAAAGAGGACCCTTGGGACCTCAAGGCCCTTTTGCCCCAGGAGGTCCTTGGGGCGAGGCTTCTTCTGGACGAGGTCCCGCCCCCCACCCCCTTCTTTGAGGACGGCACCCCCACCCACACCCAGCGCTTCTACCAGCTCACCCTCCTGGTCCTCACGGAAAAGCCCCCGAGGCCCTGAAGCCCCTGGCCGAGGAGGCGGCAAAGGCCCTTGGGGAAGTTTTAGAGGGCCTTCCCCCGGGAGTGGGCTGGCTCCTTCTGGAGGACCTCAGGCCCCTCTAGGCCGCCTGGGGACGGCGTACCCCCAGGTGAGGCCGAGGGCGAGGAGGAGGAGACCCAAGGGCCTAGGCCGCGCCAGGAGGCCCACGAACCCCCCGAAGAGGAGAAGCCCGAAGGCCACCCGGCCCCGCCCCGCCCGGTAGGCCCGGCCCGAGAGGAAGCCGAGGAGGAGGGGGAGGGCGAAGAGGACGAGGAGGAGGAGAAAGGCGGCGAAGGCAAAGGAGGTCATGCCCCTTTCCCCTATTCGGGCCATCCAGGGCGAGGGGGCCTGCCCTCAGGGCCCCTCTGCGGGCTCAGGCCCGCAGAGGGAAGGCTCATAGCCGCTTGTCCTCCGGGGCGAAGCCCTCCACCCAGAAGCTTCCGTCCTTGCGGTGCTCCTTCTTCCAGACGGGGAGGATCTGCTTCACCCGGTCAATGGCGTACTGGCAGGCGGCGAAGGCCTCCTTGCGGTGCCGTGCCGAGACCACGATGGCGATGGAGGCCTCCCCCGGGTCCACCCGGCCCAGGCGGTGCCAGAGGGCGATGCGGCCCAAGGGCCAGCGGGCGCGCATCTCGGCGAGGATCTCCGCCATCACCTTTTCCGCCATCTCCGGGTAGGCCTCGTACTCCAAAAAGGCCACCTCCTCCCCTCGGTTGGGGCTTCGGGTGGTGCCGAGGAAGCTCACCACCGCCCCGTACTCCGGGGCCGTGGCCCAGGCCACGAGGGCCTCGAGGTCCAAAGGCTCCTGGGTCAGGCCGTAGGAGTCCTGCCCGCCGGAGACCGGGGGAAAAAAGGCCACCTCGTCCCCCTCCTTTAAGGGGGTTTCCGCCCCCGCCAGGGCCTGGTTCACCGCTGCCATTCCGCCCTCGAGGCGAAGCCCGGGGAAGCGTTCCTCCAGGGCTTTCTGGGCCTCCCGCACCCGGGCGCCCTCGGGGAGCTCCAGGGCGAGGCGGTCCGTCCCCGCTTGCTCCCGGTAAAGGGCGAAGAGCCGGACCTCAATCCGCATGCTGCCCAGTATAGACCTGGGAGAGGCTATAGGCCACGGAGAGGGCCTCGGCGTAGCGCATGCGCAAGGGGCCGATCAGGGTGAGCTCCCCCAGCCACTCCCCCTTCTGGAAGCCCGCCTGGACCAGGGCGAGCCCCTCCACCTCCCCCACCCGCACGTCCACCCTGCCGGGTGGAGTGAGGAGGTCCTCGCCGCCTTCCTCGTAAAGGGCCACGAGCCGCTCCAGAAACCCGGGATCCTTGGCCTCGGGCTCCTTCAGGGCCTCGGAGAGGCCCTCCCGGTACCGGAGGGCGAAGCCGGAGGCGAGGGCCCGGGAGAGGTGGGCGAAGAGCTCCTCCAGGCCCTTGGGGGCCTCGGGCAGGGCCTCCAAGGACCCCGTGAGGGCCTCCTCCGCCCGGCGGAGGGCCTCCTGGGGGAGGACGAGGGGGAGCCGGACCTCCTTGACCCGCCCCCCCTCGAGGACCAGCACCGCCAGGGTGCCCTCGGGGAGGGGGGAGAGGTGAACCTGGAGGAGCTTGGGGGCCCGCCGGGGCCGGAGGCGGAGGAGGGCGGGGTAGCCGGAAAGCCCCACCGCCACCTTCACCAGGAAGGCCTCGGGCTCCCGGGCTCCCTCCAAGGCCCGTTCCAGGCGCCTACGGGTGGCTTCCGGCAGGGGCCTGGGGGGGAGGAGGGAAAGGGAGTACTGGCGGAAGCCCTGCCGCGTGGGTACCCTCCCCGCCGAGGCGTGGGGCTTGGTGAGGTAGCCCATCTCCTCGAGGGCGATGAGCTCGTACCGGGCCAGGGCGGGGGAAAGGCCCAGCCCCTCGGCGATCCGCGCCGAGGGCACCGGGGCCTTGGTCTGGATGTACTCGTCCACCAAGAGGTGGAGAACCCGCCGCTGCCTGGCCGTCACATCCTTATTGTACCGGGGTCACGGCGGCCTCGTCCTCCTCCCCGGTGCGGATCCGGTAGACCTTCTCCACCGGGAGGACGAAGATTTTCCCGTCCCCCACCTCCCCGGTGCGGGCCGCCCTCAGGATGGCCTCCACCGTGGGCTTCACGAAGGGCTCCGAGACCCCGATCTCCAGGCGCACCTTCTCGTGGAGCTCCATCTTCACCGTGGTGCCCCGGTAGGTCTCCACCTTTTCCGTCTCCCCGCCGTGGCCCTGGACGCGGCTTAGGGTGAGCCCGCGGACCTCCGCCTGGAAAAGGGC
This sequence comes from Thermus parvatiensis, assembly GCF_001535545.1. Classification (GTDB taxonomy): domain Bacteria; phylum Deinococcota; class Deinococci; order Deinococcales; family Thermaceae; genus Thermus; species Thermus parvatiensis. Next base: position 1,672,243 of record NZ_CP014141.1, on the reverse strand, counting down.
CTCCAGCACCTCGTTGAGCTTCTCCGGGCGGACGATGGCCACGATGAGCTTCACGCCTCACCTCCCTTAGGCTTCAGGGCGGGCACGGAGGGGTTCCCCGAGGAAAGGACCAGGATGGCCCCTTCCCCGCTCGTGTAGGCCTCCTCGCCGTGCTGGGTCACGTCCAGGCCCACCCCTTCCTCCTTGGGGCCTGCCCGCAAGGGGGTGAGGAGGCCCACCAGCTTGAGGAGGGCGAAGGTGCCCAAGGCGGAGTAGGCCATGGCCACCGCCACCGCCAGGGCCTGGACCCCAAGCTGGGCGGGGTTGCCGAAGAGAAGGCCCTTGGCCCCGCCCCAGGCCTCCTCCGCCAGGAGGCCGGTGAGGAGGGCCCCGGTGATCCCTCCGACCCCGTGGCCGGCGAAGACGTCCAGGCTGTCGTCCAGCCGGGTCCTCGCCCGCCAGAGGAGGGCGTAGTAGCTGGGGAAGGCGGCAAGCGCCCCGATGAGGAGGGCGGAGAGAGGGGAGACGAAGCCTGCGGCCGGGGTCACGGCCACCAGGCCCACCACGATGGCCGTGGCCGCCCCCACCGCCGTGGCTTTGCCGGTGCGAAGGAGGTCCAGGAGGGTCCAGGCCAGAAGGGTGGCCGCGGGGGCCAGCATGGTGTTCGCGAAGGCCAGGGCAGCCGAGGCGTTGGCCGCCAGGGCGCTTCCCCCGTTGAAGCCGAACCAGCCGAACCAGAGGAGAGCTGCTCCCAAAAGGGTGAAGGGGACGTTATGGGGCAGGATGGCCTGCCGCCCGTAGTCCTTCCGCGCGCCCAGGACCAGGGCGCCCACCAAGGCGGCGACGCCGGCGTTGATGTGCACCACCGTGCCCCCGGCGAAGTCCAGGGCGCCCAGGGCCCCCAAAAACCCCCCGCCCCAGACCCAGTGGGCGATGGGGGCGTAGACGAGAAGCCCCCAGAGGGTGAGGAAGAGAAGAAGGGCAGGAAAGCGCATCCGCTCCACCAGGGCCCCCGTGAGGAGGGCGGCGGTGAGGATGGCGAAGGTGCCCTGGAAGGCCATGAAGAGGAGGTGGGGGATATCCCCCTTGGCCTCGAGGCCCACCCCCTTGAGGAAGGCGTGCCCAAGCCCTCCAAGCCATGGGCTTCCTTCGGCGAAGGCCAGGCTGTAGCCCAAAAGGGCCCAGCCCACCCCCACGAACCCCAGGGCGGCGAAGCTCATCATCATGGTGTTCAAGGCGTTTTTGGAGCGTACCAGCCCTCCGTAGAAAAAGGCCAAGGCCGGTGTCATGAGGAAGACCAGGGCCGTGGACACCAGGATCCACGCCGTGGCCGCCCCGTCCACCCCTTCCGCCAAGGCAACTCCCGATAGCCCCAATGCCGTTATGAGGGTTTTCTTCCGCATCCTCGCACCCCCTTAGGGCCAAGGGTAGAGGATGGGATGCAAAATGTCAATAGATCCTGCGACAAATTGCAATAACTATCCGAACGTTACAAGAAGACTTGCCGACTTACCTTGCTAAGTGTTCCGCAAAAATGGCGCATATGCCACGGATTTATTGAACAAACCTGCGACCGAGCCCCTCCCTCTCCTCCCCGGACGCCCCGTAAACTGGGCCCCGTGACGTGGGAGGAGCTTGAGGAACGTCTGGCCCGGGGGCAGGACGAGCGCACCCTCTTCCTGCCCCAGGACATCTCCCCCGAGGACCTGGCCCGCTACGCCGCGGGCCTCGCCAACCACAAGGGGGGCACCCTCTTCCTGGGCGTGAGCCCCGAGGGCAAGGTCCTGGGCGCCCAGGACCTCCACCCCCTGCAGGTGACCCACGCCCTCTTTGAGCTCACCCAAGGGCTCCTCCTCCCCTACGTGGAGGTGGTGGAGGGGCCCTGGGGCCGGGTGCTCGCCCTCCACGTGCCCCAAAGCCCGGCGGCCATCGCCGTGGGGACGGGGCGGGTGCCCTTCTGGGACGGGAGGCGCCTTTCGGAGCTCAAGGTGGGCCAGAGCCTGCCCGAGCCCGACTTCACCGCCCAGGTCCTGCCCGCGGCGAGCCTTTCCGACCTGGACCCGGTGGAGGTCTTGCGCTTAAGGCGCATCCTGGAGGAACGGGGAAGCGCCTTGGCCGCCCTCCCCGACCTGGAGCTCCTCTTTGCCCTGGGGCTCTTGGAGCGGGTGGAGGGGGAGGTGCGCCCCACGGTGGCGGGTCTTCTCCTGGCGGGGACGTCCCTCGCCTTAAAGCGGCTTCTCCCCCAGGCGGAGGTGAGCTACTACTTCCACGAGGCCGAAGAAGGCTACAGCTTCCGGGAGGACCTCCTTAAGCCCATCCCCGCCCTCCTGGAGCGCCTGAAGGAGCTCATCCAGGCGCGGAACCGGGTCCGTTTCCTCACCGTGGGGCTTTTCCGCCTCGAGGTCTGGGACTTTGACCAGGAGGTCTACCGCGAGGCCCTGGTCAACGCCCTCGTCCACCGGGACTGGCGGAGCAAGGACGCCATCCAGGTCCACCACTACCGGGACCGGCTGGAGGTCTCCAACCCCGGCGGCTTCCCCCCCGGCATCACCCCGGAGAACGTCCTCCGCCACCCCCCCAAAAGGCGGAACCCCCGCCTGGCCGAGGCCCTCTACCGCCTGGGCTACGTGGAGCGGGCGGGAAGCGGCGTGGACAAGATGTACCGCCTCCTCCTCAAGTACGGCAAGGAGCCCCCGGAGTACCGCCTCTTCCCCGAGGCCCTGACCCTCGTCCTCTACAACCCCGAGCTGGACGAGGCCTTCGTGCGGGAGATCGCCGAGGCCCAGGAGCGGCTTGGGGGGTTCAGCCTGGACCACCTCATCGCCGTGGGGTACCTGCGCCGGGTGGGGGAGGCGGGCTTGGAGGAGCTTGCCCGGGCGCTCCAGCTTCCCGAGGAGGCGGCGCGGCGGGTCCTTTCCCGCATGGAAAGGATGGGGCTTCTGCGTAAGGAGGGAGGGCGGTACCACCTGGCCCGGCGGGACCTTTTGGCGGAGCGGGCCCTCGCCCTCTTGGAGGCGCCCAGGCGCCGCCAAGAGGTGGAGCGGGCCCTCGGGCTTTCCCGCAAAAGGGCCCTGGAGCTTCTCCGCCGCCTCATCCGGGAGGGTCGGGTGGAACGGGTGGGCCGGGGGGCGGCCACCCGCTACCGGAGGCGGTGAAATCGCCCCATCCCGGTTTAGGAGAAGCATGGCGCTCCACTTGGTCCTCTACCAGCCCGAGATCCCCCAGAACGTGGGCAACATCGCCCGCACCGCGGCCGCCTTGGGGTGGCCCCTCCACCTCATCCGCCCCTTGGGCTTCCTCCTCTCTAGCCCCAAGCTCAAGCGGGCGGGCCTGGACTACTGGCCCCACGTGGACCTCAGGCTCCACGACTCCTTTGCGGCGTTCCTGGAGGCCCTGCCCCGGGGGGCGCGGGTCTTCGCCTTCAGCGCCCGGGGGGAAGCCTCCCTCTACGAGGCCCGCTTCCGGGAGGGGGACTACCTCCTCTTCGGCCCCGAAAGCCGGGGGCTTCCCGAGGAGGTCCTCGCCCGCTTCCCCACCCTAAAGATCCCCATGCCGGGACCGGTGCGCTCCTTGAACCTGGCGGTGGCCGTGGGGGTGGCGGCCTACGAGGCCTACCGCCAGCTCACAGGGCGATGAGGGCGTAGCCCTGGGCGTGGACCACCTCCACGCCCAAAGGGGTGCGGTGCCGCCTTTTTGGGTTCGCCCCGAGGAGCGGGGTGTGGCCGTGGACGTGGAGCCTGGGCCGGTAGAGGCGGTGGAGGAGGAGGAAGGCCCCTGCCCCCCGGTGGGCGAAGTCCTCCCCGGAGGTGGGCCCCGGGGGCGGGGCATGGGTGAGGAGGACGTCCAGCCCGTGGCCCAAGAGGAGCCGCCTTGGGAGGAGGAGGGGAAGGGGTTTGAGGGCCAGACGGTAGAGCTCGGCCTCCGAGAGCTGCCCCTCCCCCTCCCGGTAGCGGGGTACCCCCCCGATGCCATAGAAGAGCCTCCCCCGGTGGCGGAAAAGTCGGCCGTGGAGGTTCACCACCCCTCCGGGGCGCCGCCTCTTTCCCCCCTCCCACACCCACTCCTCCCCGTGGTTCCCGGGCACGTAGAGCACGGGCACCCGGACCTTGGTGGCCACGTACTCCAGGTACTCCCCCGGAAGGTCCCCCGCCGCCAGCACCAGGTCAAAGGGGGGGAGGTTTTCGGGGAAGCGGGGGGAGTGGATGTGGGGGTGGACCTGGTCGGAGAGGAGAAGGAGGCGCACGCTCCTTTTCATTCTGGCAAAAAGGCGTAAGGATAGGGGCGTGCGGGCCTACACCACAGCCCACCTCTTCCTTCCCCTGCCCGAGGGCCACCCTTTTCCCCTCTACAAGTACGGGGGCGTGGCCGAGGCCCTAAAGGGGCTTCTTCCCGTCCTCCCCGCCCCCGAGGTGCCCCGGGAGGCCCTCTTCCTGGCCCACGAGGCTTCCTACCTGGAGAAGCTTTTCGGGGAGGGGCTTACCCGGGAGGAGTCCTTGAGGCTTGGCCTCCCCTTTAGCCAGGCCCTCTTGCGGCGTGCCCTCCACGCCGCCGGGGGCACCCTGGCCGCGGCCCTGGACGCCCTTAAGACCGGCCTCGGCCTCAACCTCGCCGGGGGCACCCACCACGCCTTCCCCGGCCGGGCCGAGGGGTACAGCCTCTTCAACGACGTGGCCGTGGCCATTTTCTGGCTCCGGGCCAAGGAGGGGTTTTCGGGCCGGGTCTTGGTGGTGGACCTGGACGCCCACCAGGGGAACGGCACCGCCTTCTTCTTCCGGGAGGACCCCTCCGTCTTCACCCTCTCCCTCCACGGGGAGCGGAACTACCCCCTGAAGAAGGAAAGGAGCGACCTGGACGTGGGCCTTCCCGATGGGACGGGGGACGAGGCCTACCTCTGGGCCTTGGAGGAGGCCCTGGAGAAGGCCCGGGCCTTCCGCCCGGACCTCGTCTTCTACAACGCCGGGGTGGACGTCTTAAAGGGGGACCGCTTCGGCCGCCTCGCCTTAAGCCCGGAAGGGGTGAGGCGGCGGGACGAACGGGTCTTCCGCTTCGTCAAGGCCCTCGGGGCGCCCCTCGTGGTGGTGATGGGCGGGGGGTACAACCGCGACCCCCGCCTCACCGTGGAGGCCCACGCGGCGACCTACCGCCTGGCCTTGAGCTCCTTGGCGTAGGTGGCCACCGCCTCCTCGAGGCTAAACCCCAGGCTCCGGTAGAGGTCTAGAGCGCCCTTTTCGTGGTCGTGGGCCCGGACCCGGAGAAGGTCCGCCCCCTTCCTTCGGGCGAGCTTCGCCGCCTCGGAGAGGAGGGTGCGCCCGATCCCCTTCCCCCGGGCCTCGGGGACGACCCCGATGTAGGCCACGCTGGCCTCGCCTCCTTCCAGCTCCACCTCGGCGAGGCCCACGGGCACCCCTTTCAGGTAGGCCACGAGGAGGTGGACGGCGGGGTCCTGGAAGTGCTCCTCAAGCTCCTCGTCCGTCCAGCGGAGGCGCAGGGCCCAGCTCTCCTCGCTTTCCCGGTAGAGCTCCCGGTAGACCCCGGCCCCGGGGAAGCCCTCCTCCACCCGCACGCCCTCGGGGGCGGGGTAGTCCAGCCCCTCGGGGTGCTTGACGAAGAAGTAGGTCACGTGGAGGAGGCCGAAGCCCGCTTCCTCCAGGACCCGGCGCAGGACCCGGTTTTCCTCCCGGGGGAAGGCGTAAAGCCGCTCCACCTCCACCTCTCGGGCCCGCTTCTCCGCCGCCTCCAGGAGGGGGGGCAGGTCCTCCTCCCGGTAGGCCAGGGGCCCTTCCAAAGCGGCCCCGTCCCAGAAGGGGTAGAGGCCCACGTACCCCGCCACCTCCTCCCCCTCCTTAAGGAGGACGAGGCCGTCTTCCAGCTCCTCGGCGAGGCCCTCGAGGTCCCTGGCCTCCGGGGCGAGGACGCCCCGCTCGGGGCTTTGGTCCATGTGGCGGAGGAGCCTAAGAAGCCCCGGGAGGTCCTTGCGGGCCACGGGCCGGATCATGCCCCCAGTCTACCGCCAGGTTCAGGGCCTTCACCACCCCCTCCTCCCCGTAGAAGTCCACCACGGAGAGCCGGGCGTAGTCCTGCTCCAGCCTGAGGCCCTCTTCAGGGGGTAAGGGGAGGGCGAGGCTTAGGGCGGCCCGGTTCAGGGTGCAGTTCCCCACCACGAGGAGGGCCTGGCCCCGGTGCTTCCCGAGGAGGGCCTTCACCGCCCGCCTCCCCCGTTCCCAGGCCTCCCGCACGCTCTCTCCCCCGGGCGGGGCGAAGCCCGCCTCGTCCGCCGTCCAGGCGGCCACGGCCCCGGGGAAGCGGGCCTCCACCTCGGGGAAGGAAAGCCCCTCCCAGGCGCCCCAGGCCCGTTCCCGCAGCTCGGGGAGGAGGGTGTAGGGCACCCCCAGGGCCTCGGCGAAAAGCCGGGCCGCCTCGGCCTCCGCCAGGCTGTCGGCGGCGTAGACGTGGGCCACGGGGAAGCCTTGGAGGAGGGGAAGGAGGGCGAGGAGGGCGCTTCGGCCCTTGGGGCTTAGGGGCAGGCCCGGGTGGCTGTAGAGCACGTGGCGGGGGTTCTCCACGGGCCCGGCCCGGGTGAGGAGGAGGGTGGTCTTCTTGTGGGGGCCCTTCAGGAAGTGGGCGAGGAGGCCCATATCCGTAGAATACGGGGGTGGAGAAGTGGGTCATCGTGAACCCCGCCGCGGGCCGCGGCAAGGTGGGGAGGCTCTCCGGGGCCATCCTGAAGGCGGCCCGCCAGGAGGGGGCCAAGGCCTTCCTCACGGAAGGTCCGGGCCACGCCACCGAGCTTGCCCAAAGGGCCCCCGAGGGGGCCCGGGTGGTGGCCGTGGGGGGGGACGGCACGGTGCACGAGGTCTTGAGGGGCCTCGCGGGCACGGACAAGGTCCTGGGGGTGGTGCCCATCGGCAGCGGCAACGACTTCGCCCGCATGCTGGGCCTCCTCGGGCTTCCCTGGCCCAAGGCCTTGGAGCTCGCCCTCCACGCCCCCGAGGAGGCGGTGGACCTGGGGTGGGTGAACGGGGAGCCCTTCGGGGCCTCCTTGGGGATCGGGTTTGACGCCCTGGTGGCCAAGAAGGCCCTCTCCGCCCCCCCCTTCCTCCGGGGAATGCCCCGCTACCTCTACGCCCTCTTCGCCGTGCTCAAGGATTTGCGCCTTCCCGAGGGGCGGGTCTTGGTGGACGGGGAGGAGGTGTACCAGGGCCCCCTTCTCCTCCTCGCCGCCATGAACGGGCCCATGTACGGCGGGGGCATCCCCATCGCCCCCATGGCCGACCCCAGGGACGGGCGGCTTTCCGTGGTCCTGGCGGGGGAGTTTTCCCGGATGGGGGTGGTTCTTATCCTGCCGCGGCTCCTTCTGGGCCGGCACCTCTCCCACCCCGGGTGCGGGCGTACGCGGGGCAGGAGGTGGCGGTGGAGTTCGCCCATCCCGTTCCCGCCCACGCGGACGGGGAGCTTTTGCCCGAGGCCTCCCTCTACCGGGCCGAGGTCCGGCCTTTGGGGCTTAGGGTGGTGGGGGGGCGGGCGGGCGTTCAGAAGGGGGCGCTTTCGCCTAGGCCCGCGGGGGCCTAGAGGGCTTCTTCCAGGCGGCGAAGAAGTTCCTGGAAGCGTTCTAGAGCCTGGGGCAGCTCGGCGTAGATGCGCTCGGCCAAGGCCTCGTCGTAGGTGTGGCTCGTGAGGTTGCGCAGCTCCAGCATCTCCAGCCAGAAGGGGTCCTCGGGGAGGAGGCCCACTTGGAAAGCTCCCCGGATGGCCGCGCGGGGGGAGCGGGCCTCGAGGCCTTGGAGTTCCAGAAAGGTTTTTAGGGTCTTCCAGGCCAGCTCAAAGGTGAACTCAAACCGCTGGATGGCCGAGTCCCGGATAAACTCGTCCTTGGGCCGCTCTAAGGCGGCCTTTAGCCTCTCCACCGCCCGGGCCAGGGAGGCCATCTGCGCCCTAAGCTTCTCTTCCCTCGTCAAGGAGGACCCCTTCCCTTTCCACCACCTCCTTGAGCCCCGGGGCCCAGGAGAGCTCCACCAGGTCCAGGGGCTGGAGGATGGGGAGGCCTTCCAGGGCCTCCCTAAGCTCCGCCAGGGTGGCGAGGTCCAAGGGAGGATCGGCCAGGAGGGCCAGATCGTAGTCCGAGCGGGGGCTCCCCTCCTTCCTCGCCCGGGAACCGAAGAGGTAGAGGCGGTAGCGCCTTCCCTTGAGCCGCGTGCGCACCCGGCGCTTCACCTCCTCCAGGACCTCCCCTTCCGTCACGGGTCCATTCTACCCGCGTATACTTAGGCCATGCGCGGCCTTTCCCGAAGGGTCCAGGCCATGAAGCCCTCGGCCACGGTGGCGGTGAACGCCAAGGCCCTGGAGCTAAGGCGCCAAGGGGTGGACCTCGTGGCCCTCACCGCTGGTGAGCCCGACTTTGACACCCCCGAGCACGTGAAGGAGGCGGCGAGGCGCGCCCTCGCCCAGGGGAAGACCAAGTACGCCCCCCCTGCGGGGATCCCGGAGCTTCGGGAGGCCCTGGCGGAGAAGTTCCGCCGGGAAAACGGCCTTCAGGTCACTCCCGAGGAGACCATCGTCACCGTGGGGGGGAAGCAGGCCCTCTTCAACCTCTTCCAGGCCATCCTGGACCCGGGGGACGAGGTCATCGTCCTCCGCCCCTACTGGGTGAGCTACCCGGAGATGGTGCGCTTCGCCGGGGGGGTGGTGGTGGAGGTGGAAACCCTCCCGAGGAAGGCTTCGTCCCCGACCCCGAGAGGGTCCGGCGGGCCATCACCCCCCGCACCAAGGCCCTGGTGGTGAACTCCCCCAACAACCCCACGGGGGCGGTCTACCCGAGGGAGGTCTTGGAGGCCCTCGCGAGGCTTGCGGTGGAGCACGACTTCTACCTGGTCTCCGACGAGATCTACGAGCACCTCATCTACGAGGGGGAGCCCTTCTCCCCGGGGCGCGTGGCCCCGGAGCACACCCTCACCGTGAACGGGGCGGCCAAGGCCTTCGCCATGACCGGATGGCGCATCGGCTACGCCTGCGGGCCCAAGGCGGTGATCAAGGCCATGGCCGATGTGTCCAGCCAGTCCACCACGAGCCCGGACACCATCGCCCAGTGGGCCACCCTGGAGGCCCTCACCAACCAGGAGGCCTCCCGCGCCTTCGTGGAGATGGCCAGGGAGGCCTACCGCAGGAGGCGGGACCTGTTGCTTGAGGGCCTTACCGCCCTTGGCCTTAAGGCGGTGCGCCCGAGCGGGGCCTTCTACGTCCTCATGGACACCTCCCCCATCGCCCCCGACGAGGTGCGGGCGGCGGAGCGCCTTCTGGAGGCGGGGGTGGCGGTGGTTCCCGGCACGGACTTTGCCGCCTACGGGCACGTGCGCCTTTCCTACGCCACCAGCGAGACCAACCTCAAGAAGGCCCTGGAGCGCTTCGCTGGCCTCCTCCAGACGGTCTAGTAACGCCGCTTCTTGCGGGCCAGGAGGGGGCCCAGGAGGAGGAGGGCCGCCCCCAGGGTTACGTACACGTCCGCCAGGTTGAAGACGGGGAAGTTGGCGATGAAGGGGACGGAGGTGCCGAGGTCCAGGTAGTCCACCACCCACCCCCGGCCCAGCCGGTCTATGCCGTTGCCCAGGGCCCCGGCGGCGAGCAGGGAAAGGGCCAAGGCTTCCCATAAGGAGTAGCGCCGCCGGGCCAGAAGGTAGAGGAAGGCCGTCCCCACCAGGAGGCTCAGCCACCCTAGGAGAAAGGCTTTTCCCTGGAAGAGGCCAAACCCCGCCCCGGTGTTTTGCACCAGGGTCAGGTAGAGGAGGTCCCCCAGGAGGGGCCTCGGCACGGGGGAGAGGTTCTCCAGGGCCCAGAGCTTCAGGATCTGGTCTAGGGCGATGAGGAGGGGCACCAGCACCGTGGGCATCCCAAAGAGTCTACCGGATGGCAGGCGGTGTGCTATACTCCTTAGGGTTTGCCTTCGGGCACGGGAGGGTGCTATGTCCAAGGTGTGCGAGATCAGCGGGAAGCGGCCCATCGTGGCCAACAGCATCCAAAGGCGGGGTAAGGCCAAGCGGGAAGGGGGTGTGGGCAAGAAGACCACCGGCATCTCCAAGCGCCGCCAGTACCCCAACCTGCAGAAGGTCCGGGTGCGGGTCGCCGGCCAGGAGATCACCTTCCGCGTGGCCGCAAGCCACATCCCCAAGGTCTACGAGCTCGTGGAGCGGGCCAAGGGGCTTAAGCTGGAGGGGCTTTCCCCCAAGGAGATCAAGAAGGAGCTCCTCAAGCTCCTCTAGCGTCCCCAGGCCCCGTGCCGGCTTGAGCCTGTACGGGGCAAGAAGGGCCTTCCCGCCCCGAGGGGGCGGGGAGCGTTTTTTGGTCCAGGGTGCGCTGCCTCTCGCTTTCGCCGCGGTGGGGGCCTTCCTCTGGCCCCGGTTCGGGCCCCCTCGGTTGCGCGATCCACGTGCGGCCACTTAGGATGGCCCCGTGGGCTGGAAGCCGGGGCACTACCTCCTCCTGGCCGTGAGCCTTTACGCCCTGGTGGTCACCTTCGCCTTCTCCCTTAGGGGGCGGCAGGTGGCGGCCTTGCGCCAGGAGGCCATGGCCTACCGGGAAAGGGCCCTCTGGGCCCCCGAGGGGTACATGCTGCCCCTCCCCGGGGCCTGCCTGCCCTCCCTTCCCGAGAACCTGCCGGGTGCCCCCCGCCCTTACCGCAAGGGGGTGAGCGCGGGCTTCGTCTTCCGCCAGGGGGACGCCTGCGTGCCCGTGGTGCGGGGGATGGGGGTGGTGGCGGCCTTCGGGGGCGAGGTGGTGAAGGTGGACCCGGACTTCCAGGAGCTTTCCGAGGAGGCCTGGCAGGCGCTTCTGGAGCGGGTGCGGGAGGGAGCCTCCCCGGAGGAGATGGACCTCCTCCGCGGCCTCGAGGTCCACGTCCGCCACCCGGACGGCCGCACCACGGTCTACGCCCACCTCCAGGCCCCCTACCCGGGGCTCAAGGTGGGAAGCCGCGTCCACCGGGGGGACCCCATCGGCTACGTGGGGAACACGGGGCTTAGGGGGGGCGCCTCCCGGCTCCTCTTTGAGGTCTGGGAGGGGGAGCCCGACCGAAGCGCCTTCCTCTTCCAGGGCTTGGAGGGGGAGGAGCTCCTCCGCCGGGCCCGGGCCTTCTTCGGCCTCCCCTAGACGACCTTACCCGGGTTCAGGAGCCCTTCGGGGTCAAAGAGGGCCTTGAGCCTCCGCATCCACTCCAGGGCGGGGCCGTGCTCCTTGGGGAGGAACTTCCTTTTGCGGAGGCCCACCCCGTGCTCGGCGGTGCAGGTGCCCCCAAGCTCCAGGGCCTTTTCCACGAGCCTCTCGGCGTAGGCCTCGGCCTTGGGGTAGTCCTCGGGGAGGACGGGAATTAGGGTGTGGAAGTTCCCGTCCCCCACGTGGCCCAGGATGTTCCCGGTGAGGCCCATCTCCCTTAGGAGCCCTTGGGCGAAGCGCACCATCTCGGGAAGCCGGGAGAGGGGGACGGCGGTGTCGGTGATCATGAAGCGGTGGCCGGGGAAGAGGTGGACGAGGGCCCAGTAGGCCTGGTGCCGGGCCTCCCACTGGCCGCGCCTCTCCTCCTCCGTTTTGGCCACCTCCACCTCGAGGGCCCCGGCCTCCCGCACGAGCTCCAGGGCCAAGGCCATCTCCGCCTCCAGGGCCTCCTTGGTGGAGGAGTGGAACTCCAGGAAAAGGGCAGGCCGCTCGGGGAAGCCCGTGCCCAGGTGGCGGTTGAGGGCCTTCAGGGCGAACTCGTCCAGAAGCTCCAGCCGGGCCACGGGAAGCCCGCTGGCCATCACCCGGTAGCTGGCCTCCGCCGCCTCCTCCACCCCGGGGAAGAAGACCCTTAGGGTGTGCACGTGCTCGGGGAGGGGGTGGAGCCTAAGGGTGAGGCGGGTGATGACCCCCAGGGTGCCCTCGGAGCCGATGAAGAGGTCCTTCAGGTCGTAGCCGGCGCTGGTCTTGCGCACCGGGCGCCCAAGCTCCAGGACCTCGCCGCTCGCCAGGACCACCTGGAGGGCGAGGACGTTCTGCCGCATCCCCCCGTAGCGCACCGTGGTGGTGCCGCTGGCGTTGGTGGCGGCCATCCCCCCAAGGTGGCGTCGGCCCCGGGGTCCACGGGGAAGAAGAGGCCCGTGCCCTTCAGGGCCTCGTTTAGGGCCTTGCGGGTGAGGCCGGGCTCCACCACGCAAAGGAAGTCCTGGGGCCTCACCTCCAGGACCCGGTTCATCCGGCTCAGGTCCAGGCTGATGGCCTCCCTGACGGGGTAGAGGTGGCCCTCGAGGCTCGTCCCCGCCCCGAAGGGGATCACCGCCACGCCCCATTCCCGTGCCCAACGGAGGGCCTTCTGCACGTCCTCCACGCCCTCCGGGTAGACCACGGCCAACACGGGCCTCGCCTCGGGGTAGCCCTCGTCTTTGCCGTGGCGCAGGCGCTCGCTTTCCGAGAGGTCCACCTTCCCCGGGAAGAGGCGCTTTAGGGCTTCCAGCTTGTCCATGCCTTTGAGTTTACGCCTTGCCCAGGAAGGGGACCGCGCCCAGGGGGAAGGGGAAGCCTCACCCCGGTCAAGATCCCCTCAGGTTTCGTAAAGTTGGGCCTGGAGCCGCCAAAGCTCGGCGTAGGCGCCCTTCCTCCGCAACAACTCCTCATGGGTCCCTTCCTCCACCAACCGGCCTTCCTGGAGGACGAGGATCCGGTCCGCCATGCGCACCGAACCCAGGCGGTGGGTGATGAGGATGACCGTCTTACCCCCGGCCATCCCGGCGAAGCGCCTGTAGAGGTGGGCCTCCTCTTTGGGATCCAGCGAGGCCGTAGGCTCGTCCAAGACCAAAAGCTTGGCCTTGCGGAAGAAGGCCCGCGAGAGGGCGACTCGTTGCCATTCCCCCAGGGAAAGCTCTGTGCCGCCAAAGGCCTTGGACAGGAGGGCCTGGGGGCCAAGCCGCTGGAGGAGCTCCCAGGCCCCGCCTAAGCGTAAGGCCTCTGCGACACGGTTAGGGTCGGGCTTCACGTCCGGGTCGGAAAGGGCGACGTTTTCCTCGAGGGTTAGGGCGTAGCGGCCAAAGTCCTGGAAGACTGCGGCGATGAGGGCGCGCCAGGCCTTCAGGTCTATTTCCCGGAGGTCAATCCCGTCCACCAGGATGCGGCCCTCCGTGGGGTCGTAGAAGCGGAGGAGGAGCTTTACCAGGGTGGTCTTGCCCGCCCCGTTTTCCCCCACCAAAGCCAGGCGCTCCCCCCGTCGGAGGGCAAAGGAGACTCCCGCAAGCGCCCGCTTTCCGTTGGGGTAGCAGAACCCCACCCCTTCAAACCGGATCTCCTCAAAACCCTGGACCTTCCTGCCCGGGCCAGTCTCCGCCATGGAAGCGGGCCTGGCTAGGAAGCTTTCCAGCTTTTCAAAGTACAACAGGCTTTCGTACAGCATGCCCCGTCCTGGACTAGGGCGTAGAGGTTTTGCTGGAGGCTTCCCACCGACTGCAAGAGGAGCACCAGACTGCCCAGGCTCCCTCCCAAGAGGGTCTGGCGCAGCCCCAAGAAGAGGGCAAGAGCCGTGAAAAGGGCGCTCAGTAGCACCAGCAGGCTGGTCCCTAGGGCCTGGCGGCCTCGAGCACGGCGCAGGCTTTGGTAAAGGCTATGGAAAACCTCGAGGTAACGTCTGCGGAAGAAGGGCAAAAGACCGAATAACCGCACCTCTTTGGCAGTCTCGGGGCTCAAGAGCACCTCGGCGAAATAGCGCATTCGCCGGGCCTCGGGGGCCCCGAAGAGTAGGGCCTCCCACACCCCCTTCTGGAGCCGAAAGGTGAGCCAGGCTTGGGGCAGGGTGGCCAAAAGCAGGAGTAAGGGGAAGAAAGGCGCCAGCCCAAATAGCAGGAGAAGAACCCCGAGAGCGGCGAGGACCTCCCGGAAAGCGTTGCCCAGGAAAACCAGCAGGTTGAGGGGCTGGTAAGGGGCCTGGTCGCGTAGCACCTGAAGCTCATCGTGAAAGCGGGGATCCTCAAAGGGGGTCAGGTCCGGCGTGCCGGCCACCTTCTCCATGAGGAGCAGGTGAACCCGAGCGGTGAGCTTTTCGTTCACCGAACCTTGCAGGTAGGCCACCCAGGGGGTGAGGAGGAAGTCCAGGCCAAAAGCCAGCGCTAACCCCACCAGCGGCCAAAGCAGGGTTGGGGTAAAGGGACTACCCCCCAGTGTGGTCGCCAGCTGGTCCACCAAGGCACGGGTGAGGCCCAGCACCGCCACTGGCACGAGCCCTCCCAGGACCAGGAGCCCAAGCAAAAGGGCGCTCTCCCTGGGGCTTGCGCGGAAGATGTGCCGCAGCGCAGGGAGCAGCAGGCGCCAAAGGGATCTTTTACCCAGCCCCAACCACCTCCTGCGGACGAGAAATCCAACGCGTGGGGTTGATGTAGTTAGAAACCGTTGTAAAAGTCTCCTCCTCCAGCTTATGCGGCCCTGGCCAGCCGCTTCACCAGCAAGCGTATCATGCCTAAATACATCCAGGCTTCCGTTACCTCAGGGTGGTACTCGTAATCTTTCCCCAGCCGTCGGTTTCGCCCCATCCAGGCAAAGGTCCGCTCCACCACCCACCGCTTGGGCAGGGGCTTGAACCCACCCTCCCGCGGGATCTCCGGCACCTCCTCCCCCTCCCGCACCCAGACCCCCCGCACCCCCGCGTAAGGACGGGCCACCACCTCCAGCTCCAGTCCCAGCCCCCTAGCCACCTCCCGCAAACCCCGGTAGCCCCAGTCCACAAAGAGCTTGCCTACCCGGGGCCACAAGGAGCGGGGAGGTTACGCGGAGGTTACGTGGAAAGGGTGCCACGGCCAGCATCCCGCGTGGCTCCCCGTAACCAGGGCCCCAAGCCCTTGCCAAATCCGGCCGGCCCCTCTAGCGGCGGGGCTCCTGACGGGCTAGCCGGGCCGTGGGGCCGAGGAGGAGAAAGGAGGCGAGGCAGAAAACGCTCCCAGGAGATCACCGGGTCCGTTTCTCCATTTGGCCGAGGAAGCCCCAGGCGACCAAGGCCAGGAGGAGAAATCCAAGCCCCGCTCCCAGATAGACCTCCTCCAAGCCCACCTTTCCCCCCACTGCCCCCGCCAAAAGTGCCCCCAAAAGCCCGGCCGAGCCGCTAAGGAACCTCATTCCACCCCCTACCCGGCCCAGCAGGGCATCCGGGGCCAGGGCCTGCCTTAGCACCACCTCTTGGACCCCCAGGAGGATGGCGCTTATCCCCAGGAGGGCCACGAGGAGCAGGCCCAGGGGAAGGGGAGGCTTGAAGAGCAAACCCAGGACGGCCCCGGCGTCCATGAGGAAAAGGAGGCTAAGCACCCTTTGCGGCCTTTTGCCTTTAAGTTTCCCTGCCAAAAGCCCTCCTAAGGCCCCCCAAGGGAGAAGGCGGTGCTGAGGAGCCCATACCCTATGGGTCCGTACCCGGCTTGGAGGGACCAGAGGGGAAGAAGGGCGAAGGGCATGACCCGGAGGAAGCTGGCTCCAAGGACCGCTCCGGCTAGCCGACGAAAGAAGGCTTCCTGGTACAGCCACCTCAGGCCAGCCAGCACCCCCGGGGGGGCTTTTCCAAGAGGCGGTATGGGAGGGAGCCTAGCGGCGAAGTGAATGGCCACAAAGCCTAGCGCGCCCCCGAGGAAAAAGGGCCAGGAGGGATTCTGGACGAAGAGGAAGGCGCCTAAGGGGGCGCCGAGAAGGTCAGCAAGGAGACTTGCCGTGTAAAGACACCCATGGGCCTTCTCCCGTTCCTGCGGCACGAGTCTAGGGACCAGGACCCGGACCTCCAGAAGAAGCTCAAGGATGTTGTCTACCAGGTAAAGGCCGAGAAAGGTCCATGGACCAATGAGGCCGAGGCTTGTTCCTAAAAGAAAGCGCAGGAGACTGCCAGAGAGAAGCCCGAAGCTGAGGGCTTTTTTGCGGTCCGTCCGATCTAGAAGGTAGCCTGTGAAGAGGGCTAAGACGGAGGCACCCCAACCGATGGCGTGTTGCAGACCCAGGTAGAAGGGGTTGTCTAAGCGAGCGAGGTGGAGGGAGGCCGCGGTGCCTACGGCCCCCCCAGCGCAGCTGGCCAAAAACAGGATCGTGGCTAATAAGAACATCTTCAGCTAAGTCAAGAAACCCTCTACTTCCCAGACCACCCCGTCAGCAGAGGAGCAAACGTACATTTTCTCCGAGTCCTGAGAGAACCTTACGCAAGTAGGCATCCTTAGCCCTCTCACAACGGGAGGCTGGAAGTGGTAATTGCCAGGTTGAGCGGGGTCTACGGCAATGACTTCTCCCATCTCTGGCTGAACGGCAAAGAGCAATCCGGATGAGGGATGAAACCGCATCCCTCCTAGGCGATGAAGCCCCCAGGCTACCAACGCATTCGGATGGGCAACCAACTCAGAGTAGGTAATTTTCTCCGGCAATTCATCCGGATTTATGCGGAAGATTTGGCCCAGGCTTCCTACAGCGAGGTAGAAGAAGCCCCTTCCAGCAGCATCGTCAATCCAAAAAGGTTTAGCCTCCGAAGCGTCCCCCCCTTTTGTAATGTCCCGAACAGTGCCCGCAGTGTGTTCGGAAACTAAAAGCCTGCCGTCTGGGGTCCACTCCATGTGGGAGGGATTCTTCAAACCCCAGGCGAAGGGCCTCACGTAAACCCGCCGCGTCCGGCCGCCGACCTTGACCTCCTGCACTTCTTTGAGCATCTCCTTTACCCCCTTACGGGTTAGCCCCAGGGTAGCAGGGGGAAGATTACGCGGGGTTACGTGGAAGGGGTTCCACGCCTGGCCTCCCGCGTAACCTCGCGTAACCCCAGGCCCTCCGCGTAACCCTCCCCGTGGCACCCTGGGGGCATGAGGGGCAAAGTCTTTTGGCTTTGGCTCTTGGCCTGGCTCCTCCTCCTGGCCCGGCCTTCCGGGCCCGCTTTGGCCTGCTGGGACCCCAACTGCGTCCCCCCGGCCTCACACCCCGTACTCCCGGCGGAGCCTCGCCACCCGGGCCCGGGCGATGGGGCGGCGGGGATCTTGGGGGATAGCTTCTGGCGAGGAACAGGCCGAATCCTAGGGAAGCAGCTCTACCCCGGCCCGCCTTCGCAGCTTGCGGTCCAAAGTGGCGAGCCCGGCCCCTTGCCTGCGGGCGCGTTGGGCCAAGAAGGCGTCCACCAGGCTGAGCCCTCCCTTCCCGGCCTCCTCCAGGGCGGGGCGGAGGTCCTCCTCGTCTTCCAGAAGGACCCCCTCCCGGTCCAGTAAGTCCAAGAGGGCCCCCGCCGCCTCGGCCCGCCCCACCCCGTAGAAGGAGACCAGGGTGTAGAAGGCCTCGGCCACCGCCAAGGGGTGGACGGCCAGGGTGTAGCGCCCCTCCTCGGCCCCGCGAAACACCTCCAGGGCTTGGGCGGCAAGCTCCGGAGGGTCCCCGGTCAGGAGGCGGAGCATCAGGGAGGTGTCCAGATAGTAGGGCTTCAAGCCCCTTCCCTCCACGCCTCCTCCCGCGCCCGCCTCTCCGCCTCTTCCCCGGGGAACCCCCGCTTGCCCTTCAGGCGCCCGAGCAAGGCCTCCAGGGGTACGCGGCGCCGGGGGCGGAGGAAGGCCCCTCCTTCCCGGAGCTCAAAGACCACCTCTTCTCCCGGGCGGAGGCCAAGGGCCTCCCGGATCGCCTTGGGAAGGGTGATCTGCCCTTTACTGCTTACCCTGGACTTTACCATTCCCTTCTCACTTTACCACGGCCCCCATTCCGGCGCCACAAAGCCGCGTTTGCTGGCGAGACCTAGCCTGCCTTCACCGCCACCCCCTTCCCGCCCAGGGGGCGAGGGCGAGGAGGAGCCCCCCGGCCAGGAGGAAGGGGAGGGGGAGGGCCACCCCTGCCAGGGCCCCGCCCAGGAGGGGGCCTAAGGGGGCGAGTAGGCCCGAAACAAAGGCCACTCCTCCCATACCCCGGCCCACAAGTTCCTCGGGCAACTCCCGGTAGGTGAGGCCGGTGACCAACAAACTCCAAAACTGCTGCCCTACGCCGAAGAGGAAGGCCAGGCCTACCGCCACGGGCCACGGGGGGAGAAGCGCCAAGCCCAGCAGGACCCCACCCATGAGAAACAGGCTCACCGTGGCTAGCAAGCCGCGCCCTGCGGAAAGAAGCCTACCCAAGAGGAGGGCTCCGGCGGCCGAGCCCATGCCCCAGGCCCCCGAGAGGAGGCCGTAGACCCAAGGCGGGGCCTCCAGGCTGCGGAGCACATAGAGGGGCAGAAGGGCAAAGAGGAGCCCGTGGACCAAACCATGGAGGCGGGCGATCAGGAAAACCCGTCGGAGCAGGGGGTGGCGAAGGAAGAAGTGGAGCCCGGCGAAGGCTTCTCCCAGCCGAAAGGGAGCTCTCGGCTTTGGGGGAGGGGCCGGGGGTAGGCGGGCGTAGAGGAGGCCGGAGAGGAGGAGCAAGGGTCCCCCGAGAAGCGGAGGCAGGGCTGTGCTTTTGGCGTAGGCGGTTCCGGCGAGGGGCTCGGCTAGGCTGTCGGCGGCGAAGTGCAGGGCGGAGAGCTGCCCTAACCTGGGCTCGTAGTTTTCCTTCGGTACCAGGCTCCTCAGGTAAAGCCCCGCACCCAAGGCGCGGAAGCGGTCCAGGAACTCAAAGAGCAGAAGGAGAACGAGGAGATAGGGAAGAGGCAAGCCCGGGGCGGGGAGAAGGGCGAGGGCCAGGGCGGCCTGGCCGAGGGTGGAAAGGACCAGAACCCGCTTCCGGTCCGAGCGATCCAGAAGGGCACCCACCCACAAGCTCGCGAACCCCAAGGTGTAGACGAGGGTCTGGGGAGCGTGGCTTCTATAGGGGTCCTGGCCTTTTCCGCAGCCAAGAGGTACACAGGGAGGTAAAAGAAGCCCGACGCGAAAAGGCGCATGCCTTCCGCAGCGAGCAGAATGGAAAAGGGCGTAAAGCTCCTACACAATGGCGCCGCGAACTTCCCAGATTACGCCGTTGGTGGGTGAGCAGACGAGGAGGCCTTCCAGGTCTGGCGTAAACCTAACGCAGGTTGGTGTTGGTAAGCCCCTGACCACGGGAGGGTGGAAAGTGTAGCTATCTGGGGTTTCCTTGTCCAGAGCAAGAATTTCTCCTTCTCGGGGTTTGGTTACATAAATTTTGCCATTTTGGGGATGCGTTCTGATGCCCCCCATTTCGCCAACATCCAAGGCCAGCGTGTAATCAAGAGCTGCAGAAAGAAGATCCCGCCTTCCCTCGCTAACAGGATAGATCAAGACCCTGCCCAAGCTGCTCGTAGCTATAGCTAGAAGCCTTCCTCCGCCTCCACCACCTCCTCCATCGTCTATCCAAGAGGTTTTGCTACATCCACTGGCATATGCCGACCAGTCCTCGCTTTCCCAAGACCATCTGGGGGCTAGACCTTCTAAGCCAGGGGAACGGTGAGCCGGTATCTGATCGATGAGGATTTCTGGAGTGCCGGTTGTAATTTCGTACACAGCCCCTGCAACATCACGAAAGGCCGTGGGTTCCTTGGAAGCCACGGCAAAAATTCTTACGTGCGCCTTTCCTAGAGCCGCTAGGCTGTAGGGCCGAATTAGACCATCCAAAAAGACAGGGGCCTTTTCGGCCTCACCTCCTGCGGAAATCTCCCGTATGCGGTTGCCCCAGAATTCGGAAATCAGCACCCTACCGTCGGGCAACGGGCACATGCTGGAGGGCCCCTGGAGCCCCCAGGCGAAGGGCTTGGCCTCCTCCATGTCCCCGCCCTTGGTGACGTCCTTCACCTTGCCCGTGGTGCGCTCCACCACCAGGAGCCTGCCGTCCGGGGTCCACTCCATGTGGGTGGGCGCGTGCAGGTTCCAGCCGAAGGGCCTCACGTGGACCCGCCGCGTCCGGCCGCCGACCTTGACCTCCTGCACTTCCTTGAGCATCTCCTTCACCCCCTTACGGGTTAGCCCCAGAGTAGCAGCAGGGGAATACCGCCCGTGGAGCCCAGGAGGGCCTCACCCACGCCCCTCGGCGTCACCACGAGGGGAGAGAACCCTTTGGGAGAGGCGGAGGAGAGGGGGAAAGAGAAGGGAGGCCAGGAGGAAAACGCTCCCAAAGGCCACGAAGGCCCCCCTGGGCCCCAGGAGGTCCCCAAGCCCCCCGCCCAAGGGGGAGCCCAGGACCCGGGCCGTCTGGGTGAGGACGTTGACGTAGGCAAAGAGGCCCACCAGGGTCTCCGGGGGGGCAAGCCGCTGGAGGAAGGTCCGGAAGGCGATCCGGGCCACGGAAACCCCCGCCCCCGAGACCAAAGACCCGAGGAGGAGGTGGGGGTAAGGGAGGAGGCCGTTCCCCAGGTTGCCCAGGCCCAGGAGGCCAAGCCCCCCGAGGAGGCCAAGGACCGGGGGGAGGGAGACGCGGGTAAGGGCCTGGGCCACAAGGAAGCCCCCCAGGCTAAAGCCCGCCCAGGCGATACCTAGCCCCTCGGGCCGCTTGAGGTCGTGGAAGAGAAGAGCGGTGAGGACCCCGCCCCCCGTGAGGGCCAGGGCAGGGAGAAGGGCAGGTAGAGCAACGGGGAGGAGAACACCCAAGGGTACACCCCCAAAGGCCTTCCGCCTCCCTTCGGAAGGGCCTAGGGGAGGAGGGGCCTTCAGGCCCAGGAGGAGGACCAGGGCCACCCCCAGAGGAAGGGCGAAGAGGGGAAGGGCGTAGGGCCCCAGGCGGTCCACGGCAAAGCCCCCTATGAGGGGGGCCAGGACCAGGCCCAAGGTATTGGCCATTTCCCAGCGGGCGTTGGCCTGGGACAGGGCCTCCTTAGGGAAGAGGCGGGGCAGGGCGCTTCCCAGTAAAACGCCGTAGATGGCCAGAGCAGCCGTAAGGAAGAGGAAGAGGGCGAGCAAGGCGGCGTAAAGGAGAAGAAAGGTGCTAAGGCCAGGGCTTCCCAGGGCGAGGAGGGCCGCTACCCCAAGGCCAAAGGCGAGGAGGCGGAGCACCATTTGGGGCCTGGTCTCAAGCCAGGATTGGAGGAGAAAGGGGGTCAGGATGCTCGCTAAGGCTTGAACCAGGGTGAGGACCGAAGTTTGTAGCCCCGAGGCTCCCGCTTCCAGGAACCGCCATAGGCCCGCCACCACCAGGCCCTGGCCGGTCAGGGTTAGAAGGAAGGCGAGGAGGAAGAAGGAGAAGGTACCCGAGGGCGGAGTTAAATCCTTAGCCATGCTGGGACGCTGAGCCATCAGCTAGAGGGATTTCGCTGGTGTAATTGGGGATAGTCCGAATGTCCACGGCATCAAAGAAGTTCGGTTGAACAGGTATTTTCCGTAGCTCTTGCAGTAGAGGCGAATTCTCCCAAATGTCGGCTAAAGTGCTCGTTAGAAGGTTGCCGAAGAACGAATACCTGGGCCGCCACTCACGCAATTTGGCAGAAACGTAGACATTACCCCTCGGATCTACGCGAAGAGCACGATTACCCCTAGAGGTAAGCCATATCTGATCGCGGGCCGGGTTTTCCGATCTAAGTTCTCTAGAAAGCTTATACCACAGCCTTTGGTGGGGCTTAATCGCACCTAATCTAACCATGTCCATGTATTCCCCTACAGCGAAGTCCCACTCTTCCTGGCTAAGAACGAGATGATTCAAGCTTGCCCCGCGCCCTGCGGGATACATGGGCGCAATCCCATACATAGCGTTGTTTTGTGTTGCGATTTCACCTATCTTTCTAATCTCAGTGTAGTTCTTCTTGTGAACTACCGTGAAGACAGCCAGAGGGATACCGGCTTTGGCAATGAGACTTATCTGCCGCAAGGTAGTCTTAAATCCCCCCTTACCCCGAAGCAAATCGTGGCTATCCGGACTAGATCCGTCTAAAGTGGTACCCACGAAGTTCAGATTTTTTGTGGACGCAATCTTATCTAAGTCGCTATCTCGCAACACGGACAAGTCGGTGTTAACTTGAACGCTAAACCCTAGCTCGTCCGCTAGGCGGATGATCTCCAATCCATCTGGCCTACTCAGTGGATCACCTCCTGTGAATTCAAGGTAGAAGACCCCTTCCTTTCTTATGGAATCCAAGATATATCCCCACTCATCGAAAGTCAGCTCTTCCCGAAGAGGTATTTTGGGTTCAGGGCCGGATTCGTATGCACAGTATGCACAACGCCTATAGCACCTATTCGTGAGCTCGATTTCCATGGATAGAGGCCTATAGTACCGGTCATCGGAGAAGTGTTGATCGTCTAGGAACAAAGCTTTAGATTCCAGCCCTTCTTGAGAAGGGCGAAGGTATCCCTCGGCAATCAAGTAAAGGATTAAATGCCCCGCTGCCTCTACAAATCCCTTGGTAATTTCACTTAAGCCTCCTTCTTTGAGAACTTGCTTGAGGGCCAGCGATGGCCTAGTAGCAACTACAAAGGATCTAACAAGGTCGAAGGCTTCCTGATTGAGAAAAATGCCCCTCTTAAAGCCGTAGAGTATTCCCCCGAACCGCTCTCTGCGTAGGACAACGCTAGCGTCGCTGGCAAGGACAAGGGGCACGTCTTCGACCCAAAGCCTTTCGTATTCCGAGCCTAATCCTTCTTCGAGGTCCTCCTCGTAAGCCAATATAAAATTGCCTGTATCAATCCCACATTCCGCACCCCCTTCACTCCAGCAGGTAATATCGCCCGGCCCCCAGGAGGCGCACCGCGGTCTCGTGATGGGGCGCCAGGTTGAGAACCAGCCACCTGCCCCCCAGCTCCACCAGTCGGACCCACATAAAGAGTTGAAACACCCAGCGCAAGGTGGGCTTGGCTGTGGGTCTCCCCTTCTGGTCCGGCAGGCTGGACCCCGTCTCCCAAAGCCTCCGCCTCAGCGCCCACTCCCCCAGGGCGTACACCAGAAGGGCCAGGGCCATCACCATCCCCAGGGCCATCACCCGCTCGGGCCGCTTCAAGAAGGTGCTCTCCGCAAAGAACAGGGGGTCCTTCAGAAACCGGAACCCCCGCTCCACCGTCCGGGCCTGGTCCTTGTACCGCCTCAGCACCTCCTGAGGGGGAAGCCCCTCCCGGTCCAGCACGTTCGTGGCCAGGAGGAATCGCCCCAGGCCCCGCCTCGCCCGCTCCAGCTTCTCCTGATCCACCTCCAGGCGGGCCCGCAGGCGGTAGACCACCGCCAAGGGTCGCTCCCCCTTGCGCGGCCGGCCCACCCGCTCCCATTGGCGTTCCTCCTGCACTCCCAGGTAGACCAGCCGGTGCAAAGGAAGTCGGCCGCTGGCCTCGCTCAGGGCCCGCCGGGCGTCCGCCTCACAGGCGAAGGTCCGAGCCGTCAGCCGGCCCAGGACCTTCCGCGCCTCCCCTTCGGCCCGCGCTATCCGCTGCTGGAGGCTCGCTTCCTCCATCCTGGCCCGCTCCTGGCTCTCCACCAACAGCCAGCGCTGCCGCACACCCCCGTACTCGCTCTCCACCTCCAGCCCCCGGTAGCCGGGCAGCAGAGGCCTCCAGGCCTCCTGGGGTAACTCCTTGCGTAGCAGGACCTTGGCCTCCTTTAGGGTGGCCGGCACCCGCATGACCCAGGAGAACCCCCGCAGGGCCCCCAGGTTCTCCTGGCTGTAGCTGGCCCCGTCCAGCACCACCACCTCCCCCAGTTCCAGGCTCTGGCGGTAGCGCGCCAGCAGGGAAACCAAGGCCTCCTGATCCGACTGGTTCCCATCCCCAGGAGCGAAGAGCAGGGGAATCCCCCGGTATCGGCGCAGATCAGGTTCATCACCCACTGCTTGAGGTCTGGGCGGTGGTCCCGGCTGTAGCCGTGGGTGAGGCGGATGACCAGGGGCTCGTCCCCCGTATCGGTCTGGCCCTCTTCCCCGCTCCTGTACGCCCCGTGGACGTGAAAGCTGGTGGAGTCCACGTGAAGAGCCCGCACGGGAAAGGGAAAGGCTCTGCGGGCAGATTTAGCCACCTCCACGAACAGCTCGGTGACCCCGGCCGCGTACAGGCTGTCCAGCATCCGGCCCATGCGGTCGTCGTTCAAAAGTTCGGGGGTGATGCCGGGCCCCAGGAGCAGCTCGGTGGGCTTGCCCTGGAAGAAGTGGCCGAAGAGGTAGAGGGGAGAGGTGACGAAGCCCAGGGCGTTCAGTATGGCGGCCTTGAGGGCCATGCCAGTGGAGACCTTTTCGCCCGGCCTTGGGCCCACGAACCGGTCTACGGTCTGTACCAGTCCTATCTGATCCAGGATGCTGGCCACCAGGCCCAGGTGGCCCAGGTCGTACACCTGTAGGTTGGGTGTGGTTTCCATCCCAAAATCCTAAGGCCAAGGGAGAGGGGTGCGGAATGTCGGTCAATGGCAACCATCAGGAAATCATGCTGCTGGCCTACGACCTTTGGAAGTTGTAAACCCCTCTCGTGCATTTCTTCCACCCCCTTCCGGGTTACCCCCAAGGTAGCAGGGGGGAGGTTACGCGGGGTTACGTGGAAAGGGTTCCACAGCTGGCCTCCCGCGTAACCTCGCGTAACCTCTGGCCCCCCACGTAACCCTCCTCGTGGCACCCTGGGGGCATGAGGGGCAAGGTTCTTCTCCTCCTCCTGGCCTGGCTCCTCTTCCGGCCTTCCGAGCCCCATCTGGCCTGCTGGGACCCCAACTGCTTTCCCCCGGCCTCACACCCCGTACTCCCGGCGGAGCCTCGCCACCCGGGCCTGGGCGATGGGAAGGCGGGGGTCTTCGGGGGGAAGCCTCTCCAGGAGGGCCTCCCAAAGCTCCAGGTCCTCCCCCAGGCGCTCCGCCAGGGTGAGGAGGAGGTCTAGCCTCCCGCTGGCGAGCACCGCTTGCCTCAGGGCCTCCTCCAGCTCCAGGCGGAGTTCCTCCACCCCTGGGGCCTGGCTCCAGGGGAGGAGGGGGCCCCGGTAGAGGGCTAGGGCCCCTTCCAGATCCCCCTGGGAGAGGGCCTTTAGGAAGGCCGAAAGGTCCGAGGGGGAGGGGTTGCCAGGCGGTAAGGAGCGCAGGAGACCCGGAGGCCTTTTCCCCGCAGGCGGTGGAGGAGGGCCTTCAGAGCCCCTAGGTTGGGCTCCCCGTAAAGCGCCTCCGCCAGGGCCTCTCCGGAGAGGCCCTCCTTGTGGGCGAGGAGGAGGGCCAAGGCCTCGGTGCCCCTGGGGCCCAGGGAGGGAAGGGGGCCTTCCCCAAGGAGGCGAAGGAGAGGGGTTCCGGCCTCTCCCAAAAGGAGGACCCGGGCCTCCGGGCGGAGAGCGGGGGCAAGCTCCGGGGCCAGGGAGGCCTCCACCTCCATCCCGAGCGCCTTCAGGCGGGCCTCGGCCAGGAGGGCGTAGAGGGCCCCATCTTCCCGCAAAAGGCCGTGGGCGGCGAGAAGGCAGGCCTCATCCCCCTCCCCAAGCCCCCGGGCGAGGAGGTAAAACCCCCAGGGCCAGCCCTCCCGGGGGAGGAAGACCTGGGCCCCCTCTAGGAGAAGCCGGACCTCCGGGGGGTCCAGGGCCAGGGCGCCAAGGACGAGGAAGCTCGCGAGGCTTGGCGGCGCCAGGAGGGGGAGGAGGCCCCGGAGGAGGTTCCCCGCCCTCCCCCGGTTTCCCCGGAGGAGGTGGGCCAGGGCCAGGGTGTGCCCCGCGAGGAGGCGCACCCCGGGGAAGGGGTGGGGCAAAAAGGGCTCCGCCTCCTCCAGGACCGAAGGGAGGGGGGTGGTGCCGAAGAAGAGCTCCAGGCGCAGGTGGTGGAGGATGGTCCAGGGGGAGGGGTCCTTGAGGCGGGCGAGGGCGGCGTGGGCCAGGGCCTCGGGCCGGCCCAGGCGCTCCAGGGCCACGGCCAGGGCCAGGTGGAGCCGAGCCTCCCCCTTGGCGTCCCCCCGGAAGCGGCGGAGGGCCTCCTCCAGGGCCAGGGCCCCCGCCTTTGGGGGTAGGGCCAGGCCCAGGTGGTAGAGGGTGAAGGGGGTCTGGGCCCTTCGGGCGGCCTCCAGGGCCAGGGTGCGGTAGGCCCGAAGGTCCCCCTTCCGCCCCTCAAGAAAGCCCAGGAGGGCCAGGCGCTCGGCCTCCGGGAGGCCTTCTTGGGGGGTTTGGAGGAGGGCCAGGGCTTCCCGTTCCCGCCCCTCCTCCAGGAGGCGGAGGACGGGGGCGAGGAGAGGCTCGCCCATAGGGGAAGCCTACAGACCCCCTCCTTCCTTGGGAGAGAAGGAAGCCACATTGGAAGGATGTCCCTTGGCCTTGCGTCTGTGCCCGATCACGGCGCGGCTGCCTGGTTTTCCTTGGCGTCGGGGAGGAGGCGTTCCGCTTCCCGCACCTTAGGGAGGAGGTAGCCGGAAAGCCCCCAAAGCACCCCCAGGCTCCCGAAGAGGAGGAGCATGAGGGCGATGCCCTCCCCTTGCCCGTACTGGGGAGCGAAGACCCCGTCCGCCAGGGGGCCAGCCAAGGCCATCCCCAAGGGGTTGATACCAGGCGATCATGCGCCTCGCGGCGAAGACCTTCCCCTGGACGGAAGGCGGCACCTTGGCCTGCCAGATGGCCTGGTTGGACCCGTTGATGATCGGGATAAAGAGGCTTTCTAGGAAGGCCAGGGTTGCCCAGGCCCCTGGGCCTTCGGCCACCCCCATCAAGGCCAAGGCCAGGCTGGAGAAGGCCATGCCCAGGAAGACTCCGTGGACTCGCTTCTTGGGGCCGCCCCACACCGAAAGGAGAAGCCGCCCCACCACCCCGCCGAGCCCTGCGACGGAGCGTACCAGGGCCAGGGCCGCCTCCGACATCCCCGTCTTGGCCAGCACCATGGCGGGCAGGACGGTGACGGCCAGGGTGCTGAGAAACTGTTGTAAAAGTCCCCTCCTCCAGCTTATGCGGCCCTGGCCAGCCGCTTCACCAGCAAGCGTATCATGCCTAAATACATCCAGGCTTCCGTTACCTCAGGGTGGTACTCGTAATCTTTCCCCAGCCGTCGGTTTCGCCCCATCCAGGCAAAGGTCCGCTCCACCACCCACCGCTTGGGCAGGGGCTTGAACCCACCCTCCCGCGGGATCTCCGGCACCTCTTCCCCCTCCCGCACCCAGACCCCCCGCACCCCCGCGTAAGGACGGGCCACCACCTCCAGCTCCAGTCCCAGCCCCCTAGCCACCTCCCGCAAACCCCGGTAGCCCCAGTCCACAAAGAGCTTGCGTACCCGGGGCCACAAGGAGAGGTCCATCCCCAAAAGCAACGCCTGCCCACCCCACTTGTCGTGCTCATTGGCCGGGTGGACAAAGGCCTTCAAAAGACGGCCCCCCGTGTCCGTCAGGATCTGCCGCTTCCTCCCTTTGACCTTCTTCGCCCCGTCGTGTCCCCGGGGCCCCCCTTTTCACTCGTCTGCAAGATACGGGCTATGCCCGTGACCACCGACTGGCTGTCCATAACCAGGGCACTCGGGAGGCATACCGTCCTCCCCGCTCCCGGTCACGACGGGCCAGAACCTGAGCTACCTTCTCCCAAACCCCTTCCTTCTGCCACTTGCGGAAGTAGTGGTAGACCGTGGACCAGTGGGGCAAGTCGTGAGGCATGGCCCGCCACTTGATGCCGTTTTCCAGGACGTAAAGTATGGCGCTGACGATCTCCCTCCTCAAGGTGTTCCCCTAACGGGGAAGCAGCGGCACCTTTGCGGGTCGGCCACCGGGCTTGGGGGCGGGGATCAACGGCTCCAGGATGGCCCACTCCGCGTCCGACAGGTCGCTGGGGTAAGATCTCCGTGTAGAAGCCACCCTTCAAGTATAGCGGACTTTTACGACAGTCTCTGAGAAAGTTGATGCCGAAAAACATGAGCTGAAGGCCGAGAAGGAGCGGCCTTTCCAGGATGAAGCGGAAACCGTAGAGGGCTTCTTCCCTGAGGGAGGTCCTGGGGCCGGTCCGGGGCGGAAGGCCCGGGATGGGCACCAGGAGGAGGGTGAGGACCGCGGCGCCCGCCCCCAGGAGGTCCAGGGCGAAGACGCCCCCGAGGCCCAAGGGCTTGAGAAGGGCAGCCGCCAGGACGGGGGCCCCCACCCCGGCCAGGGACTCCGCCAGGCTCATCATGCCGCTCGCCCGGGCGTAGCCCTTCTTCTCCAGCATGGCGGAGAGGGCGGCGGAGAGGGCGGGCCAGTGGAGGCTGGAGAGGGCCCCCGTGAGGGCGGAGACCAGGTAGAGGTGGAAGACCTCGAGGCGCCCCAGGAGGTAGAGCAAAAGGAGGAAGCCGGTGGCCACCCCCCCGCCGAGGTCGGCCGCCAGCATGGCCCACTTTCTGGGGTAGCGGTCCACCAAGGCCCCCGCCAGGGGGGAGAGGAGGAGGGGGAGGAAGTGGAAGAGGCTGAGGAGGGAGAGGGTGGTGGCCTGGCCCCCGTGCCCTAGGCCTCGCCCTTCAGGATGGCCTCAATCTTCTCCAGGGCCTCCTGGGGCAGGTCCACCCCGGCGGCCCCCAGGCTCTCCCGGATCTGCTCGGGGCGGGTGGCCCCGGTGATGGCGCTACTGATCCCGGGAAGCCTCAGCACCCAGGCCAGGGCGAGCTGGGTGCGGGTGAGGCCGAGCTCGTCCGCCACCGCCTTGAGCTTGAGCACCTTCCTCCGGTTCTCCTCGGTGAGGTAGCGCTCCCTGAACTGGTCGTAGCGGGCGAAGCGGCTTCCCTCCGGGATGCCCTCGTCGTACTTGCCGGTGAGCATCCCCTGGGCCAGGGGGCTCCAGACCACAAGGCCCATCCCGAAGCGCTCCGCCTCGGGGAGGATCTCGTTTTCCACCCGCTCCCGGTAGAGCATGGAGTACTGGGGCTGCTCCACCACGGGCGGGTGGAGGCCGTTTTCCTTGGCGAAGGTCACGGCCTCGGCGATCCTTGCGGCAGGCCACTCCGAGGTGCCCCAGTAGAGGGCGTACCCCTTCTCCACGATGGTGTGCATGGCGTAGACGATCTCCTCCATGGGGACCTCGGGGTCAAAACGGTGGGCGAAGAAGATGTCCACGTAGTCGGTCTTGAGCCGCTTGAGGCTTTTCGTGATGCTCTCCAAAAGGTGCTTGCGGCTTAGGCCCCGGTCGTTCGGGTCCTCGGACATGGGCCAGTAGGCCTTGGTGGAGAGGACCAGGGTGTGCCGGGGGAACTCCTGGAGGATCTCCCCCATGATCTCCTCGGCGAGGCCTTTGGCGTAGACGTCGGCGTTGTCAAAGAAGTTCACGCCCCCTTCGTAGGCGATTCTAACGATCTCCCGGACGGTCTCCTTGTCCTTCACCACGTCCCCGAAGGTGACCCAGGCCCCCAGGGAGATCTCCGAGACCTTCAGGCCCCACTTGCCGAGCTTGCGGTAGCGCATCTCGCCCATAGCCCCCGCAGTCTACCCCTTGTGGCCGGGATTGACCAGCGGGTCAGTCGCTTTCCACCTCCAAGACCCCGCCCGGGGCCTGGAAGCCGATCCGCTTGTGGGCGCCGTCGCAGAAGGGCTTGTTCCCCGAGCCCCCGCAGCGGCAGAGGAAGACCCGGGGCCGCTCCAAAACCTCCTCCTTCTCCCCCACGCGCACCACGAAGCGCTTGCCCTCCACCCGGATGGGGCCGTTTTCCAGGAACTCCAGCCGCATGCCTTCACTCTACCTGAGAAGCCGGGCGAGGAGGGGGACGAGGAGGAAGAGGGCGAGGACGCGCACCGTGTGGAAGACCCCCACCAGGGCGGGGCTTCCCCCCTCGGCCTGGCTCAGGGGCCCCATGCCCGTGATCCCCCGGGGGCCAGGGCGAAGAGGAGGGCTTTGGGGGGCTGGTCCAGGGGCCTGGCGAGGAGGAAGGCGAGGAGGAGGGCGAGGGCGAGGAAGGCGAGGGCGGCGAGGAGGGCGTAGGGGAGGAGCTTGGGGGAGAGGAGCTCCTTCCGGAAGGAAAGCCCCACCAAAACCCCAGCGGCGAGCTGCACGGCGAGGTCCAGGCCCCTTGGGGTGGGGGCGGGGGAGGTGAGGAGCTGGGCGAGGCCCGTGCCCAGCATGGCCCCCACCACGGCCCCGCCCGGAAGGCCCAGGCGGTGGAAGAGGAGTCCGAGGAAAACCCCGCTTAAGGAAGCGCGCAGGAGGTCCATGGGAGGTATGGTATGCTTCTTCCCAACCATGAAGCGCTTCTTGCGGGGGCTGGCCTGGCTTTTGGGCCTTTTCCTTTTCCTTGCCCTTCTCCTCGGCTTCTCGGGGTACCTCTACCTCAGGGCCTCCCTGCCCCAAGGGGAAGGCCGCATCGCCCTGGAGGGGCTTTCCGCCCCGGTGGAGGTGGTCCGGGACGGCAAGGGGGTGGTGCGCATCCGGGCGGCGACGCTTAAGGACCTCTTCTTCGCCCAGGGCTTCGTCCACGCCCAGGAGCGGCTTTGGCAGATGGAGTTCCAGCGCCGGGTGGGCCAGGGGCGCTTGAGCGAGATCCTGGGGGAGGCCACGCTTCCCCAGGACCGGTTCCTCCGCACCTGGGGCTTCTACCGGGCGGCCCAGGCGGCCTACGGGAGGCTCTACCCCGAGGAGAAGGAGGCGGTGGACGCCTACGCTGCCGGGGTAAACGCCTTCTTGGCCTCTGGAGCCCCCCTGCCGCCCGAGTTCAGGCTCCTCGGCTTCCGCCCCGAGCCCTGGACGGGCCCCGACGTCCTGGTCTGGGCCAAGATGATGAGTTACGACCTCTCGGGGAACTGGGAGGAGGAGCTAAAACGCCACCGCCTCCTCGCCCGGGGGGTAAGCCCAAAGCGGCTCCTTGAGCTCATGCCCCCTTACCCCGAGGACGCCCCCACCATCCTTTCCGCTGAGGACCTTAAGCTTCCCCTCAAGCGGGAAGAGGTCCCAAGCGCCCTCCTCCGGATGGCCCCGCCCCGCTTCATGGAGGCCAGCAACAACTGGGTGGTCTCGGGAAGCCGCACCGAAACGGGCAAGCCCTTCCTCGCCAACGACCCCCACCTCGCCCTCCAGGCCCCGAGCCTCTGGTTCCTCATGGCCCTTGAGGCCCCAGGGCTTAGGGCCATCGGGGCCACCTTGCCCGGCCTGCCCGGCGTCGTCATCGGGCGGAACGACCGCATCGCCTGGGGGGTGACGAACGTGGGGGCGGACGTGGAGGACCTCTACCTCCTGGAGGAGGTGGAAGGAAGGGGCTACCGCTACAAGGGCCGGGTCGTCCCCTACGGGGTGCGGGAGGAGGTGATCCGGGTCAAGGGGGGAAGGGAAGAGGTGCTGAAAGTGCGGGAGACGGTCTACGGGCCCGTCATCACCGACGCCCTAGAGGACCCCCCCAAGACCCCCATGGCCCTCCGCTGGGTGAGCCTGGACGAAGAGGACCACATCCTCATGGCCTTCCTGGGGGTGAACCTGGCGGGGAACTGGGAGGAGTTTAAAAAGGCCCTTTTGCCCTACTCCGCCCCGAGCCAGAACTTCGTCTACGCCGACGTGGAGGGCAACATCGGCTACATCGCCCCGGGGAAGTTTCCCGTCCGCAAGGAGGGGCACACGGGGATGGTGCCGGTGCCGGGAAACGGGGAGTGGGACTGGCTGGGCTACCGGAGGCCCGAGGAGTGGCCCCAGGCCTTCAACCCCGCCAGGGGCTACCTCGTCACCGCCAACCACAAGGTGACCCCTAAGGGCTTTCCCTACGCCCTCACCTACGACTGGGCCGAGCCCTACCGGGCGGAGCGCATAGAGGAGCTCCTCCTCGCCAAGGAGAAGCTTTCCCTGGATGACATGAAGGCCATCCAGCAGGACCAGAAGAGCCTCCTCTACCGGGACTTCCGCCCGGTTTTGGAGCTCCTCATCCCCCTTTCCGAAAGGGGCCAGGCCTGGAAGGAGCGCCTTCTTTCCTGGGACGGCACCATGGACAAGGCCTTCGAGGAGGCCTTGGTCTTCGCCCTCTGGTACACCGAGCTCACCCGGCTTCCCCAGGAGGAGGTGGGGGAGGCCTACTGGGACGAGCCCCGCTACCTCCTTAAGGCCCTGAAGGAGGGGGACAAGAACTGCGACCAGCCGGAGACCGAGTACCGGGAGTCCTGCCTGGACTATGCCGCCCTCGCCTTGGAACGGGCCCTGGACCGGAAGGAGGCCCTAGGGGCCAGGGCCTGGGGGGAGGTGCACCGGGCGCGCTTTGTCCACGCCGTCCTCACCCACACCCCCCTAAAACGCCTCTCCGACCGGGAGGTGGCCTTCGGCGGGGACCGGTACACGGTGAACGTGGGGCCTTTTGACCCCGAGACCCTCGCCATGGGCCACGGGCCGAGCTACCGCCAGATCGTGGACCTTTCGGACATGGAGGGCTCCCTCTTCGTCCACCCTATGGGCCAGTCGGGCCACTTCCTCTCCCGCCACTACGCCGACCTCCTCTCCTTTTGGCGGCGCGGCGAGTACCTCCCCATGCGCTTCGCGGGGGAGGGGAGGGCGCTTCTTTTGGAGCCCGGGCGCTAAGTGGCTGCGCGTTGATTCCGCAACACGGGTTGCCCGCAAAAAAGCTTGGAAAGCTTCCTTTTGGGGCCCCCATCGCGGCGAAAGCCGCGGTGGGGTACTTAGCCTTTCTCCCCGTCCCCGTTCTCCAGCTTCTGGAAGTGCTCCAGGGCCTCCCGCACCTTCTCGTGCACCCAGTAGGCCCTGCGCCCGAAGAGGAGTTCCACCGCCTCGTCCACCTCCTCCACGGCGTAGAGGTGGAAGACGCCCTCCTCCACCGCCTCCACCACCTCCCGCCTCAGGGTGAGGTGGGGGAGGTTGGCCTTGGGGAGGACCACCCCTTGGGTGCCCGTGAGGCCCAAGGTTTGGCAGACGCGGAAAAAGCCCTCCACCTTCTCCGTCACCCGGCCCACCGCGAGGACCCTTCCCGTTTGGTCAATGGCCCCGGTCACCGCCAGGTCCTGCCGCAAGGGAAGGCCGGAGATGGCGGAGAGCACCGCAAGAAGCTCGGCGAGGCCCGCCGAATCCCCCTCGAGGCTCCCGTAGCTTTGCTCAAAGACCAGGCTCACCGTGGCGGAGAGGGCCCCAAGCTGCGCGTAGGTGCCCCGGAGGTACCCCGCCAGGGTGAGGACGGCCTTGTGGAAGACCTGCCCCCCGAGGCCCACCTCCCGGTCAATGGAGAGGATCCCCTCCCGGCCGGGCCCCGCCTGGGCGGTGATGCGCACGGGGCGGCCCGTGGGGGCGGGACCCTCGAGGACCACGAGGCCGTTCACCTCCCCCACCCGCTCCCCCGTCACCTCCAGGGCCACCACCCCTTCCTCCACGTCCTTGAGGAAAAGCTCCTGCTCCAGGGCGAAGCGGTCCTCCCGGGCCTTGAGGGCTTGCTCCACCCCTTCCCGGCCCACGGGGTTCTGGTAGCGGGCGGCCTCCCGGGCCAGGTCCAGGAGGCGGTAGATGCGGGCGTCCAGCCTTTCCCGGTGCCCGGCCATGCGCCGGGCCTCGTCGGCGAGGGCGGCGAGCCCCTCCGGGAGGAGGCGCACCCCCTGGGCCTCCAGAAAGCCTCCCAGGTGGGCCACGTGGGCCTCGGTGTAGGGCATCTCGGGGTTGAACTCCACCCGGAAGGGGAAGAGCTCCAAGAACTCCTCGTCCTCCTCTAAAAGGGCGATGACCTCCGGCGGGCCCACCAGGAAGACCTGGGCCTTGAGGGGGGCGGGTTGGAGCCTGGGGCCCCGCACCTCGGGCCTAGGGGCGAGGGGCTCTATTTCCCCCGTGGCCAGGCTCCGCTTGAGCAGGGGGTAGCTCCCAAGCTCCAGCACCCGGTGGGCCTCGAGGACCAAAACCCCCCCTGCGGCCCGCATCAGGGCGCCGGGCCGCAGGAGGCCCAGGTGGGTGGTGAGGACCCCCTCCCGGACCTCGTACTCCAGGTGGCCGAAAAGCCTTTCCGGGGTGGGGTTCGGCTCGTAGACCACCCGCGTCCCCCCTTCCACGAGAAGGCGGGGGAGAAGGGCCTCGCCCTCCACCTCCTCCTCCAGGGCCGCGGCCCGGAGGAGGGACTCCAGGAGCCAGTCCAGGTACCGGGCGGCCTCGGGGAAGCGCGCCTTTAGGCCTTCCACCTTGGGCTGGAGGAGGCGCTCGGCGAAGCTACGGCGCAGGGCCGCCACCTCGGCCTGGGCCCGCTGCCGCACCTCCACGTAGGCCAAAACGGTCTCCTCCAGCTTGGCGGAAAGCTCCGGGGGGAGGGGGCCTTGGCCCGTGAGGGTGAACCCCCCTTCCTCCTCCGCGAGGGCGAAGCCGTGGGCCTTGGCCTCTTGGGCGAGGGCCTGGAGCAGGGCCTCCGCCTCCCTCTCGTGGCGGGACTCCACCAGGTTCTTCGCGTAGAGAAAGCCCTTTTCCCGGAAAAGGCCGGGGGTGAACTCGGCGAAGAGGGCCTCCACTCCTTCCACCAAGGCCCTGCCCTCCCCCTCGGGGAGGAGGAGGGGGAAGGCTTCCTCCCCCAGGGGAAGGTAGACGAGCTCTTCCTTGGGGAAGGCCCGGCCCTCGAGGAAGGCGAGGAGCCGGGCGCGCTTGCCGAGGCCGCTCGGCCCCACCAGGTAGCCGTGCCCCCGGTGGAGGAAGGCGGCCTCGAGGGCCCTTAGCGCCCGCTCCTGCCCGAAGAAGAGGGGGGCGGGCCGGGGACGGGTGGGCGGGGTGAACCAGCGCACGGAGGCGACCCGCATGGGGAACACTATACCGGTCCCGCCTTGAGGGCTTCGGGTAGACTGGCCGTAAAGGGGGGAGAAGGATGGTCAAGGTGGAAGTGCTAGGAATGATTCTTGCCGGAGGCCAGGGTAGCCGGCTTTACCCCCTCACGGCCAAGCGGGCCAAGCCCGCCGTGCCCTTCGGGGCCAAGTACCGCATCATTGACTTCGTCCTCAACAACTTCGTGAACTCCGGCATCTACGCCATCTACGTCCTCACCCAGTACAAGGCCCAGTCCCTCACCGAGCACATCCAGCGTTACTGGCGCTTCGGGGCCTTTTTGGAGGACCACTTCATCCTCCTCGTGCCCGCCCAGATGTACCGCTACGAGGAGCTCGGGCCCGTCTGGTACCGGGGCACGGCCGACGCCATCTACCAGAACCTCCACCTGGTGCACAACCACGAGCCCCGAGCGGTGGCCGTCTTCGGCGGGGACCACATCTTCAAGATGAACATCCGCCACATGGTGGAGTACCACTACGACACCCGGGCCGACATCACCATCGCCGCCTACCCCGTCCCCGTGGCCGAGGCCACCCGCTTCGGCGTGTTGCAGGTGGACGAGGAGTGGCGCATCACCGAGTTTCAGGAGAAGCCCCAAAGCCCCAAGCCCATCCCCGGTCGGCCCGATATGGCTTTGGCCTCCATGGGCAACTACATCTTCCGCACCGAGGCCCTCTTTGAGCTTTTGGAGGCGGACGCCAGGGACGAGACCAGCGCCCACGACTTCGGCAAGGACGTCATCCCCCGGGCCCTTAGGGAGGGGTATAGGGTCTACGCCTACGACTTCCACCGCAACCCCATCCCCGGCCAGGAGGGGCCGAACCTCTACTGGCGGGACGTGGGGACCCTGGACGCGTATTACGAGGCCAGCATGGACCTGGTGAAGGTGGTCCCCGAGTTTGACCTCTTCAACCCGGAGTGGCCCCTCCGCACCGCCAACCTCTTCAGCCCCCCGGCCAAGTTCGTCCATGAGACCGGGGACCGGGTGGGGCGCGCCCTGAATAGCCTCCTCGCCGGCGGGGTCATCGTGAGCGGGGGAACGGTGCGGGAGTCGGTCCTTTTCCGCCGGGTGCGGGTGAACTCCTATAGCTTGGTAGAGCACTCCGTCCTCTTTGACGACGTGGAGGTGGGCCGCTACTGCCGCATCAAAAACGCCATCATCGACAAGAACGTGAAGATCCCTCCCCATACCGAGATCGGCTACGACCTGGAGCTGGACCGGGCCCGGGGTTTCACCGTCACCCCTGAGGGCGTGGTGGTGGTGCCCAAGGGCTACCGCTTTTAGCCATGGAGAAGCATCCCGGTAAGCTCTTTTACCGCCTAAGCCGCCTTTTCCCCGGGGACGCCCTGCCCCTCAAGCGGAGGCCCAAGGCCAAGGTCTACGCCAACCCCCTGGAGACCCAGGCCCTGCCCCCCTTCCGCCAGGACGGGGGACCCCCCCTCTTCCGGGCCATGGCCCACCTCAGGCCCCTCCTCCCCGAGGTGGGGGCCTCCCTCACCTTGAAGGACCTCTCCCAGGTCCTCTACCCCCTGGCGGAGCGGGAGGGGCGCCGGGGCTTCCCCTCGGCGGGGGAGGCCTACCCCCTCGAGGCCTACCTGGTGGTGCGCCGGGTGGAGGGGGTCTTCCCCGGGGTCTACCATTACTTCCCCCGGGAGCACCAGCTCTTCCAGATCGCCGCCCAAGTGGCGGAGGCCGCCTGGGCCGAGGCCCTGATGGGGGTGGCCCTGGACCGGGCGGCCGTCCTCCTCGTCCTCACCCTTCTGCCCGAGCGGAGCGAGGCCCTCTTCGGCCTCCGGGGGTACCGCTACGCCCTCCTGGAGGCGGGCTACGCCGCAGGCCTCGTCCTCCTCGCCGCCGTGGGCCAGGGGCTGGCCGCCTACCCGGCGGCGACCTTCCACGATGAGGGGGTGGCCCGGCTTCTGGGCCTGCCCGAGGGGGAGTATCCTGGGGTCGTGGTGGTCCTGGGGCGGTAGGAGGCGGTATGGCGCGCATTTTGCTGGTGGAGGACGACCCCCAGGTAGGGGCGCTGGTGCGCCGCTTCCTGGAACGGGAGGGGTTCGCCGTGGCCTGGGTCCGCCTCGGACGGGAGGCCCTAAAGCGGGTAGGGGAGGAGGGGGCGGACGTGGTGGTCCTGGACCGGGGCCTCCCCGACCTCGAGGGGCTCGAGGTGCTCAAGGTTCTGAGGGAGCAAGACCCCCTTTTGCCCGTTCTCCTCCTCACGGGGCGGGCCGACGAGGAGAGCCGGGTGGAGGGGCTTCTGGAGGGGGCGGACGACTACCTGGGGAAGCCCTTTTCCCTGAGGGAGCTCCTCGCCCGCATCAAGGCCCTCCTGCGCCGGGCGGGGAAGGAGGGGCGGAGGCGCTTCGGGCCCTTGGAGGTGGACCTGGAGGGACGGCGGGCCTACCTGGAAGGGGAGCCCCTCCGGCTTTCCCCCACGGAGATGAACCTCCTTTTGGTCTTCGCCCAGGCCCCGGGCCGGGTCTTCACCCGGGGAGAGCTCCTGGAGCGGGTCTGGGGCCCAGACTTTGAGGGCTCGGAGCGGGTGGTGGACGCCTACGTGCGCCTCCTCCGCAAGAAGCTTGGGGACGACCCCGAGGCCCCCCGCTTCATTGAGACGGTGGTGGGCCTGGGGTACCGCTTCCTCGGGGATTGAGAACCTCGCCGGGGTGGGGCGCTTGGATGGAGGCCGTCTTCGTCTACGGGACCCTGAAGCGGGGGGAGCGGAACCACCCCCTGGTGCGCCCCTACCTCCACCGGGTCCTTCCCGGCTTCGTGGAGGGGTTTCGCCTCTACCACTTGCCCCAGAGCCCCCACCGCCCCTACGCCTACCCGGGTATGGTGCCGGGGGAGGGGCGGGTCTTTGGGGAGGTGCTTTTCCTCGCGCCCGAGGCCTTGCCCCTTCTGGACGAGCTGGAGGACGAGGGGGAGGAGTACCGGCGGGTGAGGGTGCGGGTGGAAACGGGGGAAGGCCCCCTGGAGGCCTGGGCCTACCTCTACCTCGGGGGCCTCGAGGGGGCCCTGCCCCTTCCCCAGGGGGTCTGGAAAGGGTAGCATGGGCGTTATGCGCGTGCTCCACGTGGCCCCCGAGGCCTACCCCCTGGCCAAGGTGGGGGGGCTTGCCGACGTGGTGGGGGCCCTTCCCAAGGCCCTGAGGCCTTTGGGGGTGGAGGCCCATGTCCTCCTCCCCTGGCACGGGGGGCTAGAGGCCAGGCGGGTGGGGGAAGTGGCCTTCGCCTTCTTCGGGCGGGAGGAGAGGGCCCCCTTGGGGGAGCGGGTGGAGGGCGGGGTGCGGTTTCTCCTCCTCGGGGTAGAGGGGTTTGGGCGGGAGCGGATCTACGGCTACCCCGACGACGCCGAGCGCTACCTCCGCTTCGCCCTGGCGGCCAAGGAGGTGGCGAGAGGGTACGACCTGGTCCACGCCCACGACTGGACGGCGGCCCTCCTCGCCCTCTACGCCCCCACGGTCTACACCATCCACAACCTGGCCCACCAAGGCCTCGTGGACCCGGCCCCCTTCTTCCACTGGACCGGGCTTCCCTGGACGCTCTTTCACATGGAGGCCCTGGAGTTCTACGGCCGGGTGAACCTGATGAAGGGGGGGATCGTCTTCGCCCGCCGGGTCACCACGGTGAGCCCCTCCTACGCCGAGGAGATAAAGACCCCGAGTTCGGCATGGGCCTGGACGGGGTCTTGCGGAGGCACGCCGGGAAGCTTGTGGGCATCCTGAACGGCCTGGACACCGAGGTCTTTGACCCCGGCAAAGACCCCTACCTCCCCGCCCCCTACACCCGGGAGGACCCCTCGGGGAAGGCCCGGGCCAAGGAGGCCTTCCGGGAGAGGACGGGGCTTAGGCCTCCCGTCCTCGCCTACGTGGGCCGCCTGGATTACCAAAAGGGTCTGGACCTCGTCCTAAAAGCCCTCCCCCGCCTCCTGGAGATGGGCTTTCGCCTCTACGTCCAAGGCGTGGGGGACGAGGGGCTTCAGGAGGCGTTCCTCCGGGCGGAGGAGGAAAACCCCGAAGGGATACGCTTCCTCCCCGCCTACGACGAGGCCATGGCCCGCCTGGCCTACGCCGGAGCGGAGGCGGTCTTGGTCCCGAGCCGCTTTGAGCCCTGCGGCCTGGTGCAGATGATCGCGAGCCGCTACGGCACCCCTCCCGTGGCCCGGGCGGTGGGGGGGCTCAAGGACACCGTGGAGGACGGGAGGACCGGGGTCCTTTTTGAGACCTACCACCCCGAGGGACTTCTTTACGGCGTGCTCCGCCTCTTCCGCCTGGGGGTGGAGGAGATGGGCCTTAGGGCCATGGAGAAGGACTTCTCCTGGGAGGGGCCGGCGCGGGCCTACCGGGAGGTGTACCGGGAGGCCTTGGGCTAGGATGGAGGGCGTGAAGGACCTCGAGGCGGAGGCCCTTTCCGGCGATCCCAAGGCCCAAGCCCTCCTCCACTTCCTCAGGCTCCTCCGGCGCAAGGACTACGCCGGGGCGCGGGCCTACGCCGAGGGCTTCCCCGAGGGGGAGAGGGAGCGCCTTTTAAGGGGGCTTTCCCTTCTGGAGGAGGACCCCGAGGCCCTGGACGACCCCCTCTTCGCTGCCGAGAAGGAGGTGGTCCTGGGGGTGAAGGCGGTGCGGGAGGGGCGGCGGGAGGAGGCGGAGGCGCACTTCAAAAGGGCCCTCGCCTTGGACCCCGCGCACCACCGGGCCCTCACCAACCTCGGGACCCTCCACCTGGAGCGGGGGGAGCTGGAGGAGGCCTTGGCCCTCTACCAAGAGGCCCTCAAGCTCGCCCCCGAGGACCCCCTCCTCCACGAGAACCTGGCCGCCCTCTACAAGCGGAAGGGGGACCTGGACAAGATGGTGGCCCACATGAAGCGGGCGACCCGCCTGAAGATGGCCCCACTCCCCTCCTTAGACCCCCTCACGGGCAAGCCCAGGCGCCGCTTCCGCCTGCCCCTTTGGGCCTGGCTTCTCCTGCTTGCCCTCCTCGCCTACCTCTTCCTCCATAAGCCGTAGGGCCCGGTCCAGGGCCTCTAAGGAGCGGCCCTCGCCCAAAAGCCTCCGCCAGAGCCTTCCCTTGGGCCTTCCCCGGAAGAGGTTGAGCATGTGCCGTAGGACCGTCCAAGGAGGCGTGCCCTTTAGGACCTCCTCCTCCAGGTAGGCCCGCATCCTCCGGGCCACCTCGAGGCGGCTTGGACGGCGGGGGAGGCCAAAGACCCTCCGGTCCGCCTCCTCCAGGACGAAGGGGTCCTCGTAGACCGCCCGCCCCAGCATCACCCCGTCCACCCGCTTCAGGTGGAAGAGGGCCTCCTCCAGGCTCCTTATCCCCCGTTGGTGACGAAGGTGAGCTGGGGGAAGTCCTCCTTGAGCCGGTGGACCCAGTCGTGGCGCAAGGGGGGGATCTCGCGGTTCGCCTTTGTGGAGAGGGCGAGGAGGGCGCTCCTCGCGTGGACCACGAAGACCTTGGCCCCCGCCTCCGCCATGGCCTCCACGCTTTGGGCAAGCCCCCGGTAGGTCTCCTTCCCCTCGAGGCCCAGGCGCATCTTCACCGTCACGGGGACGCGGACGGCCTCCCCCATGGCCTTCAGGATCTCTTGCACCCGCACGAGGTCCAAGAGGAGGCAGGCCCCATACCCGCCTTCCTGGGCTTTCTCCGAGGGGCAGCCCAGGTTGAGGTTGATCTCGTCGTAGCCGAAAGCCTCGCCGATCCTCGCCGCCTCCGCCAGGCTCTTTGGGTCGGAACCCGCAAGCTGGAGGGCGATGGGGTGCTCCTCAGGGCGGAAGGCGAGGAGGCGCTCCCGGTTTCCCCTCAGCACCGCCTGGTCCACGGTCATTTCCGTGTAGAGCCTGACCCCTTGGCTCACCTGCCGCACCAGAAAGCGGAAGTGCCGGTCGGTGCGGTCCACCATGGGGGCCACGGAAAGCCTCAGGTCAAGCACCCTTCAGGACCTCCTCGGGGGAGAGGGGCTTGGGCTCGCGGAAGGCGATCGTCTCCCACGCCCCTTCTTCCACCACCTCCAGCCCCGGGTTTTGGGCCTTGAGGCGGTCCACCACCCCCTGCACTAGGTCCTCGGGGGTGCTGGCGGCGGAGGTGATCCCCAGGCTTTCCACCCCCTCCAGCCACTCGGGCCTAAGCTCCTCCGGGCGCTCCAGCCGGTAGGCCCGGCCCACCAGGCTTTGGGCCAGCTCCAAAAGGCGCATCCCGTTGGAGGAGTGGGGGCTCGTGAGGACCAAAAAGGCGTCCACCTTGGGGGCGATCCGCTTCACCGCCTCCTGGCGGTTCTGGGTGGCGTAGCAGAGGTCCTTGCGGGAGGGGACCACCAGCTTGGGGAAGCGCTTTTTGAGGATGGCGATGGTGGCCAGGGTGTCGTCCACGCTCAAGGTGGTCTGGGTGAGGACCACCACCCGCTCGGGGTCCGGCACCTCCACGGTGCGGGGGTCGGCCAGGCGGGGGTCCTTGCCCACGTGGGTGTGCACCGCCACCAGGATGGTCCTCTCCGGGGCCTCCCCGTAGGTGCCCTTGATCTCCTGGTGGTCGGCGGAGTCTCCGATGAGGAGGATCCAGTAGCCTTCCTGGGCGTAGCGCTTGGCCTCGGTGTGGACCTTGGTCACCAGGGGGCAGGTGGCGTCCAGGATGGTGAGGCCCATCTTCGCCGCCTGCCTGCGGACGGCGGGCGGGTGGCCGTGGGCGGAGAAGACCACGGTGTCCGCGAGGCGCCTTTCCCGCCTTAGGCGCTCCACCTCGGCGAGGTCCTCCACGAAGTGGACCCCCTTGGCCTGGAGGCGCTCCACCACCACCCGGTTGTGGACGATTTCGTGGTAGACCACGAGCTCTCCCTTTTCCTTCAGGGCCTCCGCCCACCGCTCCACCGCCTCAATGGCCATCACCACCCCGGCGCAGAAGCCCCGGGGCCGGGCCAGGTAGACCCGCCGAAGCCCCGACATCCCTCCCATTCTACGGGCCCGGGGCCTCGGGGTCTGTGGCGGGGGAGAGGATTCTCTCCGCCACCTCCTGGAC
Source organism: Thermus parvatiensis (assembly GCF_001535545.1). GTDB lineage: Bacteria > Deinococcota > Deinococci > Deinococcales > Thermaceae > Thermus > Thermus parvatiensis. The sequence continues at coordinate 1,630,802 of NZ_CP014141.1, read as the reverse complement.
GAAGGGGGTCTGGGCCCGCCTGAGGGCCTTCCGCGCCGTGGCCTTCCCCTTGCCCCCGGGGCGGAAGCCTTCCTGGGCCAGGGCCAAGAGGGCGAGGGCGGCGGCGGGGAAGGGGAGGCCTTCCTTCTCCAGGAGGCCCAGGGCCTCCCCGTAGCGGTGAAGCGCCTCCCGAGGGTTTCCCTGCAAAAGGGCCCGGCTTCCTGCCTGGAAGAGGCGGGCCGCCTTGAGGAGCCCCTCCCCGTCCACCAAAGGCTCTCCCGCCTCCGCCGAGCGGAAGGCGGCCTCCACGAGCCGCTCCAAGGCGAGGGCCCGCTCCTCCTCGGGGAGGAGGGGGGAGTACCGGGCCCGGAAGAGGGGGGCGAACCAGGAGAGGCGGAGGGGCTTGGCGAGCCTAAAGGTTTCGCCCTGCACCTCCACCGCCTCTCCCAGGGCCTTGAGGAGGGGGGCGAGCCGGGGAAAGCGGGCCCGCACCTCCTCCCGCTTGGCCTCGCCCCGGAGGGCGAGGAAAAAGAGGAAGGCCTCTACTCCTTCCACGCCTCCACTTCCTTGTACTGCACCAGGACGGCGAAGAGGGGAGAGGGGCCTTCGGCCACGGCGAACTTCACGTCCACGAGGACCACGTCCTCGGGAAGGCCCTCCACGAAGCGGTTCAGGCGCTCTTGGAGGATGTCGGGGTCGTTGGCGATGATGACCCGGAAGCGCACCCCCTGCATGGCCCCATTATGCCCTGCGCTCCACCAAAGCGGCGAGGAGGCCCTGGAGGTGGTCCAGGGCCTCCTTCCCCGGGAGGTCCCGGAAGGCG